>CAZXDD010000322.1:6474-8864 GCA_964639415.1 uncultured Armatimonadia bacterium
CGGCAGGCCCCACACCGCACGCAGTACCAGCCAGATGCCCACTACCAGCGCGATCCACGGCAGGACTTGTGCCGCCACGTACCGGACCCACAGCGCGATCCCCTGCACCACCGTGCCGTGGCCGATGATCATGGGAAAGCTGGGCACCAGCACCACCAACAGGGCGACGATGGAGAAGTACACCTTAGCCGCGGCCACATACCACCAGCCGCGCTGCTGGTTCATGTACTCCTCGGCCAGGTCTTTGGCCAACTCGTCCAGGTTGCCGGTGATCTCGCCCGCCCGAAGCATTCCCACAGCGGCTCGCGGAAAGACCTGCGGGTACCGAGCCAGTTGCTGCGAGAGCAGGCCCCCGGCCGCCACGGCCGGAGCCACCTGAAGCAGAACCGCCCTCAGCCGGCCGCTGCCCACGCGCGCCGCGGTGTCCTGAACCAGGCTCTGCATGCCCACGCCCGCCCGGAACAGATTGGCCATCTGCTCGTAGAAGTTGCCCATCGTGCCCGCCGAGATTGGGCACAGACCATACAGCGGCGAGAAACGCACGCCACCGTGCTCCGGCGCCCCTCCCCCGCGCGGCGCACCTTTCGCCTCCTCCAGCTTCCGGATCCAGATGCCCCGCTCCCGAAGCTGGTGGGTGGCATTGGCCCGCGAGTGCGCCTCGACGGTGCCCGATACCGACGCGCCCGCCTCGTCGGTGCCGCTGTAATGGAACAGAGCCATCGTCGGGTCCCTCCGAGCCTGTCGGTAGAGTCCTTCCGCACCCTCGGGTGCGCGCGGCAGGAGGCCTTTTCGGTTGTCTAACGTCATGTTCGCCGCTAAAGGCCATGTATGATACCGCAAAGCCACTTAAAATACGCTTTTGGGGCCATGGCAGCGAGGCACGTTGGCGACCCGGCTAACCTGACCGACGGGCTCCCAGGCAGCCGGACCGTGAGCTGCCGCCGGGGAGGGTACCGCGTTTGCAGACGGTGGTCAAGTGGCCGCCGGTCCTGCACCGGCCCCGCGCGACTTTCGCTGCCCGCCTGAGAAGACTCTGAAAGATCACCCGAACTCAGGGAGGCCACCGCGCCAGCGGCGGCGAAACATCCCTCAAGCTCAGTCGTCCGTGCCGGAAGAGAGCGAGCCCCGTGCACGGCCGGTCGCGTTGACACCACGTAGCTATTGCCATATAATGCGACCGGCCAGAAACGCCATTTGTACGACAAAGGGGAGCTGTCCGATGACGAGGGCGCGACGCCTCGTTGTCGTAGTCCTGACGGCTGTCTGCTGTGTGCTGCCTGCCTCCCGGGTACCGGCACAGGGACAGTCGGACTACTTCATCAGTGGGCACGAAAGATTCCAGGCTGGTGAGTACGACAGGGCGGTGGAGGACCTCCAGAAGGCCGTGGCGGCCCAGCCGGAGTCCGAGGTGGCCTGGTTCTACCTCGGAGCCGCGCAGTTCGAGCTCGTGTACCAAAGCCTCGCCACACGGACAGCCACGGAGAGCAGGGACTACTCCGAGGCGGAAGCGTCTCTGCGCAAGGCCCTTCAGATGGCACCCTCCAGGACCGGCACCCGCATGTACCTGGGGCGCATCTACGAGGACCGCCATCAGCTAGACCGCGCCTCGGACCTCTATCGTGAGGAGCTCGGCCTCCGGACGCTATCGGACCGCAGCGCCGTCCGAGTGGCCCTGGGCCGCGTTGCCTACAAGGCCGGCAACTACGAGGACACGATGACCATGATGCGCCGTGTCCTCGCCGAAGAGCCCCTCTACACCGAGGCCTCCTACTACGTGGGACTCACCCAGGCGGCGCGCAAACAGTACTCCGAGGCCATCGACACCTTCAAAGGCGCGCGGAGCGTGCTGGAGAAGTGGGCCGATGAGGTCTACCGCCTGCTGCGGCTGCAGTACCTCACCACCGATCCCGATGACCCTCAGAAGGCCTCCATGGTCCTGGAAGACTGGGACCAACTTCGCAAGGAGCTCTGGGAGCTGCGGCGCGCCCTGCGGCGCCCGGCTAAGGATACCCTCGAGCAGATCACCGAGCAGTACCACAGGGCCCAGGACTTCGCCATCAACCGCCACCTGTGGCCGGAGCTGAACAAGGCTCTCGGCGACGCCTACGCCGGCATGGGCGATTGGGCCACCGCGCGCAACACCTACCGCCGCGCCATGAAGCCCCGCGAGGGCGACGGCTCCCCCGACGATCCCGATGCCTGGGCACGCCTGGGACGCTCCTACTTCCTCAATGGTAGGCAGCTCTTTGAAGACAAGGGGCTCTTGCTCCAGGCCATCGGCCAGTTCACCGCCGCCGAGGGCGAAGGGTCCAAAGAGGCGCCCATCACCGACCCCGAGAAGTGGGATGGGTACGGCAGGGCTCTGTACGTCAGATCGGAAGAGCACACGT
>CAZXDD010000323.1:0-8820 GCA_964639415.1 uncultured Armatimonadia bacterium
GTGCCCGACCAGCACGAAGTCGCCGTCGAAGTCGATGGGGTGAAGCTCGGCGAACGACCCGCCCGCTCCCAGACGGTCCATGATGAGCATGGCGATGCAGTTCTTGATGTCCAGCTCGCCGGCGATGGGGACGCCGCGGCCGGTGAGCAGCGAGCTGCCGATGGTCAGGCTGCAGCCGAGGCGCTCATTGGCGTTGCCGGCCAGGCCGCGATAGTAGTACGCCAGGCCCTGGAGCCCGAACCGGTCCACCAGCTCGTGGAGCCCAAGAGATACTCTGGCGGCCCAACGCAGCTCCTCCTCATCCACCGGTCCGGCGATGGGGTCGCTGCCCGGCTCGGGGAAATGGAACAGTTGGCGGATCAAGGAAAGGTGCTCCTCCACTCGCTCCGTTCCGATCTCGTCCACGATCTGCTGCAGGTCATCCAGCTCGATGTGCTCTACGTGGGGGCCGAAGACACCCTGGATCCGCGTGGGGTCGCTGTTCATGTCCAGCATGCCCTCATACACATGGCCCATGGCACCGAGGCGCCCGTGGCGCAGGACGTGGAGTGCGCGGGCGACGTCCACCCACGAGGCTATCCTGTCCCAGGCCCGGTTGTCATCGTAGAGCAGGCCGACGATGGCGTCGGCCGCTGAGAGCCCTGTGCGGTTCAGGGCGCAGCAGATCTCCGGGAGGCTGGTGATGTTGTCATTGGCAAGCTGGGCGAAGGTGGTGGCGTGTGCGTAGTCCAGGGCTCTGTCGGGTTGTAGGGCGCCGAGCACCAGGGGGCGCCGCACCGCCTGCGCGATAGGCACGCAGTCGGCGGAGGGGGTGTAGGTGGCCAGGAAGCCGATGAGCAGGTCTACATCGGCGCTCTGCAGCGTCCGGGCCACCTCCGAGGCTGACTTGGGGCTATCGCTCATCCCCGCATCCACGACCTCTACCCCCATGGCCTCCAGCCGCGAGCGGAAGTCCTCGTGGTGGCCCATGAGCCGCTCCCGCAGGCCCGGGAACTGCGGCCAGTAGATATGGTGGCCCAGACTGAAGAAGCCGATACGGGCCGGCGCCGGCTCGCGCCGGAAGAACGCCTCGAAGACGTCAATGGCGGACGGCTCCTGCGACACTGTGGATCCCTCCGATAGTCGTGACGGTTGGCCCCGTGTGCACAATATACCACGAACGGCACGGGAGGAGGGAAGACGACGGCGGGAGTGCCGGCGCCTCCTTCTCCGGAGGTTGTGGGGGGTGTGCGGTGGAACCAGATGCTTTGTGCGTTTGCGTCGTGCAGACCGGCCGCCGTGACCGCCTTCGCGCGTTGGCAGTGTGGCGGCTCTGCCTGTATGATACGGGCAGGGACGCCGCTTCCCATGAACGCCGGCCTTGGCTGGGAGACCGTGCATGAACCGCCTACCCATTGATGACCGGCCCGGGGATGTGTTCACCTATTCGACGGCGATCGGCTACGAGGATGGCGTCTCTCGTCGCGATCCCAGCCCGGTGATCCGCGTCGACTCCGAGTTCCATGTCTGGTACTCCCGGGCCAGGGCGGACGCCTCCGGCGACGACGTCTCCATCTGCCACGCCACCTCCGCAGACGGCCGACACTGGACCGGAGAGGGGGAGGCCATCTCCTGCGGCGGCCCCGGCGCCTGGGACGAGCAGGGCGTGTGCAGTCCCACGATCCTGGTGGCCGAGGGGCGCTACTTCCTGTACTACACCGCGGCCGCCAGAGCACCTGACAGTGACGCGGGCGGGCCCGACGGCGCCGCAACGGCCATAGGCGTGGCCCTCTCCGAATCACCGTACGGTCCGTGGACCAGGTTCCCCGACAACCCCGTCCTGCGGCCGGGCGAGGACGACCTGCCACCCGTGGAGACCCCCGGCGACGGCCGGCTGTCCCTGTGGCCCGAGGCCGACGAGGTCTGGGACAGCCACAGCGTGTCCCATGCCTGCCTCCTGGTGCGTGGCGGGAGTTACTGGATGTACTACCGGGGACGCCGCAAGGGGCTGTCGCCCGGCGAGACGGGGACGGGCGTCGCCATCGCCCCGCACCCCACGGGACCGTTTGAGAAGCACCGAGCCAATCCCGTGCTGGAGAGCGGAGAGGCGGTCTGCCTGTGGCCGCAGCGTCGGGGTGTGGCGGCTCTGGTGGCGCCGGCCGCGCCCGGCGGCGGGACGTTGCAGTATTCCGCCGATGGGATCCGCTTCGTGAGCCAGGCCGAGCTCACCCCCCCGGCCTGTCCCGGCCCCTTCCGCGAGGACCATTTCGCCCCCGACGCGTGGGGCAAGGGCATCACCTGGGGTCTGTGCCACAACCTCGCCGCTCGCCCCGAGCCCTTCCTGATGCGGTTTGACTGCGACCTCCGGGCGGTGGAATGGTAGATGGCCTCCGTTCCTGCAGGCTCCGGGCGCCGTCGGCCACCGGCCGCCATGCGGGGGCCGCGCCGTGTCGGCAGCGGGCACAGGATGCAGCGTGCCCTGCGCTGTGCCGTCGTAACACTGTGCTGCGCCCTGCCGGGCCTCGCGCAGCCACCAAAGGAGGATGCGCCCATGGATGCCGGCGGCGACCACGCGACCGCGGTCTTTGTTCAGGCGGGCAATCCCGTGCTGGTCCGGGAGGTGGGGGCCGTCTGGTCCCGCGGACCCGGGTACCTGGAGTGCCGGGGCCTGCACAACCTGCTGTACGCCGGCAATGCTCTGGGCGAGGGCGACTTCCGAGTCACGGTGCGTCTGGAGATCCTCGATCTGGCCCGCAGCGCGGCGTCCTTCGTCATCGATGACCACAGCCATTTCGGCTTCGAGGGCGCCGCCGGGGAGATCTTCACCAGCGGCCGTCTGTTCGGCTCCAAGACCGGCTCCATCGGCATGCCCGCCGACTTCATCACCCCCGGCGAGCCCTTTGAGTTCCAGGCAATCCGCGAGGGTGAGAACCTGCGACTGTGCATTGACGGGGCGACGGTGCATGAGGTCAAGACCTCCACCGGCCGTTTCGGCACCATCGCGCTGCGTCCCTGGCGCAGTCGCATGCGGGTATACGACTTCTCCGCCACCGGCCGGCTGCTCCCGCTGCCACCGGGTCGCACCCAGCCTGTAACCTATACGATCCCCACCGTCGATCTGAGCACCGAGCGTTGGCGGCAGCACATCGTGGAGAGCACTCCCAACCAGTACCTGGGCCATCCCACCACGGTTCTGCTGGATGACGGCAAGACCATGCTCTGCACCTATCCTCTGGGCCACGGCGGCCCGGCGGCGGTGCTGAAGAGAAGCACCGATGGGGGCCGGACCTGGAGCGAGCGTCTGCCGGTGCCGGACAACTGGGCCACGGCCACCAACTGCCCCTGTCTGCACAAGCTCACCGGTCCCGACGGGGTCCGGCGGCTGCTGCTGATGGAGGGCTACGGCGCCATGCGGCAGGCTGTCTCGCTGGATCAGGGACAGACCTGGACGCCGCTGGAGCCCAACGGGCTGCAGTGCATCGTGGCCCCCATCACGGTCCTTCCGATCTCCGGCGGCCGGCATCTGTGCGCGTACCATCGGGGCCCGAACGACAACGACCGCTCGCCGCTGACACTGTGGCAGGCCGTCTCGGATGACGGCGGCCTGACGTGGCGTGACCAACGTCTGGTGGGCGAGCTTGAGGGCACCGACCCCTGCGAGCCCGCCCTGATCCGCTCCCCGGACGGCAGACAGATCGCCACGATCGCCAGGGAGAACACCCGACGCCTGAACTCCCTGCTCATGACCAGTGATGACGAGGGTCAGACGTGGTCGGAGCTTCGAGAGCTTCCGGCGAGCCTCACCGGGGACCGACACATGCCCCGCTATGCTCCCGATGGCCGCCTGGTCATGTGCTTCCGCGACGTGGCCCAGGGCAGCCCAACCCAGGGCGATTTCGTGGCCTGGATCGGCACGTACGAGGATCTCGTGAGCGGCGGCGAGGGGCAATACCGCGTGCGGCTGCTCAACAGCCCGGTCAAGGGCGATCTGGGCTACCCCGGTCTGGAGCTGCTCCCCGACGGGACGCTGGTCGCCACCACGTACGCCGTGCTGCAGGAGGGCGAGAAGCAGTCGGTGGTCAGCGTCCACTTCTCCCCCGATGAGATCGACCGCAAGGCGGCGCTGTTGCCCGATGAGGGTACTGTCTACCGGGCGGGCGAGGACGACACCCATACGTACCGTATCCCGGCTCTGGCGGTGAGTGGGAAAGGGACGCTACTGGCATTCGCCGAGGCGCGGCGCAGGAGTGCCGCCGATGACGGCGACATCGAGCTGGTGCTGAAGCGCAGCTTCGATGGCGGGAGGACCTGGGGCGCCATGCAGGTCCTGGCGGATGACGAAGGCAACACCATGGGCAACCCGTGCCCGATTGTGGACCCGGAGACGGGCCGCATCGTGCTGCTGTTCTGTCGCAACAACCGCCGGGTGTTCGTGACGCACAGCGATGACGACGGCGCCCGCTTCTCCACGCCGCGGGAGATCACCGATAGCCTGCGCAACGATTTCGCCTGGAGCCGTGTGGCCACCGGCCCGGGCAGCGGCATCCGCACGGCCTCCGGCCGGATGGTGGTCCCGATCTGGACCATGGCCGGCGAGGCGGCGGCGAAGGAGTACCGCGCTGCAGTGATGGTCAGCGATGATCGGGGCCAAACGTGGCGGGCGGGCAGGACGGTGGCGCCCCTGTACAAGGACTGCAATGAGTGCGAGGTCGTCCAGGCCGCCGATGGTCGCCTGTGCCTGAACATGCGCTCCTCGGGCGAGGCGCATCGGCGCGTCGTGGCCTGGAGCGAAGATGAGGGAGAGACGTGGGCGGAGCCCGTTTGGGACGACGCGCTGCTGGACCCCGTCTGCGACGCCAGCCTGATCCACCTGCGCACGGAGCCCCCGGCCTGGGCGTTCTCCAATCCCGCCAGCAAGCGGCGGATGAACATGACGCTGCGCCTGAGCTTCGACGAGGGAGCCACGTGGCCGGTGGCCGGGGTTCTCTATGCCGGCCCCTGTGCATACTCGTGTCTCGCCGAGCTGCCGGACGGCGGCATCGGCTGCCTGTACGAGCGCGGCGTGTTCAGCCCGTACGAGAGCATTGTCTTCGCCCGCTGCAGCAGGCAGTGGCTGCACGACGGGACGCGGGAGGAGTAGGAGAGGCTTCGCGACGGACGGGGGAAGATGGCCGGCGAACGGTTATCTGTCCCCGGAATCGGCGCTGTTTCGGGCGGCCGGTGGCTGATGGGGTTCTCCCGTCCCCGGCCTGCGGAGGCCGGCTCTTTGCATCCCGGCGTAGCCGGTGTGGTCCCATCGCGGAGGCCGGGGGCGCTGCGGTGGCGAATGGTCATCGGAAACGCGACCGGGCAAGCCGGCGGCTTGTGCCGCCCGGCGACGGCCTACGGACTCCCCCCAGGCGGCCCCAGACGCCGGGAAGAGGAACCGCGGATGGTCATCAACGGTCAGGACGTGTGGGAAGGCGACATCCTCGGCGCCGTCTCCCTGACGTACGACGACGGGCACGAGAGCCAGCTTCGGATCGCCGCTCCGCTCATGGAGGAGCGCGGGATGCGGGGCACGTTCTACCTCGGCCCGCGGATGGACGACTATGCCGGGTGGCTGCAGCCGTGGAAGGCGCTGGCCGACAAGGGCCATGAGATCGGCAACCACACCCTCAGCCACACCTGCTCCCGGAACTTCTCGGACGACACCGAAGCCGGGGGCCTGGAGCGCTCAACGCTCGGGGAGATCGAGGCGGACATCCTGGAGGCCGAGCGACGGCTTCAGGAGGTCATCCCCGTGCCGGCCCGCAGCTTCGCCTACCCATGCTACCAGACCGATGTGGGGGAGGGGCTCACGCGGCAGAGCTATGTTCCCATCATCGCCCGGCACTTCGTGGCGGGTCGCGCCATCGGCGAGTACGGATTTGCCAATACACCGCTGAACTGCGATCTGTACCATCTGGCCAGCCACAATGCCGAGCACTGCCGGGGCACGGAGCTGATCGGGCTGGTGCGCAAGGCGATCAAGTACGGGCGCTGGATCGTCTTCGCCTTCCACAGCCTCGAGGGCGGCCGGCTGGGGATCGCCCAGTACGAGTTCTGTGAGCTTCTGGACTACCTTGCCGACGAGCGTGACCGGATCTGGACGGCCCCCGTCGCCGTCGTCGCCGACTACCTCCACCGGGCGCGCCGAAGGTACGGGGTGGCGTAGGCTGTCGGCGGGAGCGATGGGCCTCCGCGGCCGTGATCTGATAACCACAGTCATCAGGTGATCTCCAATGCACAGGACCATCGGATTGCTTCTGCTGTCCATACCACTCCTGCTGCCGCTTGCCCACGCGCAGGATCGAAACGGGGACCTGCCGATGAACGGGTCGATGAGCCCACTCATGGGGGGCTGTGGAGGCGTGTACTTCCTTGCCGAGCCCGGCGAGCTGGTGGTTGAGGTCGAAAAGCGTGACCGCAATGCGCGGGACACCACCGCCGAACTGAGGGCGATCCTGCTCGGACCGGATCGCGAGGTGCTGGACGAGGGCTTCATTCCCGACGACGGGCTACCCAGGGGCGGTGGTCTGGGCCCGGTGGGGCGCCTGAGACTGACGGCCGGGGTAATGGCCAGGGGCGTCTATGCGCTGAACATCACGGTCTCTCAGGACCGCTACGGTCAGAATATGCTCTGGTCCTTCCGCACCAATTGCCCGCACTACGTGATCGAGACCGCCCGGGGCCACAAGGACGAGCGCCATCAGGAGCCCATCGTCCTGGAGGGTCCGGAGGGTCCGGCGGAGGTGTGGTTCCAGCCGCGGCCCGCCCAGATCGCCATCGAGGCATCCGGCGTGCCCGAGGGCTCGGCCGATCTGCAGCTACTGAACGCCGCCGGAGAGACCATCGCCGCGCCGGCGGTGGATGCCGAGGGGAACGCCTCGGCCACGGTGCCTGCCGGGGAGAGGGGCCCGGCGGAGTTGTGGTGCCTGCGGCTACCGGAGGGCCGGGGTGTTCTGAATGTGGACGGGCTGACGCGGTGGGAGAAGACCGATCCGCACCCGGACAAGTGCGTCTGGTCGCCCAACGCGGAGGTGTGGTTCCCTCTGTCGGACAACCGCTGGCTGCTCACGCCCTACAGCCGGATCGTCCATACCGGGCTCGGGAGTGAGGGGCATGCCACCCTCAACGTTCACAATAGCGCCCCGCGGAAGCGTGCGGTGAGCCTGAGCCTGGAGTTCCCTGAGGAGCCCTGGCCGGTGAGCCTGAGCACCGAGCAGGTGGAGCTGGAGGCGAACCGGGATCAGGCCGTGACGGTGCGGTGTGCCCTGCCGCCGGAGGCTCAGATGCGGCGCTGTCGGGTGCGGGCCACTCCCGAGGACGGCGGGGGCTTCAGCACGTATTCCACCATCGAGCTGCGGGCGGGGGATGCACCGGCGATGGGCCTGCTGGACATGCCCCTGCGGCTCACGCCGTACAACCACGAGAACCGGCAGCTTGGGCATATCGCGGACTTCCCCACCGAGAGCCAGATGTACTTCGGCACGGCCAATGAGCCGTATGTGCGGGCCGGAGGCGGCCTGTGGGCGCTGCGGGACGGGGAGTGGGAGCGCACCGACCTGGGCGCCGCCGTGACGAGCCGCCCGCCATCGCCGGCCGAGGCGGCGTTCTCCCAGGTGACCACCAAGATCGCCTTCGACGGCGACGGCGACATCTACCTGCTCTCGGGCGCGGGGGGGACCGGCGTCCTGCTGCACTCCGCCGACGGCGGGAGGACCTTCTCCGCCTACGAGGTGCCGGGACGTTCGGGGGCCTGGGATATCGAGCAGTTCTCAGGGCACAATGTCCCCGACGGACCGCCGGCGATTGTGCGCTTCACGCGCACCGCCAGGGACCCCAAGCTGATCTGGCGGGCTCTGCACGATCTGGAGCTTGTCGTGCCGCGCAAGGTTGACGGCCGCCTGGAGATGGGCGAGCCGGTCACGATCTCGGACAAGTCCATCGGCTTTTCCGGACACTCGGGAATGCCGTCCTCGGTGGTCTCCCGCGGTAGCAAGGTCCATGTGACCTGGGGCGAGGCCACCGATCCGGAGGAGAAGGTTCCGGGTGTGCCCACCTATGTGGTGACGTATGATCGGGAGACCGGGCAACTCGGGGAGCCCGCCCTGGTGGGGTACGGGCCTCCGGCCAATGATGTGCACAACACGCCCAGCATCACCATGGACGGCGAGGGGTACCTGCACGTGCTGGTCGGCACGCACGGCCGTCCGTTCCAGTACGCGAAGTCACTGGCCGCCAATGACGCCGGGGGAGGCTGGACGGAGCCGGTCTCGGCGGGCGAGGGGCTCAGCCAGACGTACATCGGCTACGTCTGTGGCAGCGACGGGACGCTCCACACCGTATTTCGCCTCTGGCGCAGCGGCGAGCCCTACCCCCATTCAAGCCACGCGACCTTGGCCTATCAGCGAAAGCGGCCGGGCCAGGCGTGGGAGGAGCCGCGGATCCTGATCGTTGCTCCGTTCTCGGAGTACAGCGTGTTTTACCACCGCCTGACCATCGACCGTGCGGGCCGTCTATTCCTGTCCTACGACTACTGGTCAACCCACTGGTTCTACCGCAACGATCACTATGGCTCGCGCAGGAACGTGATGATGTCGCCGGATGGCGGGGAATCGTGGAAGCTCCTGCTGACGGCGGATCTGTAGCGAGGACGCTGCGCTCCCGTCACGAGGCCGTCCGGGGGCGGATCACGGTAGCTTCCCGGTGGTTGCCGTGATCCGCCGCTATCCTGTCCATCCTGTTCGCCGTTGCCGTCATCCGCCGTTGTCCTGTCCATCCAGTTCGCCGTTGCCGTCGCCGTCATCCGCTGTTATC
>CAZXDD010000324.1:0-8817 GCA_964639415.1 uncultured Armatimonadia bacterium
CAACGACAACCTCGACCACCCGTTCCACGGCAAACTCTGGCGCGACCCGCAGTTCCACCGGGGCGGCTCAGGGTACTACGCCCGCGGGCTGGACTGGGCCCATCCGCAGGTGCGCGACCTGTACCGGGCGCTCATGGTCGAGACCCTCCAGCGGTACGACATCGACGGGCTGGAGCTGGACTTCATGCGCGAGCCGTATCTGTTCGCGCCGGGCGCCGAGGAGGCCGGGGCGCCGGTGCTGCGGGAGTGGCTGCGGGCGGCGCGCAGGCTGGTGCACGACGCCTCGGTGCGCCGGGGTCACCCGATCTACCTGGCGGTACGGGTGCCGTCGCATGTGGAGGTCGCCCGGAGCTGGGGTCTGGACGCGGTGGGCTGGGCACGAGACGGTCTGGTGGACCTGATCGTCGCCACCCCGCGGTGGGCGACGCTGGAGTACGATATGCCGCTGGACAGGTGGGCCGAGGAGCTGGAGGGCACCGACGTGACCCTCGCCGGGGGCCTGGAGATCCTGCATCGTCCGCTGCCGGGCGGCCCGGCCGTCTCGGTGAGCAAGGAGCAGGCCGCCGGTGCGGCGGCGGCAGTGCTGGCGGCCGGTGCCGATGCCGTCTACCTGTTCAACTACTTCACTCCGATCGCCAACCATCCCACGTGGACGCCCGAGGGGTACCGCAAGACGCTGCAAGCCATGGCTTCGCTGGAGGCGCTCAATGCCCTGCCGCGGCGCCATGCCATCACCTGGCGCGATATCACCGGCCGCGACGAGCAGTACACCCCGCCGCTGCCGGCCGCGGGCAAGGCGCTCCGCTTCACCCTCGCCACCGGGCCCAAGCCGCCCGACGGTGCCAAGGTGACGCTGGAGCTGCACCTCGAGCAGGCCGCCGAGGCAGAGCTTCCTGCGGTGGAGTTCAATGCCACGCGGTGCGAGAGCGCCGGTGCGAGCCCGTCCGGGGAGGGGGCCGTGCTGGCGACCTACCGGGTGCCGCCGGAGGCCTTCACGGGCACCGGGCACGATGTGGTCGAGGTCGGCGCCCCGGCGGAATCGGTGAAAGTGCTGGGAGTAGAGATGCTGATCGAGCCCGGCATGTGAATGGCGAGGGCCGGTGGTCGGACAGGCCGGCGACCGGCTGTGCCCGGGATGATGCTCCCGGGCTCGGTGCCGGGCGCAATGGAGACCGCCGTCAGGGCGAGAAGAGGGTGACACGATGCATCGGCTCCTGTCCTGCATGGCTCTGGTCCTCGTCGTCTGGCCTGCACTCGGCGCCGGCGGGCCGCCCTACCCGCTGGGGCCCGTGTCGCAGCTTGCCAGGTACGACGAGGGCGAACTGTGGAACGAGGTGTTCACCACTCAGATCGAGCGCGGGTTCAAGCTCCATGCCACCGTCGCCGCGCCGGGACGCCCGAACTGGTTCGGCAGGCAGGAGTTCGCCGGGTTCCTGACGCTCCAGACCCCGCAGGGGCCGCTATTCGAACGCTTCGCCCGGCCTACGGAAGGTACCCGGACGCTCATCTGCGACCGCGACCATGTGATCGTGGCCAAGGAGGCCGAGGGTTGGCGGCAGACGGTGGAGGTGTGCCGCGCGTACCCCTTCGTCTGGCTGTCCTCCCAGACCCCTCCCGACGCGGGCAATGCCGTGACATGGCGGCTGATGGGCTACGGCTGGGCGGAGCAGGCGCCGCCCGAGACTTGCGAGTTCCTGCCCTTTGGCCGGGAGACCCCCGCGCGTGTAGCGCTGTCCACGGAAGCCGAAGACGCCGTTCCGGCCGGGATGCAGATCGGCGGCCCTCTTGTCGTGCTGCGGTTCAGCGACGAGCCCTTCGCGCTGGCGCTCGTGTTCCCCCGCAGTCCCGGCGTGGTGCGGGCCGCGGAGGACGGTGTCGAGATCGGCATCACGTCCGGCGAGGGACCCGACTTCGCCCTTGCCATCGTCCCCGCCGAGCTCGGCGGGGACGACTTGCTGCGTCTGATGCCCCTGGCCTTCTCGCGACCCACGCGGCAAGGCATGTCCTTCGAGTTGCAGGAGGGCACTCCGGTGGTCACCTATGCCACCGGGGCCGAGGCCATCGGCAATGAGTGGGGCATTGAGCCCGCTCGGGTCACGTGCCTGCCGCCCACGCTGGCGATGCACGCGCCCGAGGGCGCCCTGACGGTCGACACGCTGCAGGGCCCGATCTCGGTGTGCCCGGGGGCCCAGTTGAGGGTATCTCTGGCGCCGGTGGCGGACATGGAGGAGGTCGGCCCGCCGCTTGGGGAGATGCCGGAGGTCTGGCGGGAGCGGCTGAACGCATACTCCGGGGAGATCGTGGACCGCCTGCGCTGGTGCGGGGGCTTCTCACCCTCCGAGGGCCGGCCGTTCTACGACGGCCTCACCTGCAGCGGGCTGATGACCGCATACCCGTACCTGCCCGCGGCGATGCAGGAGCGGGTGGCGGAGGCGGTGCGCCGGACGCTGGATCTGTGGTGGGAGCACATGTGCCTCGACGGCGAGACCGGCATCTGGTACTTCCCCGAGCCGGTGCCCTTCCGCCCCGTCATCGACTATCCGGAGATCACCGCCACGCTGCTGTGGCCCACGGTGCAGTATGCCGCGCTCGTGGCCCCGGAGTACCCGCGGGCCATCGCCGCCCAGATTCGCAACCTGGGCGCCACGCTTCCCCTGGCCTACGACTGGACGGGCGCGGCCTACGCCTACCCGGGGCCGGAGTTCACCCACATCATCGCCGAGTCCGTGATGGGCGGGTTCGTGGGCTGCTGCGCCATGAGCCGTCTGGCCGACATGGCCGGCGAGGCGGAACTCTCGGCACAATATGCGGCGCGGGCGGCTCTGGCCCGGGAAGCGATGGCGCTGCTGCGATGGCGGGAGGAGTTCGGAGAGAAGGGGATCGTGAGCGAGCTGCGGCGAGGAGAGATCAAGACGGGCATCGAGGCGGCTTGGGACTACACCATGCACACGTGGTTCTCATACGTCCCGGCTCTGCAGCTCCCGGAAGAGGACCGCTATGGCCTGTGGCGCAGCCTGGAGCAGGCACGGTGGTGGACGTACGCGGAGCGTAGCAGGCAGCGGTGCTACGACTTCGCGCACCTGATGGCCGTGTCGCGGTACATCGATCACGGACAGGCGCTGGCGAAGCTGAAGGTCTTCGAGGACCAGCCCTTCGGGTACGAACACTTCGACTGGACGCCGGTGTATGCGCTCATGGCCTATCCGTGGTTGGCGGCAGGGGAGCAGTAGCTCTTCGTCTCCCCGCGACGTCATCGCAGTACACATGCCCGACCTGCCTCGGCCACGGCGGACAACCAACGTCGCGGGGCTCTGCCCCGCACCCGCTGGGGCCGCGGGCCCCAGACCCCGTTATCCAGGGGACCACCGGGAGGCCCACCATGCCCGACTCCATCGACCGCCGCAAGCTCATCGCCGCCGGCGGCGCCGGAATGCTGCTCGGCGCCGGGGTGCTCGGCACTCCGGACTTCGCCTCGGCGCAGGGCGTCTCGGTGGCCGCGGAGCTGAATGTGAAGGACTTCGGCGCCGTCGGCGATGGTAGTACCGACGATACCGCGGCCATCCGGGCGGCCGTCGCCGCCGCGCAGAACGCCAAGACGGGCGCTCAATACCCGGGCTCGGTGTGGTATGCCACGCAGCCCGTAGTGCTGTTCCCCCCCGGAGCGTACCGCCTCACCGACACCATACAGCTCGGCGGCTACGACCGCCTCCGCGGAACCGGCAACCCACGCCTGGTTCAGTCGGACAACGACAAGGACATCCTGCTGCTGGACAGCGCGTACAAGAACCTGGTCGAGGGCCTCAGCTTCGTTGACGGCCGCCGCGCCATCAGCATCAACACCCACAACCTCGATACCTCCCAGCAGGTCATCCGCGACTGTCAGTTCTACGGGAGCCACGACTGCGCCATCCATACCGAGGAGTCACCCTCGACGCTTCTGCTCGTCCAAGGCTGCGTGTTCCTGGCGTGCATGTCCGTGTTGCGCAACTGCTGCGACAAAGCGACGCTCATGGACTGCTGGATCACGTCCAATCAGGACATGGTCGGCCGCGCGGTGATCGAGAACCGCGGTGTGCTGCACCTGGAGCGCATGCTGGGCGTGCCGCTGACGAACTGGGAGGCCGATCAGCGCTGGATCGACAACTGGGGCACGGTGGCCTGCATCCGCGTGCGCTTTGGGGGGGAGGGCGCGGGCTTTTGCGCCGTCAACAACTACGCCAGGTATGACAGCACCTACCCGATCAACCCCAACGCCATCTACCTGGAAGACTGTCAGGTCTACTGCATCGGCAACAACGCCCGCAGGGCGGCCATCTACTGCAATGAGATCCCCAACATGATCACTGTCCGCAACTGCCATGGGATCATCGACATCCCGCTGGTGCTGGTGGACCCGGGCCTGGATCTCGACACGTACTTCGACGAGGCCGCGGGGCGTCCGGACTGCTGTCGGTACCTGATTCACGACAGCAGCGTGGCCGAACTCTGGCAGAGGCTCCCCGAGCAGATGCGCGCCTGGCAGACGGGTCTGGAGCCCTTGAAGGGCACTCGTCCCACCACCGGCCACTGGCGACGGGGCGATGTGGTCATCAATCAGGAACCCGGGCCGCTGGCGCCATTGGGATGGGTGTGCATCGAGCGCGGTACGCCGGGGAAGTGGCAGGATGTGGGGCTATCCAGCGGCTTTGCCGGCGAGACGCTCCCCGGCGAGCCCCAGGGCGACGGTGCGCACACTTGGCGGCTGCCGGTGCCCTCCGCTCTGGCGTGGTCGGCGCTGGTGACGGTGACGGTGGGCGATGATGTGGTGCGAGAAGTGTTTGTGGGCCTGCTGAGCCAGTCAACGGTTCGCGCCGAGGCCGGCCTGCGGGCGCGGCTGGCGCTGACCCCGCTGCAGGGCCCGGGGGAGGACGTGCTTCAGGTGACCGCCGGCCTTGGTCAGGCAGGCCCGGAGCTGGACGTCGAAGCCGGCCCGCCGCAGGAGCTGCGTGTCACCGCCGCCCACCGGCCGGGCAACGTGGCGACCTTGCGAATCGTGCAGATGGGCTGAAGCCTCACGGGCCGCCCCCGCCGTCTCTGTGGATCCGGGGCTCCGTCACCGGCCGCGGGCCACACCCGCTTGACAGCGCCTTGCCCGTTCATTATCATTGAATCATCTTCAATGATAATGAATGAGGTCCCCCCGCCGTGATCCAGTCCATCGAGCGCGCTCTCACTGCTCTAGACTACCTCGTCCTGCGCTCGCTCTCGGGCGAGGGCGCGCCTTTGCAGGACATCTCCGAGTGCATGGGTGTTGCTTCTTCCACGGCCCACAACATTCTCAAGACCATGGTGCAGTGCGGGTACGTCGGTCGGGATGAGGCGGGGCAGTATGTGCTGGGACCGCGCTGTCGGGACATCTCGCGGGGCAGCAGGCTGTCCGGGGGCCTCCTTGCCGCGGCGACCGGGGCGGTGCACGCGCTTGCGGAGCGCACGGGGGAGTCCGTGGTCCTGGCCACTTTGGCCCACGGCCGGCGCCACCCGGTGCTGCGGGCGGAGGGGCAGTCGGTGATCCGGGTGGGGGCGAATGTGGAGGTCGGTGCGTCCTTCTTCAGCCTCGTGACCGGCCGCGTCCTGGCGTCCTGGGCGAGTGCCGAGGAGCTGGCGGAGATCCTCGAGATCCAGGGCTACCCGGGAGTCTCCTGGGACGGGATCCACGATGACGCGACCCTCGCCGCCGCCCTCCATGCAACTCGTGAGGCGGGTCATGCGGCGCAGGATGAGAGGGACCGTGGGCTGGCCTCGCTGGCGGTCCCGGTCCTGGAGCCCGGGGGCCAGCTTGTGGCGGCCTTGGGTGTGCATCTACCGGCGATGCGGGCTGAGGCCGAGCACTTGCGGGGCATCCTGGAGGAGATGACGGCGGTGGCGGCGAGACTGGGGAGGCAGGCGTGACGGCCGTGACGCGCGGTTCGTGGCGCGAAACGGCGAACGGCACTGATGATGCCTCACCCCCGCCCCTCTCCTTCGCGGTACGGCTGCTCAGGAGAGGGGTGAACGGCCAACGGCGGAGGGCAGCCTCGGATGTGTGTTGGGTGCCGGTTCCCCTCACCCGCAAGCGACCCAACGGGTCGCCAGACTCCCACGGGCGCCCGCTGAGGCGGGCTGGGAGAGGTGAAGCGGCGGCCCACGGCCACGATGGGGCGTTGACGGCTTGGCGGTGGTGTTCCGGCCGTCCGAGCGGGGGGCGCTGCTCTTGTCCTGTCGGGCGGGAGGGTTCACGCGTCAGCGGCGGCGACCGGCCCGTGATTGGCGCACGGTCGTATGTGCGGCAATCTCGGGCCATGTTGTAGATCGAGCCACACGTCCGGTGCTGGGCGCTACGCCTAATGTCGCCACCGGACATTGCCCAGAGCATGGGGTCCAGGGGACTGGTCCCCTGGCGGGGTTTGGGGCAGAGCCCCAAGGTGTCAAGCCGTTCGTCGCTTTGCCGTTCCGCCGTTCGCCCGTGGGTTCCGTGGGTTCCGTGGGCAACGAAACGTCGGTGAGGAGATGTCTGATATGAGCGTCGGTTGCGAGAGCAAGACGGTCGATAGCGCCCTGACGGGGCGCATCAAGCAGTATGCGTACCGGTCGCTGCGGGTGGATCTGGTGGGGATCGCGAATATCCAGCGGTATGCCAATGCGCCGGTCCGCATGTCGCCGCAGGGGATCTTGCCGAGCGCCAAGTCCGTCGTGGTCATGGCCATTCACCATCCGGATGCGGCCATCGAGATGGGGGGCATCAACCACCCGCAGGAGATAGGGCCCTACCGGGTGCAGTATTGGATGAACTCGCGATTGGACGAGATCTCGTATCGGTTGGGGTTGATGCTGGAGCGCGAAGGGTATGCGGCGGTGCCTATCGTGAGCTCGAACATCTGGCGGTACAAGGGGTACAAGGACCTCACGGCCCAGTTCGCTCCCGACGTGAGCCACATCCACTCGGCGGTAGCGGCGGGCCTGGCCGAGCATGGCTACAATGGCCTGGCGATCACGCCCGAGTTCGGCGCGCGGCAACGGTACGTTCAGGTCATCACCGACGCGGCCCTGGAGCCCACGCCGCTCCTGGAGCCCGGTTCGGTATGTGACAATTGCATGCTGTGCGTGGAGCACTGCCTGTCCGGGGCGCTGTCGAAAGAGATCGACGGGATGAATGTGCTGGACATCGAGGGCAAGCAGTACACCTTCGCCAACAAGAACCTGTGGCGGTGTGCCTGGGGCGAGCATTTCGACCTCGACTTGGACCTCCCGATCCCCGAGCATGTGGACGAGGAGGTCATCCTGGAGCAGGTGGCCGAACACGGCTTCCGGGGCGGGGAGATGGGAAGCTGCCTGCGCTACTGCGTGCCGCCGGAGCGTCGCTACTTCGACGCGGGGTACACTAATGCTCCGCGCCGGAAGCGGGACGCCACGCCGCCGGAGACGGTGGATCGTGCCACCGAGGACGAGCTGCGGGCTCTCGCGCACGATCAGGGTGTGGAGTTCGTGGTCGCAAGCTCCGCCGAGGAGCTTGCGGCCGAGGGCATCGACCTGCGCAGGGACCTGCCCGACGCGGTGAGTGCGATGACATTGGGCGTGTACTACCGCCGGCCTGAGGGCCCGGACGCCACCGCCGGCGCGCGGCAGTATCTCGTGGAGCTGGCGGCCTTCGATGTGGCCAGGGCTCTGGAGCGCCGCGGCTACAGCGCCATGTCCTGCACGAGCTTCCCGGAGCGGGACTTCCACGGCAAGCTCGGCGGCATTCCGGAGGGCTGGGCGGTGGCGACGGCGACGGTGGTCAGCAGCGCGCCTTTGCAGTCGACCTCCCGCGATCTGCCCGCCCCGGGCGCACCGGCAACCGACCCCGAGGGGGCTGCGATCGCCCTCAAGCGCCTGCTGTGCGAGCTGGGGGCCGACCTGGTGGGGGTCGCGCCGGCGGAGCGCATCGCCGCTTTGCAGCCGCAGCTATCCGCGCTGTTCGACGGCAAGGAGCATCTCGTGGCCCGGGACAAGGCCCAGCGCATGTACCCCTACGAGCCCGAGATCCGTGTGGAGACCATCCAGACCAAGACCCCGGAGGACCACCTGCAGGGCGCGAAATCGGTGATCGTCGTGGGGCTGCGCTTCCCGAAGGCCAGCGTGGAGCGCACCGCCAGGGAGCCGGCGGAGGCCGTGGGGCCGTACGCCTTCGCCCAGTATGAGAGCGTGAACCTGCTATCTTTGTGGTGTTTCCGGGCCATGCGCTGGCTGGAGGACCGGGGGTACAGGGCGGCGCTGACCTTCGACGTGACGGGCACCGGCTCGGTGACACGGACCCCTCCGGGGGAGCAGCCTGACGTGTTTTGCAATCGCTTCGCGGCGGTGGCGGCGGGCCTGGGGCACATCGGGAAGGGTGGCTTCGTGCTCACCGAGCAGTTCGGGCCCAACGTGCGCTTCGCCGCCATCGTGACCGATGCCGAGATCGCCGGAGACGAGGCGACCGGAGACCTATCGGTGCTATCGTCCTGCGCGGGCTGCAGCCGCTGCCTGCAGGCCTGCCATACGGCGGCACACACTGAGGATGCACAGGTCGAGGTAGCCGGTACGGTGGAACGGTTCCACCTGGTGGACAGAGACCGCTGCGACTGGGCCAAGCGCTACTCGCTGGTCGGGGAGGAGGGGACCAAGTACGTGGGTTGGGAGATGGAGGTAGAGGTCCCGGAGAGGATCGACGCGGCGGCGCTGGACGCGGCATTGCGCCAGACTCCGGCGATCCCGAAGCACCGGCCGTGCAACTTCGAGGCCTGCGTGCTGGCCTGCCCGTTGGCGAGGGAGCAAGGGTAG
>CAZXDD010000325.1:0-8801 GCA_964639415.1 uncultured Armatimonadia bacterium
CACAACCTCCTCCCGCCTTGCCTTCTCCCCTTGCCGTATCGTATAATCGCCCCATCGTCTCAGGCGCCCGGCGTCCGGGGAGGGGCGGGCTTTCCCGTCTCCCGTGGCCGCATAGGGTGCATGTCGAGAGGGGGCCTGCCGCTTGCGTCACCTACTCTGCCTCAGCCTCATGCTCCTGGTCGTGGTGCTGTGCGGCTGCAAATACGCACCCCTGCCGGCGGAGAAGACGCCGGAGGCCACGCAGACGCCGGTTGCGTCGGTGGACCCTGAACAGAAGGAACTGCTCGAGGGCATTCTCGATTACCAGAAGAAGACCGGCAGCACGCTGGACGGGCTCGCCAAGGAGATCGAGCGGCGCAAGGGCATGGAGGCCCAGGCGATGGGGCCATCCCCGTTGCAGCGGGACTACAGCGTGGCCCGGGCGCTTCTGGTGGCTGCGCGTCGTGCCGCGCAGTCAGAGCTCAAGGATGAGACGGCCGGTGCGCTCAAGCGGCTGCGGTCCACGATCGGTGTCATGCAGGCCGAGGCCCCGGCGGCGCAGATCAGGGTCTTTTTGGAGCGCGGCATCCTGGCACTCCAGGGCTCCGCGGCGGGAGTGGAGGCCGATGTCGCTTCCGCCTCGCTGCTGGCCGCGCTGGACGTGGCCCTCCGCGCCCCCGACGCCCCGCTGGTGCCGGCGGACATCGCCAAGCCCCTTGAGAAGGCGAAGCAGCAGGTGGACGGCGGGGAGTACAAGGACGCCCTCAAGGCCATGGAAAGCCTGGTTAGCACGTGCTCGTCCGAGGCTACCCTGCTGATTCTCATCCAGGCCGAGGGGGGTGTCCGCGGCGCCCAGGAGGCCATGGCACGCAATGCCTGGTCGGTCGTCCTGGCCGAGCTGGATAACCTCAGTGACGTGCTCAATCGCCTGGGGACCGAGCTGAAGGCGGCTCCTCCGGCAGTTGAGACCGAGACCACCGGCGACGAGGAGAGCCCCGACTCCGCGGCCGCCGCCAAGGCGACGCCCGCCGAGGGCGAGGCGAAGGCGGAGACGCCGGCGGAGGCCGGCTCCGCGGGTGCCCGTCCGGAGGCCGGCAAGGCCGGCGCCAAGGGGAAGGCCCCGGCGGCCGACTCTGCGCCGGAGACACCCACCGGCGCGGACGGCAACGCCACCTGAGAGGCTGAAGCGGCAGCCCCGCTTCCGCCCCGGCGGTGCCATCGCGAGCAGGAGATGGCCCGCAGGCATTCCGAGAGCCGCCGGGCTCCCCGGCACCAGACCCTTGCGGGGTGCCGGGGCTCTGCCCCAGTACGCCATCGATCGCGAGGGCGTGCAGATTTGCAGGCGCCCCGGCCTTATGTGTTCCGCTTCGCGCGCCGCTGGGCGGCCATCGGTCCTCACCGATTTGCCGCAGTCCTCGCCCACGTCCCGGCTTCTCCGCCGGGAGCTTCGGCCGGTACCGACACTTCACGGGTGACGCCACGCCCGGCGGCGGTGGTCACGGCCCGCCTCCGTCACCCGGACCCATGTCCGGCCGGGCGGTCCCCGCATCCGCTACCACCGGTTGACGATCACCCGCGCCACGGTGGCGCGCAGACCCTCCAGTCCATTCGGAGCCCAGCATGCCCGCCAACTTCGCTCACCTCCACGTGCACACCGAGTACAGCCTGCTCGACGGCGCCTGCCGGATCGAGCAGCTCGCGGCCCGCGCCGCCGAGTTGCAGATGCCGGCCCTGGCCCTCACCGACCACGGGGCCATGTACGGAGCCATCGAGTTCTACCAGGCCTGCACCCAGGTGGGGGTCAAGCCGATCATCGGCTGCGAGGTGTACGTGGCGGCCCGGACGCGGCTTGACCGCGATGGGACCTTGGACCGCAACATGGGCCATCTTGTCCTGCTGGCCAAGGACTACGAGGGCTATCAGAATCTGATGCGCCTGGTCTCGGCGGCCAACCTCGAGGGCTTCTACTACAAGCCCCGGGTAGACACCGAGCTGCTGGCCCGGTACAGCCGGGGCCTGATCGCCCTCACCGCCTGCCAGGCGGGCTGGTGCGGCCAGCGCATCTGCAATGAGGATCTGGCCGGGGCCAGGCAGTACGTGGAGGGGCTGGTCGACGTCTTCGGGGCGGACAACGTCTACCTCGAGATCATGGATCACAACTACGCGGATGAGAAGAAGGTGGTCGCGGGCAAGGTGCAGATCTCCGCCGATCTGGGCATTCCCCTGGTGGCAACGAATGATGTGCACTATACGGCCAGGGAGGATGCCGACGCCCACGACGTGCTGCTGTGCATCCAGACCGGGGCCTTCAGGGACGATCCTGACCGCCTGCGCTTCGAGACCGACGAGTTCTACCTCAAGTCCGAGGAGGAGATGCTCCAGGTCTTCCCCGAGCAGGCCGCCGCGGTCCATCGCACCGTCGAGGTGGCCGAGCGGTGCAATTTGGAGCTGGAGTTCGGCAATCTGATGCTGCCCTCGTTCCCCATGCCCGAGGGCCACACCGTTGACACCTACCTGCGGGAGCTCTGTGAGGAAAAGCTCCCCGAGCGGTACCCGGGCCGAGTCGAGGAGGCGCGCCAACGCCTGGACTACGAGCTCGGGGTCATCTCTCACTGCAAGTACTCGGGTTACTTCCTCATCGTCGGTGACTTCATCCGCGAGGCCAAGGAGCGCGGGATCTTCGTGGGGCCGGGCCGCGGCTCGGCCACAGGCAGTATCGTCACCTACCTGCTGGGCATCAGCGAGATCGATCCCCTCCACTACAACCTCATCTTCGAGCGCATGCTCAATCCGGAGCGTGCCAGCCCTCCCGACATCGATCTGGACTTCCCCGATGAGCGCCGGGAGGAGATCATCGACTACGTCAAGGAGAAGTACGGCCGCGACCACGTGGCCCAGGTCATTACGTTCAACACGATGCAGGCCAAGGCCGCCATCCGCGACTCCGGCCGCGTGCTGCGCATGGAGCAGGCCACCATCGACGAGGTTGCCAAGCTCCAGCCGGGCGATATGAGCATCGCCGAAGCGCTCGCCGGCGATGCGGACATGAAGGCCAGGGCCGAATCCGACCCGGAGGTCATGACGCTTCTGGAGACGGCCATGAAGCTGGAGGGCATCACGCGCCACGCCGGGGTACACGCGGCGGCCGTGGTCATCTCCGACGGCCCGCTGACGGACTACGTGCCCCTCCGGGGGGAGAAGGACGGCACCGTCACCACCCAGTATTCCATGAACCCCGTGGTCGATGTCGGCCTGGTGAAGATGGACTTCCTGGGTCTCAAGACGCTGACGATCATCGAGAATGCCGTCAAGGCCGTACAGCGCTCCAGGGGCATCACGGTGGACATGCTCCACATCGCCCTGGATGATCCCAAGACCTTCGAGCTTCTCTCCCGGGCGGACACCGGGGCGGTGTTCCAGCTTGAGAGCGAGGGCATGCGCCAGATCCTGCGGGAGCTCAAGCCTTCGGAGTTCGGCCACATCGTCCCGCTGGTGGCGCTCTACCGGCCGGGACCGATGGCCTCGGCTCCGGAGTTCATCGCCGGTCGCCACGGCACCCCACCGCACTATCTGCACCCGAAGCTGGAGCCGATCCTGGGCGACACCTACGGTGTCATCCTCTACCAAGAGCAGGTCATGCGCGTGGCCTCGGACGTGGCGGGCTTCTCCATGCCGCAGGCGGAGATCATCATGCGCGCCATGGCCAAGAAGCAGCACGAGAAGATGATGAAGATGAAGCCCCTGTTCATCCAGGGGTGCGTGGACAACGGGGTGCCGGAGAAGACCGCCCACGAGATCTTCGACCGCATGGAGACCTTCTCGCGCTACGGGTTCAACAAATCCCACAGCTCGGCCTACGCCCTGGTGGCCTACTGGACCGCCTACCTCAAGGCCAACTATCCCGCGGAGTTCCTGGCCGCCCAGCTCACCACCGTTATCGGCCAGAGCTCGGACATCGCCAAGTACGTCACCGAGTGCCGGCGCAGCCACATCACCGTCCGGCCGCCCGGCGTCAACGAGAGCTACGCGGAGTTCACGGTCACCGACGGTGAGGTGGTCTTCGGCCTCGCCGCCATCCGAGGCTTTGGCTACGGCGGGGCCCACGAGATCGTTCACGAGCGCGAGGAGAACGGCCCCTACACGGGCCTGTTTGACTTCTGCCGCCGCGTGGCTCCGCGCGGAGTGGCCAAGTCCAACGTCAAGACCCTCATCGAGGCGGGAGCCTTCGAGGCCTTCGGTCACCGGGCCCAGTTGCTGGCGGCTCTCGACGGGGCCTTCAGCGCCGGCCAGAAGTGCGGCGCCGACAAGGCCGTGGGGAACATGTCGCTATTCGACGACGCCGCCGATGACCAGGACGCCTGTGTCGCCGAGGACCTTCCCGACGTGCCGGAGCTTCCGGAAGAGGCCGTGCTGGATCTCGAGAAGGACCTCCTCGGCCTGTATCTGTCCAACCATCCGCTGGTCAAGAACGAAGACAAGCTGGCACGCTGTACCACCACGGACATCGCCGAGCTGGCCGAGCTGGCCGACGGTACCGCCGTGGTCATCGGCGGCATGGTGCAGGAAGTCAAGCCCTACACCACCAAGAACGGCGACAAGATGGCCTTCGCCACCATCGAGAGCCTCTCCAGCGAGGTGGAAGTCACGATCTTCCCACGAGTGTGGGAGACAGTGAAGGAGGTCATGGTCAAGGACGCCCTCATCGTCATGCAGGCCAAGGTAGACAGGCAGGGCGGACGGGGCAACGGAGGCGAGGACGAGAACGTCAAGCTGCTGTGCGACAAGGTCTGTCCGCTGGAGGATGCCAGGAAGGTCTCCGACAAGAAGCTGGCAAAGGTGGATGAGGGGCGGCAGAAGCAGAAGGAAGCCGACGAGGCCCCGCCGCCGCCGGAGATCCGCCTCCCCAGCGTGCACATCGAGCTGGACGCCCTCGCCGTCCGTCCCGAGGTGCTCAGTCGGCTTCGGGAGGTCCTGCAGTCGATCCCCGGCGCACAGGGGTGCGTCCTGCACGTCAGCGACCGCTCCTGCTGCCGGAGAGTGGACCTCGGCGCCGGCTACCGCGTCATGTGGAATGGCGACCTCCCCACCAGGGTCAGAGCCATCCCGGGGCTCATGTCGGTGTGGGAAGAGCACCCGGACTATCAGGTGAGGGCATAGCCCGGCGGGGTCTGGGGCAAGAGGAACGACTACCGGCTCCGTCTCGGCGGGGCACCGACTGCGAGCCATCATGATACGGACCATCGATGCACGACAGGGCGATGTGGCGGAGTTGGTCTCGCTACGTCGACGTACGCTGGAAGAGGTCTCCCCGGAGGTCGAGAGTACCGTCCGCTCGATCCTTGCCGACGTGCGCGACCGGGGCGATTCCGCCGTGGTGGACTACACCCGGCAGTTTGACTGCCCCACCTTCACCCCCGATCGACTCCGCGTGGGCGAGCAGGAGATCGACCGGGCCTACGAGCAGGTGCCCTCACGCTGGATCACCGCCTTCGTGCACGCCCGGGACAACATCGCTCAGTTCCAGGAGCGGGCCAAATGCCGCTCCTGGCTGGACACCTTCGACGGCCTTACCATGGGCCATCGCGTGACCCCGGTGGCCTCCGCGGGCGTCTACGCCCCGGCGCGCAACGCGCCGCTGCCCTCCTCTTTGTGCGCCGCCGCCGTGCCGGCAAAGGTCGCCGGAGTATCGCGCGTCGTCCTGGCCACACCGCCGCGCGACGACGGCTCCGTGGACCCCACGATGCTCGTGGCGGCCCGCGAATGCGGCGTGGATGAGGTCTTCCGCATGGGTGGGGCCCAGGCGGTCGCCGCCCTGGCCTACGGTACCGAGTCCATCAGGCCCGTTCTCAAGGTCGTGGGGCCCGGCCCCTCCTGGGTGCAGGTGGCCAAGAAGCTCGCTTTCGGGCTGGTGGGCATCGAGTCGCTGGCCGGGCCGTCGGAATCGCTGATCGTCGCCGATGCCTCCGCCTCACCCCGGCTCGTGGCCGCCGACATGCTCACCCAGGCCGAGCACACCGGGGACAACGCCACCCTCCTCATCACCGACAGCGAGGACCTCGCCGCCGCCGTCGAGGCCGAGATGGAGGCCCAGCTCCAGCGCCTGCCCAGAGCGCAGCTCACCCGCCGGTCCCTGGAGCAGCACAGCTACATCGTCATCACCGCCACCATCGAACAGGCGGTGGAGATCGCCAACGATATCGCTCCGGAGCACCTGCAGATACTCACACAGAGACCCTTCGATGTGCTCGAGGCGATCCGTAACGCCGGCTGCATCTTCCTGGGAGACCGGGCTCCGGTGCCCTTCGGCGACTATGCCGCGGGCCCCAGCCACGTCCTGCCTACCTACGGCACGGCCCGCTTCTCCTCGCCCCTCTCGGTCAACGACTTCCTCACCGTCTCCTCGGTGATCTATGCCAATGCCGACGGTTTCGACCGGCTTGCCGATGACGTCGTGACCCTGGCCAACGCCGAGGGTCTCGACGCCCACGCCGAGACGATCCGGCTGCGGCAGAGGATCTGGGACTGAGCCACGGTCCCCGCGGAACGCCACGCGTCTCACCACGGAGACACGGAGCGCACGGACTTGCACGGAGAACGGCGAGCCGAGTCACGACGCGGGAGTGGCAGACTAAGCAAGGGGGGCGGACCACCGCGGCCGGCATCGGCCGACAACCACGCTACCTGCCGGAGGTTCTCATGCGCAGCGCCCAGATCAGCCGGAAGACCAATGAGACGACGATCGATCTCTCCATCGAGCTGGATGGCTCCGGCGTGTATCACATCGACACCGGGGTGGGCTTCTTCGACCACATGCTCTCGCACGTGTCCAAGCACGGACTGTTCGACCTCGAGGTCAAGGCCGAAGGTGATCTGCACATCGATGCCCACCACACGGTGGAGGACATCGGCATCGTGCTGGGCCAGGCTCTGGCGCAGGCGGTGGGCGACAAGAAGGGCATGGTGCGCTTCGGCCTGGGTATGTGCCCCCTGGACGAGGCCCTGGTGCAGGTCGTCATGGACTTCGGCGGCCGCTCGCATCTGGAGTACGGCCTCGACCTGCCCACCGAGAAGGTGGGCGACTTCGACTCCGAGCTGGCCCGGGAGTTCTTCGTCGCCCTCGCCGCCAATGCCGGCATGTCCCTGCACGTCAGGCAGCTATCAGGCCTGAACACCCACCACATCCTCGAGTCGGCCTTCAAGTCACTGGGCCGCGCTCTGGACCAGGCCACACAGCTCGACCCGAGGAAGACCGATGTGCCCTCCACAAAGGGTACGCTGTAGGAGTCGGCGAGTCGCGAGTCAACGGCGGACGGCAACGGCGTCAACGACGACCGCGTCAACGGCCACGGTCCCGCCCTGCGGGGGCGACGGTGCCAACGGCTACGGCAACCACGACAGCCGTTCCCAGTCTGTGGAGCCGTTCTCCGCCGTTCTGTGTGTTCCGCCGTTGGCCTTTCTCCGTGGAACTCCGTGGAACTCCGTGGAACTCCGTGGAACTCCGTGGAACTCCGTGCTCTCCGTGCTCTCCGTGTCTCCGTGGTGAGGTGTTGGCCGTGGGCGCGATGCAGCGCTGCATCTCGCCGGTCGGCTTGACGGAAACGCGGCTCCACGACTATACTTCGCTTGCGGGTAGGGAGGCCCGGCCTATGGTCTACGTGTATGGCCCACTGGGCCTTTTCCTCGTCGCCGGGTTTGTGTTTGCCGCGATCACCCTCGTGTTTGCGATGCTCCTGAGGCCCGCCGATCAGTACGCCGAGAAGCTCCTGACCTACGAGTGCGGCATCGCCCCCTTCGGTGAGGCCTGGACCCGTTTCTTCGTCCGGTACTACATCATCGCCATCGTCTTCGTCATCTTCGATGTGGAGACCATCTTCCTGTTTCCCTGGGCCGTCGTGTTCCGGCAGCTCAGTGCTCCGGACAGGCTGGGCTCCCTTCCGGCCGCCGAGATGGGTATCTTCGTCGCCATTCTCCTGCTCGGCCTGGCCTACGTGTGGCGCAAGGGTGATTTGCAGTGGACCTAGTCAAACGCGTGACCGAGGAACCCCTGCGCCGCTGGGCCCGAAACAGTAGCCAGAGCCCGCTGGCCGTGCGCTTCATCAGCATCGTCGACAAGGTGCTCAATACCGGCGAGGCCTGCTCGCTGTGGGGCCTGCAGTTCGGCCTGGCCTGCTGCGCCATCGAGATGATCGCCGCCGCGGCCCCGCGTTATGACCTGGACCGCTTCGGTATCATCCTCCGCCCCACGCCGCGGCAGGCGGACTGCATGGTCGTGGCCGGCACGCTCTCGATCAAGATGGCCCCCGTGGTCGAACAGCTCTATCACCAGATGCCGGAGCCCAAGTGGGTGGTGGCCCTCGGCAACTGCGCCGTCAGCGGCGGCAGGTTCTACCAGGACGCCTACAGCGTGGTCAAGGGCGTCGATCGCGTCATCCCGGTGGACATGTACATTCCCGGCTGCCCGCCGCGACCGGAGAGCCTCATCGACGGACTGCTCAAGCTGCACAACAAGATCCGCGGCGAATCCATCGCCGATCCGCCCAAAAGCTGCGGCCTCCGCACCGGAATGGACGGCTACGAGGAATGCCTGCGCTGTCAGGGCAGGCTCGTGGGCGCCCCGGCCAGGGAGAAGCAGGACGGATAGCGGCGGACGTCGCGGCCAACGGAGCTTCACCCTCGCCTTTCCCGCCGACGAGGCGCAGGCGCGCAGCGGCGGGGGGGCCCCCGGGCCCCCCCAAGGGGGGCGCGGGGGGGGGGGGAAGAGGGTTGGGGTTGGGGGGGGGGGGGGGGGGGGGGGGGGGGGGGGAAGGGGGGGGGGGGGGGGG
>CAZXDD010000326.1:0-8780 GCA_964639415.1 uncultured Armatimonadia bacterium
GGCGCCGTTCGCCGACAACAGCGATCTGGCGGCGGGGACGAGGTACACGATCCCGGTGCGCTTCCAGGGCCCCGTGCCCGGTGCGGGGACGGGCGTCGCCGGCCTCCCCGGTGACGCCGAAGCCTACAGGTACCGGGCCACCGTGGTGGGAGAGGACGGGTACCGCTGGGAGGTGCCCTTCTTGGAGGGCAGTCGGCCCCCCACGCTGGCCGGCACGCTCCCGGACCTGGCCTCGGGCAAGTACAGCCTCGAGCTGGAGGCGCTCATCGGCACCGGCCCCGTATCAACGGTCGCGCAGGACATGTACGTGGTCGACCCCCTGGACCTGACTCACTTCTACCCCATCATGTCCATCATCGGCATCGACGGTGACGGCAATCTGCTGGACGAGGCCGGCATCCGCGCCCGGGTGGAAGACCTTCTCTCCCACGGGTTCAACACCGCCGCCATCCTGGGGACGGGCAACTTCCAGTCCGGCATCCGGAACAACAAGGCCGCCCTGGCCGGGTACTCCGAGAGCTATGCCCAGCAACGAGGCATGGCCACCACGTACGAATACTCCAACTTCCAGCTCTACAACCGCGACGGGATCACCACGCCCTGCGTGTTCTCGCCCGAATACTGGGACGCCCTGCTCCAGCGGCTGGAGTGGCAGATCGATGTGGGCAACCGCACGCCCCGGCTGATCTGCGCCAAGGTCACCGACGAGCCCCATATCGGCCCCAAGTGCCTGGATGGCTGCGAGCACTGCAGGGCGGAGTTCCTGAAGCGGTACGGCATCGAGTACAGGAGTCCCGAAGAACTCGGGGAGGACACCTATGCCCGCTGGGCCATGGCGGACTTCCTCGGACACTACGTGAGCCATGCCTACAGCCAGAGCGCGCAGATCGCCGCGCAGCAGGCGAACTTCGACCTTCTGCTGACCTACATGGCCATGGGCCTGGGCTATCAGCGTCCGTTGAGCACTCAGCAGGACGCCCTGGACTGGACGCGCCACGTCAAGTGGGTGGACTTCGATGTCTACCCGTACTTCTACCCCGTGTCCCAGCGTCTGCGCATGGCCCAGGCGGGCGCGGCCATGACCTACATGCGCGATGTATCCCGGGCCCGCCGGGTGCCCTGGGGCTTCTACGTGGAGCTGGATGACCGCAACTGGCCGTTCCAGAAGAACCCCAAGGAGGCTTCGGCGGAATGCGCCTTCACCGCCGTGGCTCGGGGCGCGGACTACCTCAACAGCTTCATCAACACCGTATCGGGCACCGGCACGCAGTCGCGGCCGGAGCGCTGGGAAGCAGCCGGGGAGGCGTTCTCGGCCATCCGCCGCATCGGACCGATGCTCAAGCACATGGCGGCCGTGCCCTCCTCCGTGGCCCTGCTGTTCCCCAACACCCATCAGGCCGTCTCCAACAACTACACCATGCCCCAGTACGCACTGGCCGCCATCCAGGGCGGTTTCGGATCCGTCGATGTGAGCAATGAGGAGGTCATTGTCGAGCAGGGCAGGATCGACTACCCCTGCCTGGTCCTGCTCGGGGCCGAGACCATCCACGCCGATCTGCAGCCACTCCTGGAGCAGTGGCTGCAGGACGGTGGCGTCTTGGTCTGCGACAAGCTGCCCGACAAGACCCATCGCGGCGAGCAGATCCGCTGGGGCTTCGCCCCGGAGCCGCAAGAGCAGGAGAACCTCGGCTCGCTGAGCTGGTCGGTGGCTCCGGTGGGTACAGGCAAGGTGGCATTCGTCGCCAACGATCTGGATGCGGAGCTCAAGCAGCTCATCGAGGCCCCGGAGATGGCTCCCGCGGCCGTTGGAGAGTACCGGCGGGCGCTGGGTGACCTGCTGCGCAGGCTGGGGATGAAGTCGCCGGTGCATGTGGAGTACTCAGAGACGGCGGAGTCGGTGGACATGGTGGAGGCCGGCCTGCGCGCCAACGGCGCCGGAGCGCTGCTTGTGGTGGTGAACCACCAGCCGGAGCCGGCGGAGGTTGTCCTCCGGGTGGACCGGCCCGAGCTGCAGTGGCTGGTGGACACGGTGGAGATGACTCCCGTCGGCTTCCAGCGCCTGGCCAACGGCGGTCTGTCCATCCGGCTCACGGTTCCCGGCCGCTGGGCCCGACTCATCGCCGGCTACGGCGCCGAGCCGGCAAGGCTGACGCTGAACGCGCCGCGAGAGGTGGACCGCGGCCAGATGCTGCAGTACGAGGTCAAGCTCCTGGACAAGACCGGGGCCACGGTGCCGGGCGGCGGGCTGCTGGAGGTCGATGTCACCGACGCCCGGGGCAGGGCGATCTCCCGCTACGGTGGCGCCTTCGCGCCACAGGACGGCATCCAGACCACAACGGTTGCCATCCCGCTGAACGCTACCACGGGGCAGCACACGATTACCGTCAGGGCCCCGCAGATCGGGGCTCAGGAGCAGGTGAGTTTCCGGGTGAGGTGAGGGCGCCCGGCCGCCGTGGCCGTTCCCGTGCCCACCCGGTCCGCCGTCCAACCGAGCACCAGGGTCCGGAACACGAGACGATCGCCACCGTGCCCGCGGGCTTCCAACTCACATTGTGCATGAGCGCACTGGAGACACATTTGGCCATTACCACGTTCGGAACGGTCGAGGTACTGCCGTTCTCGCCCCTCCTCCCGTCTCCGCCGGCCGTTTGGCGGAGTACAAGCGGCTCGAAGAGACGCCGAGAGGCGGGGCCGGGGGGGTGAGGCGACGTGATTCGGCGCCCGCCCGGAGCCTGCATAGCCTGAGTTCCAAGCCCGCCCGGTCCGCCGCGCCCGAGTGGCCGGGAGGCACCGCCCCATCTCCCCGCTCACGGAGGCACCCATGCCACTGACTCCGATACTCACACTCGCGGTCGCTCTCGGCCTCTGCATCGGTCCGGCCCACGCCTCCGACCCGCCGCCCCCGCCTCCCGGCTGGGGTGAGGGGCCGCTGAGCGCCCTGCGCGTGGACAGCCTCGAGCGCGTCTACCCCGACCGGCCACCGGTGCCGGCATCCGACTCGCGGCCCCTGGCCAGCCCCCGCGGGGCACTGGTGCCGATCCAGATCGCCGTCATGTCGCGCACGGATGCCGAATGCCGGCTGCGCGTACCGGCGCCTGTCGCCACCGACGGTGGACGGCTTGGAGCCGCGATGGACGTCTACCACCTCCAGGCGGTTCCCGTGGAGGCCAATAACAACGGGGGCTCGAAGACGGCCGTGGGCGTCGTGCCGCCGCATCAGTGGCTGGCCGCCCTCGTGCGGGAGGCGCCCTTCGAGGTGGCCGAGGTGCTCGTGCCCGCGGAGAGTGTCTCCCTGAAGGCGGGGGTCACCCATTCACTGCTCGTGGACGTGGCCGTCGCACGGGACGCCGCTCCGGGCGTGTACTCCGGAGCGGTCGAGCTGACCACCGGCGACGGTACCGCCTCCGTGGGCTTCTCGCTCCAGGTCTACCCCGTGGACGCGCCACAGCGACCGGCCCTGCACTCCACGCACTGGTTCTTCCCCGAACCCCGGAACCTCACACAGGGCGAGCCGCCGGCCTGGTGGTCCGAGGAGCACTGGAAGCTGATCGAGCAGTCCGGCCGCGTGCTGCGCAGCTTCGGCCAGGACACCATCCTCACGCCTCTTGTCGACTACCGCGAGGCGCTCATACAGACCGTCCGCAATGAGGACGGCACCTACCGCTTCGACTACACCCGCTTCGACCGCTGGGCCGAGCTGTTTTTCTCTCTTGGCTTTGAGTACCTCGAGGGCCACCACACGGCCATGTTGCCGGAGAAGTGGGTATACGAGGGCGTGTTCGTGGTGGACGCGAGGACGGGAGAGAAGACGCCGCTCGTCGACGCGGGCCGCGGCAACCCTTCCTGGCTGCAGTTCGTACCGCTACTGTACGACGATCTCTACCGCCATCTGCGGGAGCAGGGCTGGGAGGATCGCTACCTGCAGCACCAGCTCGATGAGCCCAAGGACGGGGAGCTGTACGAGAAGCTGGCCGCTCTGGCCCGGGAGCACATGCCGGGTATCCGGACCATCGATGCCATCAACAGTCGGCCGGAGGTGTACTCGCCGCTGGTGGACATCCAGGTGTTCGCGCTGACGATCCTGGCCAAGAACGAGGCGCTGGCGGCCGAGCGCCGGGGGAGGGGGCGGACGAACTGGCTGTACCACTGCTGCAGTCCGTACCCACCGTACCCCAATCGTCACCTGGACGAGCGTCTCACAGACTCGCGGCTCTACCCGTGGCTGGCGTACCTGCTGGGGGCCGAGGGGTACCTGTACTGGGGAGCCAACGTCTACCGCGGCGCCGACCCGTACAGGTCTTCGATCGGGCCGGTACCCAATGGCTCACAAAACCCCGGCCACCCCCCGGGGGACAACTGGATGCTCTACCCCGGGCCGGAGGGCCTGAGGGGCTCACTGCGGATGGTGGCCTTCCGGGAGGGGCTCCTGGACCACTCTCTGCTCACACTGCTTTCGGAGCGTGACCCAGAGCAGGCGCGGCAGATCGTGGCGGGGATCGCGCGGTCGATAGCGGACTATGAGAGGGTCCCGGCGGCCTACCATGAAGCCAGGCGGCTGTTGCTGGAGGCGTTGGGGAGTTGAGGGGCGGTGGCAGACCGCCCCTCACGGTCGCAGGCAGCAAAGGTTACCCCCCGCCGCGTCGGCGCGGGGCCCGTCGGACGGGGCATCGCGCCTTATGGGCTCAGCCGCCAGTACGTTAGGTAGGGCTCGGCGTCGGTGCCGTGCCAGTAGGCGTGGTTCTCATACTTGAGCCACTTGACGTGTCCGTCGCAGAAGGCGATGTTGTTCCCGTCGTTGTGGCGCACGCCGTACGCGACGCCCTCCCAGTATGCGGCAGGCTTGGCCTCGCAGCTCGGAGAGCTACGGGCGTTCACCACCCAGGGGTAGCCGCACGGGCGGGTGCCGGCGTAGACGTCGTAGAGCATGATGCACTCTGCAGGACGAGCCACCCGGGCCATGGGAATGCCCACGGACGCGGTGGTCTCATAGCCCCGCCAGGTGATGTAGGGGTTGACGCCGTAGTCCACCGTCCCCGCGTTGCTGGGGCAGACGTAAAGCTGCGTGTTCTTGACGTAGGGGTAGATGGCGCTCCACCATGCGGCCCACGTGTTGACCCTCTGCTGGCGCAGCACCTCGTCGTACTCATTCCAGGCCCGGCGGTACCCCAGAGGGCTCATCTCATCGTAGTCCTGAGCGTACATGAGCCAGCCCAGCGCCAACTGCTTCAGGTTGCTCTGACAGGACGCCTGGCGCGCCTTCTCCCGGGCCCTCGCGAAAACAGGGAACAAGATAGCCGCCAGGATCGCGATGATGGCAATGACGACCAGCAACTCGATCAGTGTGAAACCCCGCCGTGCGATCATGTCACAGACCTCCTCGGTTGGATGATCGGCCGGCCGGCGCGTACCGGTGATGGTTGTCGGGACACCCCCATGGCTGCCATCGCCGCGCCGCCCTCTGTATCACTCATTCGCCGCGGAGGGGTGAAGTCCTGACGGGGGGCACGCAAACCCCGGCAGGGCGCATTGCACGGGGACGCACCGCCGCCAAGAGAGCGCTGGAGTTGCCGGCGCTGCATTGGTATAATATAATCCGCCTTCGGCGTCCGGCACAGCCTCCTCCACCGCTCCGTGGGAAACCAACGGGTCGCCGCGGGCGTTACAGTTTTCACCAGGCGAGCTTAGGCGACTCGACATCCGTGTTAGGGCGCGCAGCGCCCGGGAGTGCACAAGCAACTATGAGTGAGCGTTCGTGGGGCCGGCGCGAGGCGACGCACAGGTGACGGCACATCTCTACGCATTGCTGCTTCACTGGGTTCAGGGCTACGGTCTGCCGGGCACCTTCGTGTTCATGGCCGCCGAGAGCGCGGGAGTGCCGTTCCCCACGCAGTTTGGGTTCATCGTTGCCCAGGGGCTGATTGGGGCACGGGTGACCTCCTACTGGATGGCCTTTGGGGTCATCGTCACCGGGCATCTGCTGGGCGCGGGCGCCAGCTTCTACCTCGGTCGCACCGCGGACAATGCCCTCACCCGCCGCCTGGCCTGCAGGCCCGCCGTGATGCACGCCCGTGCTCAGTTGCAGGGCTGGTACTCCCGCTACGGCGCCCTGACCGTGCTGTTTGGGCGCCTCGAGGGGCATGTGAGGCCATGGGCGTCCTTCGTGGCCGGCATATCCGGGGTGTCTCAGGGCACGTTCTGGCTCTGGACCGCGGTCGGGACCGTCATCTACTCGGCCGTGGCGATGTGGATCACCAAGTACGGCTGGGCGCTGTGGAGCGCACATCCCCACACGCGGGTGCCCATCGTGGTCGTGGTCCTGCTGTGCTTCTACGGGGTGCCGCTGTACAAGCTGATCGAGCATCTGATCAAGCGGCGGAGGAAGGGCGAGCCGCAGCAGGCGGCGGCGTAAGGCCCAGGTGGCCACCGGTTTCCCGCCCTTGACCACAACAGACCCCCTGGTCTATACTGCTTCTCACAACATGGTCTCGTATCTTCAATTGGCTGAGACGGGGAGGAGTAGGCGGGCCACGCGACCTGCAGAGAGCCGGCGGTAAGGTGAGAGTGCCGGCGGTCGCGTCCGCTGAACGTCGCCCCTGAGCCGCATGAGCCAGCCGGACCGTCCGCGTCCGTAGTAGCTTGTGCCGGGTGCGCCCGTTATCGCGTCAGAGTGTCACCTTCACGGTGGAACTTGGGTGGTACCGCGGGAAGCCTTCTTCGGCCTCTCGTCCCATTTGCGGACGAGAGGCTTTTTGCGTTCTTGTCCGGAAGCACAAGAGGTTCTGACGACCGCGAGTCCCTCGCCTCCGGGGGCTCCATCGCCATGGCCCCCCAGCGGGCCCGAGGAGAGATGGAAGATGCGCAGTGACCGAGCCAAGAGCGGCCTCACTCAGGCACCCAGCCGCGCCCTGCTGTATGCCTGCGGCTATACCCCCGACCAGCTCCAGGGGATGCACATCGGTATCGCCGACAGCTCCTCGGATATCGTTCCGGGCCATGTGGGGATGGAGATGCTGGTCAAGCATGTCGCCCTGGGCATCGCCGCCGGCGGCGGAGCACCCATGCGCTTCGGCATCCCGGCCATCTGCGACGGCATTGCCATGGGGCACAGGGGCATGTTCTACTCGCTGCCCTCCCGCGAGCTGATTGCCGACTCGGTGGAGAGCATGGCCGAGGCCCATGCGCTGGACGCTCTCGTGCTGGTCACCGACTGTGACAAGATCACCCCCGGCATGCTCATGGCCGCCGGGCGGCTGGATATCCCCTGCATCGTGGTCACCGCCGGACCCATGCACTCGGGACGCCTGCGCCAAAAGCCCCTCTCCCTGGTGCGCGATACCTTCGAGGCCGTCGGCCGCGCCCAGGCCGGTGTCATCACCGAGGCCGAGGTGGCCGAGCTGGAGCTGGAAGCCTGCCCCGGATGCGGCTCCTGCCAGGGCCTGTATACCGCCAATACCATGGCCTGCGTCACCGAGGCCATGGGCATGAGTCTTCCCGGCTGCGCCACGGCCCTGGCCGGGCAGGCCAAGAAGATGCGCATCGCCTACAACAGCGGTCTGCGCATCTGCGAGCTGGTGAGCCAGGGCATCACCGCCCGCCAGATCCTCACCGAGAGCGCCATCCGCAACGGTATCCGCATCGACATGGCCCTCGGTGGCTCCACCAATAGCTGCCTGCACATCCCCGCCATCGCCCACGACGCCGGGATAGACATCGAGCTCACCGTCTTCGACGAGATCAGCCAGGCTACGCCGCAGATCTGCTATCTGCGCCCCGCGGGCGACTACATGATGGAAGACTTCGACTGGGCCGGTGGCGTCCAGGGCGCCCTCCACGTCCTGCGCGACATGCTCGAGGACAACCCCACCGTGAGCGGCCAAAGCACCGCCCAGCTCGCCGCCGCGGGTGAAGTGTCCAATGACGACGTCATCCGCAGCCTGGACAAGGTCTACCGCCCCCAGGGCGGCATCGCCGTGCTGCACGGTAACCTCTGCCCCGACGGCGCCGTCATCAAGCAGTCCGCCGTCAGCCAGCAGATGCGCAAGTTCATCGGCAAGGCCCTGTGCTTTGACAGCGAGGAAGCCGCCATGGAAGCCATCCTGGCCGGCAAGATCGCCGACGGCTCCTGGGTCGTTGTGCGCTACGAGGGACCCCGGGGCGGACCCGGCATGCGGGAGATGCTCAATCCCACCGCCGCGCTCACCGGAATGGGCAAGGAGAACTCCGTCGGCCTGCTCACCGACGGCCGCTTCAGCGGCGGCACCCGCGGGCCCTGCGTGGGGCACATCTCGCCCGAGGCCGCCGAGGGCGGCCCCATCGGTCTGGTCCGGGACGGCGACGAGATCGCCATCGACCTCGACGCTCGGACCCTCACCCTCAACCTCTCCGACGCCGAGCTCAGGGCCCGTCGCGAGGCCTACCAGGCGCCGGCACCGAAGGCCGCCACCGGCTGGCTCTCGCGCTACGCCAAGCTGGTCAGGAGCGCGTCCACCGGAGCGGTGATGGAGTAACGACCGCTCGCGGGGCGACAGTCACGAGTCGGCGCGTCGCGAGTCACCGGCGTCTACGGCAAGGGTCCCGCAGGGCGGGAGCGCCAACGACAGCAGCGACGTCAACGCCGGCGGCGGCCTCTCGCCGTACAGCCCCGTCAGGGGCGGCATATCCGTAGCCATGGGCGTAAGCCCGTGGCCAACGACACCAGCGACGTCAACGCCGGCGGCGGCCTCTTGCCGTACAGCCCCGTCAGGGGCGGCATATCCGTAGCCATGGGCGTAAGCCCGTGG
>CAZXDD010000327.1:0-8768 GCA_964639415.1 uncultured Armatimonadia bacterium
ACCCTATCCTACACTCTTTCCCTACACGACGCTCTTCCGATCTCGGCGCCATCGACGAGTTCCACGCTCGGCAGGTGGAAGCGGCCGACTTCGAGTACCACATCGTCCCCGACGATTATGCAGGGGCCTATGCGCGCGCTGCGGCACAGGTGAACGCTTCCGCCGACATACACATCGACTGCATCCTGGAGTTCCTCGGCGTCGTCACGCAGTACTCACAGGGTGACTTCGGGGTCAACATCGGCCCGCGTCCGGGCAAGCAAGTGGTCGCGAACCAGAGCTTCGACGCTCTTCAGCGCAACCTCCAGGGCCTCGAGAGTGAGACCAAGCGTCTGCTGGCCGCCGCCGCGGCGGGCGAGTTGGACGTACGCGGAGACACCAGCGCCTTCGAGGGCGCCTTCGTCGACCTCGTAGGCGGCATCAACGCCACGCTGGATAGCTTCGCCGAGAAGACCCATCTGTACCACTCGGTCCTCGACGCCATCCCCTACCCGCTGTCGGTGACGGACAACGACATGCGATGGGTGTTCATCAACAAGGCGGCATCGGACGTCACGGGCATCTCCCGAGAAGAGGCGCTGGGACGTCCCTGCAGTGAATGGGGCGCGGACATCTGCAACACGGAGCGCTGCGGCATTGCCATGCTGCGGACCGGCGAGACCTCGTCGACCTTCACTCAGCCCGGCCTGGACATGACCTTCCGCGTGGACACGAGCCACCTGCTGGGTCCCACCGGTGAGCAGATTGGACACGTCGAGATCGTGCGGGACATCACCGACATCACGCGCGCCAATGAGTACAGCGAACAGCACGTCCGACGCGTGGTTGCCAACCTCAACAAGCTCGCCGCCGGCGACCTGACAATCGACCTGTCCGTGGACCCCGCCGACGAGAGCACCGAGCGGCTCTTCGACGTCTTCAGCCGCGTCAACGGGAGCATGGCCGTTGTCAGGGACACCGTCGCGTCGCTTGTGGACAACGCCGATGGCCTTGCGGCCGCCGCCGTGGCCGGCAAGCTCTCACAGAGGGCCGACATCTCCGCCTATCAGGGCGCCTATGCCAGGCTCATCGAGGGCATCAACGCCATGCTCGACGCCATCATGGCCCCGATCAACGAGGCCACCGAGACCCTGGAGCACCTGGCGAATCGCGACCTCACCGCCCGTGTGGACGGTGAGTACCAGGGCGACTACAACCGCATCAAGGAAGCACTCAATCAGGCGGCAGGCAACCTCGACGAGGGCTTCGCGCAGGTGGCCCTGGCCGCCAACCAGGTGACCGGCGCCGCGGCCGAGATCAACACCGGCAGCCAGGCCGTCGCCCAGGGCGCCGCCGAACAGGCCAGCTCCCTGGAGGAAATCTCCAGCAGCCTCGAAGAGATGGCCTCCATGACCAAGCAGAACGCGGGCAATGCCCACGAGGCCAAGGGCATGTCTGACACCGCCCGCACCAGCGCCGAGCGCGGCGTGGACAGCATGACCCGGCTCTCCGAGGCCATCGACAGGATCAAGTCGTCCTCCGACGAGACCGCCAAGATCGTCAAGACCATCGACGAGATCGCCTTCCAGACCAACCTCCTGGCCCTCAACGCGGCCGTCGAGGCCGCCCGTGCCGGTGACGCGGGCAAGGGCTTCGCCGTCGTCGCCGAGGAAGTGCGCAATCTGGCCATGCGCAGCGCCGAAGCGGCCAAGTCAACGGCCGACCTCATCGACGAGTCCGTGCACAATGCCGAGGACGGCGTGACGATCAACCAGGAGGTGTTCACCAACCTTGCTGAGATCTCCGAGCAGATCCGCAAGGTCACCGAGGTCATGGACGAGATAGCCGCGGCCTCCGATCAGCAGAGCCAGGGGATCGACCAGATCAACAGTGCGGTGAGCCAGCTCGATCAGGTCACCCAGCAAAACGCGGCCAACTCCGAGGAGTCCGCCAGCGCGGCCGAGGAGCTCACGGCCCAGGCCGAAGAGCTCCGCGCGATGGTGGGCAACTTCCAGTTGAGCAACGACGGCACCATGGGAGCCGTGGCCCAGGTCCAGACGGCACCCAGGGCTCGGCGCGCTCCGGCGCCGCGGCACATAGAGCGCCCGGCCCGCGTGGTCGGCGACAGCCGCAATGTGATCCCCTTCGACGACGACGACCCCGACGACGCCATCCTCCAGCAGTTCTAGACGGAGGGTGCCGCACAGATCGCACAGAACCCCACAGGGCGGGCCATCATCTGGCCCGCCCTGCTTCCTTGCCGTCCTCACATGCCGTGTCGTGGTCTCGACACCAGCCGGTGAAGACCTCGTCACACAGTCGGCCCACACTGGGGCTCTCGCCACGCGGAGAGCTTCCCCCGCGCCTCCTCATACGCCTCTCGAGCCCGTTCGGTGTCACGGCGGATCTGGGCCACCAGCTCATCGGTGCTCGGGAACCGCTGCTGGTCGCGCACTCTGGCACAGAACAGCAGGCGCATCTGCGCCCCGGCCAGCTCCAGATCGTCGCGGTCGAGCACGTGGGCCTCAACCGTCCGGCCCCCGTCGCCGATGGTGGGCGTGTTCCCGATGCTGACGGCGGCCGGCATCCACTCTCCGGGCGCGCCCTGTGAGGGCTCGATGCGCGCGGCGCAGGCGTAGACGCCGTCTCCGGGAATAAGCTTCTCCGGGTGGGGCAGCAGGTTCGCTGTGGGAAAGCCCAGTTGCCGCCCCAGTTGGCGCCCTCCCACCACCTGTCCGGCCACGTCATACAACCGTCCCAGGTGGTCGGCGGCCGTCTCCACATCACCGGCCCAAAGATGTTTCCGAATCTCGGTGCTGTTGATGAGCTTGCCGTCCTCCACGATGGGCGGCAGCACATGCACCTCGAACCCCAGGTCCATTCCCAGAGCCGTGATGCGGTGGATGTCGGCTTCAGCATTGCTGCCGAAGCGGTGGCTCTTGCTGGCCACCAGCGCCACGACGCCCAGCCGCTCCACCAGCAGGTCGGCGGCGAAGTGCCGGGCGCTCATGTCGCGAAAGGCCTGCTCGAAGGCCACCACGACGGCGGTGTCGATGCACTGGCCACACAACTCGCGCGAACGCTCCTCCGCCAGGGATAGGCGCACGTTATTGCGACCGGTGGGGCGGAAGATCTGAGCGGGAATGGGCTCGAAGGTCATGATGGAGGACTGGACGCGGTACTCGCGGGCGATGCGGCAGACATGACCCAGTAGGCGCTGGTGGCCGCGGTGGACGCCGTCGAAGGCTCCCACGGCCAGCACGCGGGGGATCTGGGGGACGGCCGACCAGTCCGGAACCTTGTAGATGCGCATCGCGACGCCCCGGCCCGGGGGCGTGGATCAGTCCGCGCCCCGGGCCGATTTCAGGATCGGAACACTCGCCGGGGCTGAAGACAGGGACCGCTCTCACCCGACAGGACCTCGGCGATACATACGGCCTCTTCGCCGGAAAGCACCATCACCAGTGTGCCCGCGGGCAGGTCGGTCTCGTGGCAAAGAGCGCCGCCGTGCTGCATCTGCACTGCTGCGGCTCGGTCTAGGCAGACCTTCGGGAACTCCGGGAGCGCCCTGGCCATGGGCACCATCTTGTCCTGCAGACGGCCCTCGACCGCCGCCTGAGCGACCTCCTCCAGCGTCATGGCGTCGGGGAGCAGGTAGCCGCCATGGGCGACGCGCACCAGGAAGCTGAGCGTCGCCACCGTGCCCAGACGCCTGGCCAGCTCCTGCGCCAGACTGCGCACGTAGGTGCCCTTAGAGCACTCAATGTCGCACAGGCAGCGCGGCTGCTCACCGGCAACATAGTCGATGAGGTCCATGCGTCTGACGGTCATCGGCCGCGGCTCGCGCACGGCCTCGCGCCCTGCACGGGCCAGCTCGTATAGCCGCCGCCCGCCCTGCTTGACCGCCGAGTACATCGGAGGCGGAAGCTCCAGGACACCCACCATGCCGGCCATGGCGTCCCGCACCGTGGCCTCAGTCAGGTGCGAGGTCTCGCCACGGGCCGTCACCACACCATCGAGGTCGAGAGTGTCCGTCTCGAAGCCAAATGTCAGCTCGCCTCGGTAGGCCTTGTCCTCGATGGCCACCAGGTCGGTGAGCCTCGTTGCCGCCCCGATGGTGAGCACGAGCACCCCGGAAGCCAGCGGGTCCAAAGTCCCGGTGTGTCCGACCTTGCCGGGCACCAGGCGGCGGACGACATTCACCACATCGTGGGAGGTCATGCCCGGTGGTTTGAGGACGTTCAGAAGACCGTTCACAGGGCACCACCCGGGGAGAGCGCGGCGGCCGCCGCGTCCACCAGTTGCTCCACAACCTCGGACGCCGGTCCCTCGAGGCTACATCCGGCGGCCAGCGCGTGCCCGCCGCCCCCAAAGCGGCGGCAGACGGAGCTGACGTCCGCCTCCTGAGACCTCATGCTGACCCGCCACCGGCGGGGCTCGCTCTCGCGAATGAGGATGACGATCTGCGGTCCGGCGACTTGCTTGAGCTGATCTACGATCCCGTCGGTGTCTTCAGGCCGCGCCTCGGTCGCCACGAAATCCTCCAGGTCCAGCACCCCCACCAGCACCCGCCCCTCGACGTACTGCCCCAGCGAGGCCAGGGCTCGCCCAGTCAGCAGCGCCTTGCGCAGCGGAACGGCCTCGGCACTCCGGCGCGCGATGCCGCTGGGGTCGGCCCCCAGACCCACCAGTTCGCCCGCCACGGCCAGAGCCTCGGGAGTGGTGTTCTGGAATCTGAAGAAGCCCGTATCGGCCGCGACACCCGTGTACAGGCAGGTGGCGATGTCTGCATCGATCTCGGCGCAAAGCAGCCGCAGCAGCTCATAAACCATGAGAGCCGTGGCCGGCCGGCGGGGATCCACCCAGTTGACGGTGGCGAAGCGCTGAAGTCCGTTGTGATGGTCGATGCTACAGGTGACCGGCGCCCGCTCGAAGGCCGGCAGGAGGCGGCCCAGCCGCGCGGAGCCGTCGCAGTCCAGCGCCACGGCGCAGTCCGGCTCCGTCTCTGGGGCGGCGGTGGTGAATACCTCGGCACCGGGGAGGAAGGCGTACTTCTCGGGGCACGGGTCCGTCAGGCAGCAGTGGACCTCCTTGCCCCTGGCCCGCAACGCATGGCGAAGAGCGAGGGCACTGCCGATCCCGTCACCGTCCGGGTTCTCGTGGGTGACGATCAGCACCCGGGCGGCCTCGGAGAGAATCGCTGCGGCCGCCGCGGGGGTGGAAGACGACTCACTGCTCATCAATGGCATCCGGATCGCTGCTTTCCTCGGCGACGTGACGGAGCAACTCCTCGATGTGCTGTGCCTTCTCCGCTGTATCGTCGAGGCGGAAAGTCAGTTCGGGGATGTGCCGCAGGTCCAGCCGGTCCCGCAGATGGTTGCGCACGAAATGCCTCGCCCTGATCATGACGCGCATCGACCGACGCTTGGCCGCATCATCTCCAAGGACGCTCACGAACACCTTGGCATGTCGCAGATCCACCGATACCTCGACACCGGTGATGGTGACAAAGCCCAGATCGGGGTCTTCCAACTCGCGCATGACGATGTCGGCAATCTCATGCTTGAGGAGGTTATTGACTCTCAACTGTCGCTGTGTGGCCATGATATGTGGGTCCTTCGCCGCCCGCGCGGTGCTACCACGCCCCTTTGAAGAGCCATAGGCGCAGGTCCTGCCAAGGCAAGAGGGCGCGTGGGCCGACGCCCGCCCCGTCTAGACAAGCTCGGTCTCGCTATCCAGCACCGTCGCCCGCGGGTCACCTTCGACGTATCTGAGCACCGCATCCAGAACGTCGGCCACGTGCTTGCCGTCGTTGGCCACGCAGGCGAACGCCAGCTCGGCGCGTCGCCGACTGTCCAGCAGCCCGACCTCCGCCACCGCCACATTGAACCGCTGTGCCGCGCGATCCAGCACGCTTTGCACGACCTGCCTCTTGTCCTTCAGCGTCACGGCGTCGGTGATCTCCAGCACGATAGTCAGCAGACCGAGTCGGGCCGGCATCATCTATCACCCGGGCCCTGGTGGAGGGCCCGCCGGCACACCCTCACCCGCCCCCGAAAGCTGCTCTGTGCCGGATAGTCGGTTCCCCTGAGGCCGTCAGGTCACGTCGCTTTCGTCGCGGAGAACGAGCTTGCGCTCAAGCTGCACCTTCCCCCACAGCTCCACCTCGTCCCCGACCTGCCAACCTCGCCAGTCGTGGGTGGATATCCCGCATTGGCCCGGAGCCTCCACGACGCGCACATCCTGATCGAAATGCCGCAGCGACTGCAACGGCCCGGTGTAGACCTCTTCCCTGCCGCGCGTCACCTTCATCAGGGCACCGCGCTCCATGCGCCCTTCAGTGATCGAGCAGCCGGCGATGACCCCGATGCGCGAGATGCGGAAGAGCTGTAGCACCTGAGCCTTGCCGAGCAGGACGTCCTCAAACACCGGCTGCAGGAGCCCCAGCAGCGCCTTCTCCACATCCTCCATGAGGTCGTAGATGACCTCGTAGAGGCGCAACTCTACACCCTCGGTCTCTGCGGTCTGGCGAACCTGGGAGTCCACGTCGCAGTGGAATCCCATGACGATTGCTTCCGACGCCTTGGCGAGCATGACGTCTGATTCGGTGACATTACCCACTCCGGCGCTGACCATGTTGATGTCCAGCTCGTCCACGCGGCGATCCAGTTGCATCAGCTTGCTCTCGATGGCCTGTACCGAACCCCAGACATCGGCTTTGAGCACGACGTTCAGCGAGGCGCGTCCGGTACCGGTGGCCTCCTGGTACAGGTCACGCAGGGAGACGCCACCGGATCCCGACAGCTCGTCTGCTCTCTGGGAGATGGCGCGCTCGTCGGCGAGGCGACGGGCTTCCTTGGGGTTGGCGGCGGCGATCATGACCTCGCCCGCATCGGGCACGCCTGTGAGCCCGACGACGGCCACCGGCGACCCGGGTCCCATCTCCTTGACCGTCTTGCCCTGCCAGTCGCGTAGACGGCGTATGCGGCCGTGGGCCGAGCCGCAGACCACCGAATCACCGACCTTCACGGTCCCGTTGCGGACCAGCACGGTGCACACGGTTCCCTGGCTGGGATCGACGCTGCTCTCAACGACGACGCCGACGAAGTCCGCCTTGGCGTCGGCCCAGAGCTGCTGGACTTCGGCGACGATGAGTACCATCTCCAGGAGGTTGTCCAGTCCCTCCTTGGTGTGCGCCGAGACCGGGACAACGATGGTCTCACCGCCCCACTCCTCGGCGACGAGCTCGTGCTCGAGCAACTGCTGCTTGACCCGATCGGGGTCGGCATCGGGGCGGTCGATCTTGTTGACGGCGACGATGATCGGCACCTTGGCGGCCTTGGCGTGGTTGATAGCCTCCACGGTCTGGGGCATGATGCCGTCGTCGGCGGCAACCACGAGCACCGCGATGTCGGTGACCATGGCACCCCGCGCCCGCATCGCGGTGAACGCTTCGTGCCCGGGGGTGTCCAGGAAGACAATCCTCTTCTCCCCGACGGTGACTTCGGAAGCACCGATATGCTGGGTGATTCCACCGCTTTCGCCGTCCGCCACGCTGGTGGAGCGGATAGCGTCCAGCAGACTGGTCTTGCCGTGGTCCACGTGCCCGAGGATGGTGACGACCGGTGGTACGTCCACACCGTGATCGGGCCTGGGGGTGGTGGGGCGCCGCGCCAGTTCGGGGAGCGGGACGACTTCGCCGGCCTTGGCACGTCGCGCGCGCTCGGCTTCCTCCTCCTCGGCCAGTTGCGCCAGTTGGCGTTCCAGCTCGGCAAGGCCGTCGTCCTCATCGAGGCGCGCGGGGCCGCGGCGACGGAAGTACTTCTCCGTCTCCTTGTCCTCCTTGGTGTCGACGTCCTTGGCTTCGCCCTTGCGCTTGGCACTCTCGGCGGCGGCGTCCACGGTGGCCTGCGGTGGGGCCTGGGCCGCCGGCTCGGCGCCGGCATCCTTGGGGCGTCGGCGCTTGTCCTGAGTAGCGGAGGGCTGCTTGGGCGCCTCGGGGCGCTTGGTCTCCGCCGCCTGTCGAGCCGGCTGTGCCTCGGCGGGCGCCGCAACAGGCTGCGCAGTCTCAGCGGCCTCCGCGGGCGGGGCCTCGGCAACCACGGGGGCCTCGGCGGCCGGCGGCTCAGGGGCACGGGCCGCCTCGGCGGCCCTCTCCTGCTCCGCGACCTCGCGGGCCTGCTTGGCCTGCTCGGCCAGTAGCTCCTTGGCGGCATTTGCGGTCGCCTCGTCGATGGCCGTGGCAGGGGTGACATTCCCCATACCCAGCTCGGCCAGGGCGGCCACAAGAGCCTGGCTGCGGAGTCCTAGTTGCTTGGCTAGCGAGAACACTCGGACCTTTCCCAAGATGGGACACCTCCGCGGGACAAAACCCGCCCTGCAACAATTGATTCGATGGCTCAGGGGCATGGGCGACCGGCGACCGCGAGCGGCCAGGTGTGCCGGTGGCGCCTCAGCTCTCTGCGTCCACAAACGTCAGATCGTCTGAATCGTCGGCTTCGGGCGCGCCCGGCTCGGTCTGGCTGCCGGCGGTGTCCGCCTCGTCCTCTGCGCCCAGAAGCTCGCCCACATCCAGGTCCTCGAGGTCACCTTCACCGCCCAACAGCAGCTCGCGCACCATCCGCGCCTGCCGGGCCGTGATGCTGCTCGCATGGCTGGTGACGTCGATACCCTCTTCCTGCATGATCTCGACGAGGTCCTTGCTCTCCACCTCGAGCTGCCGGGCCAACTCGTAGACCCGGACCAGATCGGAAGAGCACACGTCTGAACTCCAGTCACGAGATTCCATC
>CAZXDD010000328.1:0-4975 GCA_964639415.1 uncultured Armatimonadia bacterium
TGTCGCCGCGGGTCAGACTCCCGGCTCTTCCCAGACCATCGGCTTGATCTCGGGGTCCTCAACCGGGCTCCCGTAGTCGGACCAGACGGTGAGGAGCGCCTCGGTGTCGCTTTGGGACGGCCCGATGGGATTGCCGGCGTTGCGGCGGGTCTCGACAGTCACCAAGGACAGCTCGTAGTGGTCACCGCGCTCGGCACACCTGTCCGCGTAGGCCTGCAGCTCGGCGGGAGACTTCTCCGCGAGGTCCGCCGGAGCAAACAGGTACAGGAAGCTCTTGGCCTCGAGGCCTTCGCCCGCGTCCGCTGCCGCCGCCGGAACCGAATCCGCGACGACCACGGTGTCGAGCCCTGTGGATCGGGGGAACTGCACGACGATGAGGACCGGCACACTGCCCACGATCAGCGGCGACGGGGCCGACGCCCACTTGCCGGTGGTCTCGTTCTTGATGTAGTACCTGCCGGGGGGAAGACAAACGGAACACGTGAGACCGCTGCCGCCGGCGGTTGCGGTGACGCAGACCAGCGGCGTCCCCGACGGGCTGTCTCTGTAGAAGCAGATCCTGTCCCCCGCACTCACAGACCCGCCCAGAATGCAGTTGACACGTAGACAGCTATCCATCCTGGTAGCCCCCTTTGGTTGGCACGGAGTGGCTCCGCGCAGATCCGGCTGTGACGTCTACGGATGTGGCCCCAGCTCGGAAATGCTGCTGACCCACCTGTCGATCTGGAAGTCCCTGGCCGCCGCGGACGGCGCCACTGCGGGCGCCGCGACAGAGAACAGGTCCAGCACCCCCATGAAGGTCGGCGGCACTCGGCCCGCATCCGCCTGCCATCGGAAGGCCCCGACGATGGTCCCTCCCTGCAGTAGCTGTCCGCTACCACAGAGGTCCTCACCAAGCACGAACCTACCGTCGACCCCTCCCGACCCGGCGAACTCCCACTGCGTCCACGTCCCCCTCTCTCCGGTAACCCGGAAGGTCTGGGTTGCACCGTCGGCCGCCCGGAAGATTCCGGTCAGGCCCTCTGCGTAGTCCAGTTCCAGCCCCACACCCGGCACGTATCCGATAGGCACCCGCATGCTCAGGTCAGAGCCGTCCGCCAATGCCACGACGACCTGGTCCTCGTCAGAGGACCTCAGGACGCCGTAGTGCATCCGGCGCAGGTCACTGAGTATCGCCTCGCCATCCCACCGGTGGGTATCACCGTCGAGACCAAAGGTCACAAAGTACGCGTAGTCAAGCCGCGTCCCGTCCCGGCGCTTCTCGCGCACGGACACCGCGTACGAAATGTCCGTGACGGTGGGCGCATCCCACTCGGAGGTCATGCTCGTGTGGTCGGGCCAATCCTGCCGCCACGATCCGGCGCCGCTGGGGTAACTCCATTGGTCGAAGACCGAGCCATCCTCCAGGGTGCCCCAGGCGTGGAGGGTCCCATCCGGGAGCACCTCGAAGTCGAAGCTCGTCGACCGGACCGGCTCGCGCCGTGGTGCGGCAGCGGAGGCGCCGTCGCTCCCATAAAGGACGTTGAGCCAACTGCGCACCAGCAAGGCGGCACTGAGGTGATCGCCCGCAGCCGCCTGGATGCTTCCACCCCGCACCTCCTCGGGCGGCACGCCGACTCCCGAGCACCCGTACAGCAGCACGCAGCTCACCCCGGCCGCGATCATCGCGGATGCGACACGCCACGCCTTCACTGCCGATCACCTCCCGAACTGCCGTCGAGGCCCGCGGGCGTCGCCGGGGGCTCAGAAGCGGTAGAGGACGCCGGCCTCCAGCTTTCTGCCCGGCTCCGGGTAGCCCTGCCAGAAGCCGTCCCCGGCGTCCAGGACATTGTGCACGGTGATGAACGCCTCCGTGTGCAGGTCAAACTGCTTGGCGAGGCCGACTGTCAGGGCATCCAGCGATTCCAGGAGCCGGGTGTTGGCCATGTCGGCATACCGCCGGCCGGTGTGGACCCATACCGCCGTGGCGCGCACCCCGTGGCGGTCCATGTAGTCGAGGCGAAGCTGCCCCATTAGCCTGGGCACGTAGGGGATCTCGCACCCCTGACTGTCGGAGTTCTCGCTGTCCACGTAGCGCAGACAGAGCCCGGCGCTGAGCCGACTGCCCAGCCATTGCTCCCACTCGGCCTCGGCTCCGCGCAGGGACGCGGCACCCACCACCTGCCCCACCGTTCCCGGTCCCCAGCGGGGGTGATCCAGCCCCACAAGGAGGTTGTGCATGTCGCGGCTGAAGACGGCCAGACGCAGGAGGGAGCCGTCGGCGGGCATCCGCTCGTACTGCAGTTCGTAGGACTGGGTGTAGCCGCCGGGCGCCGGGCCCGGGGGGGACGTCCAGTCACCCAGGGCCCAGATGTCCACGGGGGAGAGTTCGGAGACATCGTCGCGCAGGACGGGCCGAGTGAGCAGGACAAGCGAAGCGTCCGTGGCCACGCGGTGTCGCAGCGACACCTGCGGCCGCAGCACCGGGACCGCCGCGTCCCGGGCCGCCAGTCGTCCGCCGATGGTGAGGTCGGTGCTGCCGCCCAGTCGCGATTGGTGCTCCAGGTAAAGGGTGGCCGCCGGCCGCGAGGCCCGGCCGCGGAACGAAGTCCAGCGCACCGGTTCCGGGGAGCCGGGTGGATTGAGGGCACCCACCACGCCTGAGGTCTCGGACCTCTCATCGGCCCAGGCCGCGCCGACGGTCAGTCTGCTCCCGGCGGCCGGCGGGCCGTCGTAGCGCCCCTCCACCATGCCGCAGGTGCTGCGCAACCTCAGCTCTGGGAAAGGCTTCGGGTCACCGTTGAGGCTGTCGGGGTTGCTGTCCTGCAGGTCCGTGGTCCGGTAGCCCAGCCTCCAGGTGAACCGCCCCGCACCCGCCCTGTCCCGCAGGAGTAGATGGGCCTCGGCACCGTCGAACCGCGAGACATAGTTGGGGTCCTGCGGCGACCCATCGGCCAGTTGCCGACCCGGCCGGTCGAACTCCTCGTGCTGGGCGCTGAGGTAGAGCGCGGCCGTTTGCCCCACCGCGAACTGCCTGCCACCGATGGCCAGGGCCGTCGCGCGTTCCGTGTCGCTGTGACTGCGCCCTCCATCGGTCTTCTCGTATTCCACGGCGAGGTAGCCGCTGTTTCGCCCGTGGTCGCCGCGGCCGTCTACCTTGAGGCTGCCGCCGATGCTCCCCACACGCAGTCCCGCCTCTGTCCGGGCGTACTGCCGTGTCTGCACCATCGCGCCGGGCTCGGTGGCGACGGCCTCGAGCTGCTGGCTGAGTGCGTCGTCGAAGCGCCCCAGGCGGCAGTAGGCGTCGCCGAGGTCGAACCGGGCCGGGGCGTAGTCGCCGTCCAGCTCGATGGCACGCCGGAGCGAGGCCACCGCGCGGTTCACCCGGCTTTGCTTGAGATACACCCGCGCCAGGCACGTGTGGACGCGCGCCGATTCCTCCCCGAGCCTGACCGCCAGTTGCGCCTCGCGCAGTGCCTCGGGGTAGCGATTCTGATCCAGATAGGCCATGGCCAGGTTGGCGTGGGCCAAAGCCCAGTCGGGCTGCATCTCCAGCGCGGTGGAGAATGCCGCCACGGCCTCATCAAGCCTCCCCGTCGCCAGGTAGACGCCGCCGAGGTTGTTGTGCACCGACGCCAGCTTGCTGTCCAGAGACAGCGCCGCTCTCTGGGCCTCCAGTGCCGCCCCCAGCTTCCCCTGCCGAGCGTGTGTCGCGCCCAGCCCCGTGTAGGCCGAGACGAGGTTGGGGGATAGCTCCAGCGCCCGGACGAAGCTGTCCTCGGCATGCCAAAGGTCATTCCCGGCGAGGTAGATCATGCCCAAAGAGGCATAGGCAGGACCGAAGGCCGGGTCCAGAGCCACGCAGGCCTGCGCCTGCTCCAGCCCCCCGTCCAGATCGCCCGCGGCCAGAAGCAGGTGGGATGCCAGCAGGTGCGCCGAGGGCGAGGTCGGGTTCGCAGCCTGGGCCAGCGCCAGTTCCGTGCCCGCGGCCTCCGACTCCCCGGTGAAGAACCAGACGGTGGCGAGGCTCTCACGAGCCAGAGCCGAGCCGGGAGCCAGGGCGACCGCCTTCTGCGACGCCTCCAGGGCGGCGCGCTTGTCGCCGGTGGCCAGGCCTACCAGAGCCCGGGTGGCGTGGGCCTGATACAGTTGGGGGTCGGCGGCCAGCGCCCGGTCAAGCGATCCGGCGGCCCCGCGGGCGTCTCCAGTCCTCATGTCGAGCACCGCCGCCACCAGGTGGGCCGCGGCGGCGGCGGGGTCGCGAGAGAGGGCCTCCGACAGCAGCGCGCGGGCGGCGGAGAGCGAATCCGGCGCCCCGGTGCTCGCCAGGGCTGCGGCCTGACCCACCAGGGGCTCCGCCGCCGTGGGCGCGTTCTCGGCCGCGGCTTCGAAGGCTGCCAGGGCCTCCCGGGGCAGGGCCTGCTGAAGCAGGTTGGCGCCGAGGCGCAGCCACGCACCCGCGTCCTGCGGCGCCAGGTCCGTGGCGCGCCGGTACCGCTCGGCGGCCGAGCCCAGGTCGCCCAGGTCGTGGAGCAGGTCGCCGGCCCGCAGTTGCTTCTCGGCGTCCTGCGGCGCAGCGTCGGCGTCGGCCGCGGCCTCCTCCGCCCGCCTCGTCAGCTCCGTCGGCGTCTCCCCGGGATAGTAGCGCGTCTCCCACCCCAGCCAGAGGCCCGAAGCCTCGGCCTCCCACTCCAGGTAACCGGAGGGGTCCACGCGCATCGGGCGACTGGGCGCCGTAGCCGGCGTCGCAACGCTCTGTTCGTGCTCACGGACGAGCACCGCCCCCCGGTCATTGGTGAAGCTGACTTCACCTTCCAGGACCGTGAGCGTCGTTGTGCCGTCGTCATCCACCTGGATGAGGAACTTGGTGGCATCGGCCGCGGCCACCGCCGCCGGGGTCTCGGCCGAGGCGCGTGGGGCACTGATCAGCCACAGCAGGGCCTCGCCACCCAGGACGCGGATAGTGGCTTCGCCGGTGCCTCGGGGCCGCCGTCCC
>CAZXDD010000328.1:4985-5530 GCA_964639415.1 uncultured Armatimonadia bacterium
GTCTGGGGGCCGAGCTGGACGCGGACGCCCGCGATCAGTACAGTCGCGGCAGACCGTTGGAGGGTCTGCAGGTGGTCGCCGGCCCGGAGCAGACGGTCGGCGGGAGTCCGGATCGGACGCCAGGCCCCCCGGCCCTCGCGCTGGACCCTGACGACCCCCTGCGTTCGCTCCACCCGCGCCGTTGACGCCGTCGGCTTCTGCGCGCCGCTAGCCGGCGGTAGGAGGCAGGCGGCAAGCAGCCCCAGCGGGATCCACCATGCTCCGGGTCTCGGGTTCATTTCAGCCCCCTGGTGTCTGTGCACGAGATCTCGCCTCATCCGGCTCCACGGGCGCGGCGCCCATGCCGTCGATCCGCACCTGCTCCCCGTTGCGACCCCCTGCGCGCGGCTCGCGGCGCGTTGCCAAGACCACATCGGGCGGCTCCACGGGAAGCCGCAGAGCGAAGGTCGACCCCAGGCCCGGCGCGCTGGCCAGCCCCACCGACCCGCCGTGCGCCTCGGCGATGCGCCTCACCGAGAACAGCCCGATGCCGGTGCCGGGGATCC
>CAZXDD010000328.1:5540-8746 GCA_964639415.1 uncultured Armatimonadia bacterium
GGAAGCGGGCGAAGACCCGCGCCTGCTGCTCGGGACTGATCCCCATGCCCTGGTCGATGACCTGCACAACCACCTGGCCCGCCTCCACCCGGAACTCCACCACCACCGTCCCGCCCTCGGGCCAGTACTTGATGGCATTGTCAACGAGGTTGCTCAGGGCCCGGCCCAGGTATGAGGGGTCGCCGCTGAGCCAGGCCCCATCGGCCGGAGCCCGGACCTCCACCCGGTGGACGGGGCTCTTCATGCTCTGCGCCACGGCGAGGTCGGCGGCCAGAGCGGCGAAGTCGAACCGCTCGCGGGACAGGACGATGGTGCGCTCCGAGCTGGCGGCCAGGAGTTCGTCGATCTCCGCCAGAGCCGCCGCCGCCTGCTGCTGGATGTGCTGCAACAGGTCCGCCGGATCGGCCGCCTGCGCCCCGCGTTCCTGGATCGCCCGCAGGGCCGCGGCCAGCGAGCTGATCGCCGTGATCGGCTGCTTGAGGTCGTGAACCAACGTGGAGGTGACGGTGTCGCGGGCCTCCACCTCCTCGGCGAGTTCGGCGACCTCCACCCTTGCGCCCGTGTACCCCAGCAGGGCGCTACACAGGCCACTGAGCCCGGCCGCCGTCCAGGGAAGCACTGTGTGGACCCACACATCCTGTCTTGCCTCGAACCAGGCGAGAGCGCCGACGGCGGCCATCTCGACCAGCAGCACGAGCAGCGCGATGGAAGCGGGAAGGCGCCAGAAGGCGAGGGCGGCCAGCGCGCACACGCCCATCACAAGCGCCCACGTGGCGGGCTCCGGCAGGGCGCGGATGAAGCGCTCCTGCAGCAGGCTGTCCAGCGCGTTGGCGTGGATTTCCATGCCGCTCATGGTGGTCTCGCCGCTCTGGTCGGCCAGGGGCGGCCTGGGCGCGAGTGGCCGCGGGGAGGCGCCCATGGGCGTTGCGTGGCGCTCGGCCAGGCTGCCGAAGACCACGATCTTGTCCCGGAACCACCGGGCGCAACGCTTGGCGTCGGCCCCCTCAACCTCGCTCAGAGGGTACACGGGGAAGGTGCCGACAGGTCCGGCCCAACTGATGAGCATGGTGGGGTTGACGGCGGTGCCCGGCGGGGACGAGATGCACGAGAGCAGGCTCAGATGCGGGGCGGTGCTCCAGATCGGGATCCGCAGCTCACCGCTGGCGCTCGCCCCCGGGGACGCCGCCACGGCGCCGGCGCCTCCGTAGGCCGCCAGCTTCATCTCCGTTCTCCCCGCAGGCTCCGGGACGGCGCGCTCGACGCCCTTGTAGGCCAGGTAAGCCTCGAGACTCAAGGGGAGCAGCTCGCGCCCCGCCAACTGTAGTGGCGCGGCTCGAGCGCGCTCCGGACCGGTGGTGGCCCCCGTCTGCAGGAGCCAGACGCCCCTGGCAATCCCGTTGGGGCTGAACACCAGTGGCGACGCGAGCCTGTGTCGATGGCCTTCGGGCCCCACGATGGAGGCCGGAGGCTCGCTGAACCGCGGGCGCGCGGCGTCCTTCTCCACCCGCGCGGCCAGGACAACCTCCGTCCCCGTCAGGGCTTCAGCCAGGACGCGATCGTGGACCCCATCGGCATGCGCACAGGGCACGGCGAAGGCCATGTCCACCACGATCACCCTGGCGCCCCCGGCCCTCACCGTCGCGATGGCCCGGCCGAGGCGGTCGCGAGCAATGGCCATACACGCACAATCGGCCGGCCGCTCCTCGTCGTACGCCTCCACCGCGGAGCGTTCCACGCCCACCAGCACGATGTCCGCATGCGGCGCCCGTGCCGGACGCGCACGCATCCACACGTCCAGCAGCGAACACTCCGGGGAGCTGAACAGGAACACGAAACGGCAGGCCAAGAACGAGATCACCACCGCCACCGGCAGGACGCGCAGCAGACCGGTCGCGCGGCCGTTCCGCGGGGCACGCGGCGTAGCGTCACCCTTCGCAGTCGTCACCGGAGCCGTGTTTCGCAGTGGGGCCGCCCCCCCAGTTGCCGCCATGCAGGTGATCCCGAGCCCGACCGCACCCGCTCTCCCGTCTGCCAACTCGGTCGTGCCGGGCCGCCTCCTCCGCCGAAACCAACAGGCAGTTTCGTCGTCCCTATGGAATTATAGTCAGGAGAAGGCTGTAATAAGCCAGTGTGCAGGTTTTTCTGCACACTTTGTCCCGGTCGGTGCCGTCTCTCTCGGGCCGGTCCTAAGCCCACCGTTGCCGCCGCTCCTGATCCCACCCGGCCGGCATCAGCCGCATCGGCCGCGCTCGGATGCTAAGCGGCATTCAGCAGAGCCGCGGCCGCCGGGCGGTCAGAAGCGTGACTTGGAGGATGGCGGTAACCGCCAATATGGCGAAATGCGTATCTCGCGCGCCGCGATCATATCCAAAACGATACACTACGAACACCTATTTGGCTAATGAAATCCAGCGGGCTTCTTCCCTCACATCTTCCACCTGTAGTCCGCAATTCCTGCCGCGGCTCCCTCGGAACCTCGTTCTGTGCCTGCCGCCCGCCAACGGGGCGCTCCCGGCACCGAGACGAACGGCCGTCTCGCAGTGGCGGGCGGTCTGCCGTGCCGTCGCCGCCTGCCCCGCTTCCCACCAGCGGATCACCCCCGCCGTCACCCGCTCGCGGCCCGTCAGGTGCGACTGGATCGCGTTCGCCAGTTGCGCCCGACTCAGGCAGCCCCACTGTGCACACCACACACGCAGGAACATCCCCATCGCAAGTGCCGGCTGCACCGGCCCCACCACCTCGCCCAAAGGTCTGCGGAGATCCCCGCCCATGCATTGCCAAGCACGGCGATACAGCCTGATCCTCGACACCGAGATCGAGTTGGTTGCCGTTCCCCGTCACGCCCACAACGAAGTCATCATTGCCACCGCCGATCACTTCAGAATCACCGCCCGGGACAAAGTGTGCAGAGAATCCTGCACATTGGCTCCTTGGGGAGATTGGTGACGTATGATTCCATAAGTAAGACGAAAGTCCCTGCCGATTTCGGCGACGGAGGCAGCCCGGCACGACCGAGATGGCCCGAGGGCGCCCTCGGTGTGCAGACGGGAGAGCGGGTGTGGGCGTGAGCGCGACGGGACGCCACTCAATGGCACAGCAGCACCGCGAGCCGGTACCCTCCGAGGGCAACTGCATTGCCTTCGTCCGTTGTTCCGGTACCGATGGCGGTGCCGTGTTCCTCACAGACCCCGAGGGCGCCGCTGTGC
>CAZXDD010000329.1:0-8745 GCA_964639415.1 uncultured Armatimonadia bacterium
TCGTGACTGGAGTTCAGACGTGTGCTCTTCCGATCTAGCGGCAACTCGCGGATGAAGGGCTACGCCTTCGACAGGCTCCTGTTCTCCACCGGTGGTCGAGACGATGCTGAAGAGACAACGGTAGAGCACCGCGGGTGGACGCTGGTGGGCGAGTCCTCGGGCGGCGGCCGCATCCGTGGCGCCGTCCCCGACGTGTTCCGGGGCGCCGAGGAGGCCTACCGGTGGGCCACGGACTTCAAGGCAGAGACGGAGAGGCTGGCCGGAGCCATCGGTGGCGAGAGCGCCCCGCGCCGCACGGTGCAGAACCTGCTCGACCTGGGGCAGCTCATCCACGGGCTGCGGACAGGCCTGGGCGATGACCTGCCGGCCCGGCACCTGGAGCTACTGTACCGCGCCTGGGCCGGTCAGGTGCTCACCCTGGGCGGCAAGGTGAAGGTGGCTGCGGGGCCGCGACCGGCCGATGTGCGCCTGGCCTCGTTGTCCGGCCTGGCTCCCTCCACGGTCTGCCGGGTCTGGCCCATCGTGGTGGGGCAGCGCTGGGGCGGCGGCGGGTTCGATGGCTCGGGCGGCACGGCCACCCCGGGCAATCGCGGGAGACAGCGCCTGGGGCAGTCGAACCGCAAGAACCCCAACCAGGGCGACTGGGACAGAATGCAGGATGCCAACAAGAACGCCCGCCGGGGTTACACGGCGGTCAATGTCGCGTGGCGCATCGGCACCGGTGGCGGCGCGCCCTGGGCCGTCCCCGGCTGGCTCCTGGGCAAGCTCATCGACAGGGTCACCGACCTGTGGCGCAAGGCCTCCGACGCCCTGCGGGGCGACCCGCCCCGTGACGACTACGACCAGATCGCCACCGTCGAGGTCCCCGACATCCCTCCGGCTACCGAGGGCGAGGGAGTCTCGGCCCAGCGTGTGGCCGCGGTCAACGCCCTGGCCTCTGAGAGCGTGCTGCTCCTGGCGCAACTGCGGGCCGCCAACATCACCCTCGACCGCTACGGGGGCGCCATCCGGGACAACGCTCTTGAGGCCGCCCAGCGGCAGATCGAGACCCTGGCGGCCTTGGAGCACGCCGCCGGCAACACCATGGCCCGCGTGGCCGACCGTGTCGAGGCCCTGAGGGCCGTGTGCGAGGCCGAGGGCTATGACGTGGAGATCACCGCCGACGATGTGCGTGCCTACCAGGACGATCTGCGCCAAAACGGCTTCGACGCCGACAGTATGCGGGCCCTCGAGTTCCTGGCGGCGAGTGAGGAGGAGATGGACTGGGCGCTCCAGGAGCATCTGGCCGTCGATCCCGATGAGGCCACAGGCAGCGTGCTGGCGCTGATGGGATTTGCCGCGCAGGCGACGCGCGAGATGGCTGAGGTCCTGAAGTCCATGCCCAATCCGGGCATGCCACAGGAGTAGCGGCCTCGCGGCACGCCGCATGCAGGGGGAGTCCTCGGCGGGCTCCCCCTGCATCCGTGAATCGACTCGGGCGAGGTGATCGCGTTGCGCTGCACCAAGAGCTGCTCGATCCTGCTGCTGCTGCTGTGCGCCCTGCAGTGTGCTTGTGCGCAGACCGACCGCGAGGTGCTCTACCAGACCTCCACCATCGACGCCCTGATGTACGGGCTGTATGATGGTGAGGTCAGCGTCGAGGAGCTCTTGGCCCACGGCGATACCGGGCTGGGCACCTTCAATGCTCTGGATGGTGAGATGCTGGTGCTGGGAGGTGAGTGCTTCAAGATCACCTCCGACGGCATGGCCCATCGCGTCCCGGCGCAGGAGAAGACGCCCTTCGCGGCGGTGACGTTCTTCGACACCGACCTGGAGCTGCCCGTGCCTGCGGGGACGGGCCTGCAGGCACTCACAGAGCTCATCGACGCCGCGTTGCCCTCGCCGAACCTGATCTACGCCGTGCGCGTGGACGGCGAGTTTCAGCGCGTCAGGACCCGCAGCGTCCCCCGGCAGACCCGGCCGTACCCGAAGCTGACCGAGGTGGTCGCCACTCAGCCCACCTTCGAGCTCCAGAACCTGTCCGGCACGTTGGTGGGCTTCCGCTGTCCGTACTACGTCAAGGGCGTCAATGTGCCGGGGTACCATCTGCACTTCATCGACGATTCCCGCACCCGCGGCGGCCATGTGCTGGATGTAGTGGTCAGGCAGGCCACGGTGCGGGTGGACAGCACGGCGGCGATGGCCCTGTACCTGCCCACGAGCCCTGAGTTCGAGCAGGCGGAGCTGGACAGGACCAGCGACGAGGCCCTGCACAGGGTGGAGAAAGACACCCAGTAGGGTCCCCGGAGGCATCCGGGCACCTGTGGGGGGCGGCTGTGGCGGCCGCCCCGCGCAGTCACCCCCCCGTGCCGTCGGTCCTGTCGATCCCCTCGCCCCGTCCCCGCTACTCTTCGCCTGCCGGCGCTTCCCATGGCCCTTCCCTCGGGGCGGCCGGTCTGCTATCATGGAGGCAGGTGCCTTCGGCGGACTCCTCCAGCGAGAAGCGCGGTCATGGCGAACTCACAGGTCCCCAGTCCCATCGCGCCCATCGAGCTGCAGCATGGCCGGCTGGTCTTCGGCGAGCGTACGCTTGTGATGGGCATTGTGAACGTCACCGACGATTCGTTCTCCGGTGACGGCCTGCGCGGCTGTGCGCACGCGGCCGGCGAGCGGGCGGCGCGCTTCGCCGATGAGGGCGCCGACATCCTGGACGTCGGCGCGGAGTCCACGCGCCCGGGGGCCGAGGCGGTCCCCGAACAGGAGGAGCTCGACCGCGTTGTCTCCGCCGTTGAGCGCATACGGCAGCGCACCAAGCTGCCGATCTCCGTGGACACCACCAAACCCGGTGTGGCGCGGCGGGCCGTGGAAGCCGGCGCGGATATGGTCAACGACATCCTCGGCCTGCAGGCTCCGGCGATGATGGAGACGGTGGCAAAGCTGCGGGTACCGGCGATTGTCATGCACATGCAGGGGACGCCGCGGACCATGCAGGTCCGGCCGCAATACGATGATGTGGTGGGCGACATCAGCGCCTTCTTGGCCGCACGCATTGCCGCCGCCGCGGCCGCGGGCATCCCCCGGGAGAGCATCATCATCGACCCCGGCTTCGGCTTCGGCAAGACCGAGGACCACAATCTGGAGCTGCTCCGCAGGCTGGAGGAGTTCCGCGCTCTGGGCAGGCCGATTCTCATCGGCACCTCACGCAAGTCCACCATCGGCAGCGTCCTCGACCTCCCGGTGGAAGAGCGACTCCTGGGCACCGCGGCCACCTGTGCGGTGGCGATCCGCAACGGCGCCGACATCATCAGGGTCCACGATGTGACGGAGATGGTGCAGGTCGCGCGGATGACCGATGCCATCGTCAGATGACTGAGCAAAACGGCCGTGGGACAAGCTCCTGTGCCGACAGGCGGGCGATAGGGGAGAGGTTGCGATTGCCAAAGACGGCTACCGAGGATCAGCGCAAACTGACCTGTCGCAGCGAGCTTCTCCGGCGGCGGCGCGGCTTGTCCGCCGCCGAGGTGGACAGCCGCAGCCAGATCATCACCGCCCGCGTGCTACAGTCCTGGGAGTATCAGCAGGCGGGCAGCGTGCTTCTGTACGCCAGCTTCGACCACGAGGTCAGGACCCATGACCTCATGGCCGCCACACTACGTCACGGCAAGAGACTGATCCTACCCCGCGTCAACCGCCCCGAGCACCGGCTGGAGTTGTACTACGTCACCGATCCGGAGGCCCAGCTCGCCCCCGGGGTGTGGGATATCCCGGAGCCGGTTGTCGAGCTCTGCCGGGCCACGGAGCTTGCCGATGTGGAATGCGTGATCGCGCCCGGAGTGGGCTTCGACATTCACGGCGGCCGCCTGGGGTACGGCGGTGGCTACTACGACCGGCTGCTCAATTCCCTCACCCCCGAGCAGGCCCGAGTCTCGGTGGGGCTGTGCTTTGAGACCCAGATCGTGCGCGAAGTACCCAGGGGCTTTTTCGACGCGACCGTCTCGATCATCTGCACCGAGGCCAATCTCATCGACAACCGATAGGCTCCTTCTGCCCACGGCCGTGGGCGGTACGTCTCGCCATCGGGCCCCTCGTGCGGGCGGTGGCCCGGAGCCACCGCGGCAGGCGCTTGGCCCCGCGGGTCAAGCGGCGGCCCGTAGCCCAACTCCCGCTGCCCTCGGAGAGCTCCATGCCAATGGACTGGATCCGCATCAAGAACATGAGCTTCTACGGCCACCACGGGGTGGATGAGTCCGAGCGCGCCCTGGGGGGGCGGTTCTCCTTCGATGTCGAGCTCGGCCTGGACCTGTCCAGGGCCGGCGAGACCGACGACCTGTCCCACACGGTGGATTACTCCGCCGTCTACCACCTCATCGCCCGGCTGCAGAGCGGGCGCAAGTTCCTGCTCCTGGAGGCCCTGGCCCACGGTATCGCGCAGGAGGTCCTCGAGCAATTCCCGGTGGAGACGGTCACGGTCAGGGCGAGAAAGCACAGCGTCCCCCTGGCCGGCCTCATCGACTGCACGGAGGTCGAGATCACCCGCACGCGATCCTGATCCCTTCCCAGCCGTTCCCGCCGTCGCCGTTCCCGCCGTCGCCGTTCCTGTCACCTGTCACCTGTTTCCTATAACCTACCTCCTGCCGGGAGGCCGATTGCCATGCTGACCGAGCTCGCCGTTCGTGAGTACGCAACGAGGCTCGCCGCGGGGGAGCCCGTGCCCGGGGGGGGCAGTGGCGCGGCCCTGGTGGGTGCGTTGGCCGCCGCTCTGGGCGAGATGGCCGGCAACTTCACCACCGGCAGGGAGAAGTTCGCCGCGGTGGAGCAGGAGGTGCAGTCCGTTCTCAGCGTGCTGGGGCGACAGCGCCGGCGCCTGCTACAGCTCACCGACGCCGATGCGGAGGCCTATGAGAGGGTGGGTGCGGCCTACAAGCTGCCCAAGTCCACGGAGGAGGAGCAGGCCGCGCGCCGGGTGGCCATCCAGGAGGCCCTGACGGCCGCCGCCGATGTGCCTCTGGCGGTGATGGAGGCCTGCGTCAACACTCTGGCGCAACTGGAGCAGCTCAGGCAGGTGGCCAATCCAAACCTGCTCAGCGATGTGGCAGTGGCGGCGGAGCTGTCCTTCGCCGCGCTGCGCTGTGCGTGGCTGAATGTGGAAGTGAACCTGGCCGGCATCGAGGACGAAGCCTACGTGTCCGAAACCCGGCGGCGCATCGACCGGCAGGTGCAGGCCTGCGAGACCCCGGCGCGCATGATCTTCGACCGCATCGCCCGGGACATCCGTGGCGGAGGCGGCGGATAGGAACGAGCAGGTCTGCTCCCGACACGGCGGGTCTTGCGGTATGCCGCGCTGCTCGGCGGGGCCAGGGGGAGGTGCTCCGGCGGGGCCGCATCTGTCCGGCGCCTCAGCCAGAGGCGACCGTGCAGGCTGCGGGAGGTGACCTTTGGCCGGACGCGGAAACAGATCGGCTACGCCAAGCGAACCGCACGGGCCGCCGCCTCCGGATAGGTGTGCAGGTGGCCGGCGGATATGGGAGGTCTGGGCCATGGCTCCGGACGGAAAGAACCTCGGATATGACGACACACCAATCCTGCCGGGCACTAGCTGGCACGTGCACGACGGCAACAGGCCGCAGCCGGCCATCGTGACGCCGGGAACGGAGAGCTCCCAGGCGGCGCCGGGTGCGGCGCCCTCCGACGCAGTCGTGCTCTTCGACGGCACCTGCCTGTGTGGCTGGGAGGCCAAGAAGGGCGGCGAGGCCGGCTGGAAGGTGGAAGGCGGCTACATGGAGGTCGTGCCCGGCACGGGTAGCATCCAGACCAAGCAGCAGTTCGGGAGCTGCCAGTTGCACCTGGAGTTCGCCTCTCCCGAAGTCGTCAAGGGCGACAGCCAGGGCCGCGGCAACAGTGGCGTGTTCCTCATGGGCCGCTACGAGATCCAGGTCCTCGACTGCTACGACAACCCCACCTACCCCGACGGCACCACCGGCGCCATCTACGGCCAGTATCCCCCGCTGGTGAACGCCTGTCGCAAGCCGGGTGAGTGGCAGATGTACGACATCGTCTGGGAAGCCCCGCAGTTCGAGGGCGACAAGGTCGTCAAGCCCGCCTACGTCACCGTGTTCCTCAATGGGATCGTCCTGCACAACCGCAAGGAGTTGCGGGGCTGGACTTCGCATCGTGTGGTCACGGAGTACGAGGCCCATCCGGCCGAGGGTCCGCTGGAGCTCCAGGACCACGGCGATCTGGTGCGTTTCCGCAACATCTGGTATCGGCCGCTGAAGGACTACGACGCCGGGTAGGCCGCCGTCCGGCCGTCTCTCCGGCCCCCGGCCGTCGCGCAGGTCGGGTCGCGCCGGGCGAGACCCGACTCGCCGTGCAGCCGGCCGTAGGCCGGGCCTCGCGACCGGCCCCACTGCGGCCGGCCGCCAAAAGGCTCAAGATTCCATCCCCCCGGTCAACTGTGTCCTGTCCCTCGTCTCCTCCGAAGCTGCAGGCGAGGGACAGGATCGCCGGAGCCCCCGTAGCACCATAGACAGGAGATGCTCATGAACAGAACCGCTCGCCGTGCCGCACTCGCGGCGGCCGTGCTCGTTGCCCTGTTGGGAACCGTTACGGCTCACGCCGATTTGCGCCTGCCCCACATTTTCGGAAGCCACATGGTCCTGCAGCGCGATATCGCCCTGCCTGTATGGGGCTGGGCGGACGCAGGCGAGGCCGTCGAGGTCAAGCTCGGTAACGGCGCCGCCGTGGCCACCACCGCAGGCGCCGATGGCAAGTGGAAGGTCACGCTGCCTCCCACCCCCGCCGGAGGGCCCGTGAGCCTCACGGTCACCGGCAAGAACACCATTGTGCTGGAGGACGTGCTCATCGGTGAGGTCTGGATCTGCTCGGGCCAGTCGAACATGGAGATGGTGGTGGCAAGCTGCAATGACTTCGAGCAGGAGAAGGCGGCCGCCACGCTGCCCATGATCCGCCACATCAAGGTCCCCAGAATCCCGCAGGGATTTCCCGTGGACGACTTCGAGGGTACCTGGCAGGTCTGTGATCCCGATACGGTGGGGAGCTTCACCGCCTGCGGCTACTTCATGGCCCGCAAGCTCCTTGAAGAGCTGGACGTTCCCATTGGGCTGGTGAACACCTCCTGGGGCGGCACCCGCATCGAGCCGTGGACCCCTCCGGTGGGCTTCGCGCAGGTTCCGGCTCTGCAGAGCATCTACCAGCAGGTCATGCGGACGCATCCCACCTTCGACAGCTACAAGGAGCTCCTGAGCGACTACCTGGCCCGCAACGAGGCGTGGGTGGCCCGGGCCAGGGAGGCCCTCGCCGATGAGACTCCTCTCGAGCCCTCCCCGCAATACCCGGGGGAGCTGCTGCCGATGAGAAGCGAGGGGCAACCGACCACGCTGTACAACGGCATGGTTCACCCGCTCTTGCCCTTCGCCATGCGCGGGGCCATCTGGTACCAGGGCGAGTCCAACCGCGGTGAGGGCACGCTGTACACCGAGAAGATGAAGGCCCTGATCGGCGGCTGGCGCGAGGTCTGGGGACAGGGAGAGTTCCCCTTCTACTACGTGCAGATCGCGCCGTACGAGTACGGCACCGAGAACCCCTACGTCCTTCCCACCTTCTGGGAAGCCCAGACGGCGGCGCTCTCGATCCCCAACACGGGTCAGGTCATCACCACGGACGTCGCCGACTACAAGGACATCCACCCGAGGAACAAGCAGGCCGTGGGGCTGCGCCTGGCCCTCCTGGCCCTCAACGGGACCTACGGCAAGACCGATGTGGTCTGCAATGGACCGACCTTCAAGTCCATGGCCATCGAAGGCGACACGCTCCGCCTGAGCTTCGACAGTGTCGGCGGAGGGCTGGCCTCCAGGGACGGTCAGCCGCTTGACTGGTTTGAGATCATCGGCGAGGAGAACGGCTTTGTGAAAGCCGACGCCGTCATCGATGGCGACACGGTGGTCCTGTCCTCACCCGAGGTCACCAAACCCGTGGCCATGCGCTTCGCGTGGCACAAGAGCGCCGAGCCCAACTTCATGAACGAGGAAGGCCTCCCCGCCGTGCCGTTCCGGGCCGGCGAAGTGCCCACCCGCGATCATCTGGCGCTCGAGGTCAAGGAAGCCAAGGACTACAAGCTGGCGTACTCCCTGGATCTGGCCAAGCTCGGCGCCGAGATCGCCTATGATGAGGATTACAGCGCGCAGATCATCGACCCCTTCGACCGCATCGCCTACTTCCTAGAGCTCACCGGCGAGGACGGCAAGACCCAGTGGGTCTATGTGTCGATGGATGCCTTCACCGATGACTTGAAGAAGATCGGCATCCCCACCGTGGCCTCGAGAGCCGTGTTCCAGCAGAGGGTTGCCAACATGAATGTGCTTTCCAATGTGGCGGGGATCGCCACCGGGGAGGGTCTGTCGGGCGGGAACATTGAGTTCTGGCCCCACAACTACGGTCCGCCCAATGCCGCCGGCATCCCCAACGCGTCGGGGGATGTGTGGGACTTCGGCGACCAGTACGCGGACCCCGAGGACGGCTACGGGTCCATGCAGGTGCACAACCATCAGGCGCAGCAGACCATCTTCGCTCTGAACGCCTGGAAGTCGGGAGCCAGCGCCGATCTGGGCATCGGCAACAGCGACGGCGACACGCGCGACTGGACCTTCAAGCACAACGCGGGTAGCTATGAGCAGAAGCGCCTGCGGGTCTTGGTCCGCACCAAGCAGTAGCCCGGGCATCCGCCGGGCAGGCAGCAACCGGGGCGCC
>CAZXDD010000330.1:0-8730 GCA_964639415.1 uncultured Armatimonadia bacterium
ATAATGAGCGGTGACTGGAGTTCAGACGTGTGCTCTTCCGATCTCACCTGCAGCCTGCCCGGCGCGGAGGTGTTCCACCAGCGTGGCTGGAGCATCGGCACTCCGGTGATCGATGACTACATCCAGATGCAGGCCGAGGGTTTCGGCAAGCAGGTGGTCAGCGACTGGTCGCGGGACTGGACTTACGCGCCACCGATCGGCGCCTACCCCGTGGCGGTCGCTGGGCTGTGGAACCCCTCGCAGCGTCGGTACGTGAGCTACGACTTCCACGGCGCCCGCCATACGGACAACACGGAGAAGAACTTCGGCACCGCCTACTGCTACCGGTGCAAGGACACAGAGCAGTTCTTCTGCCTCACCTGGCCCTTCGGGGATCACTACATCAAGCTGCGCTATCCGCAGGTCCCGGCATCCTGCGGCACCCGGTTTCGTCTGCTGTGGTCGCGGGAGATGGGGCCCGACGATGATCCGAACCGCTTCGTACAGGAGTTCCTGTGGGACAGGTACGCCGATCTGCTGCCCGGTGTGGAAGCGATGAACGACCTGAGCTGGCTGCCGGGGGAGATGCGGCTGTCCGGCTTTCCCTCTCCCGGCCGCCTGGGAGGCTTCATCCACGAGACCGGCGACGATGGCGACCGCTGGTGGGCCCCGCACGTGCACATCGCCGGCGGCGTGTCTTACTTCAGTCCGGTGGATCACTACTACAAGGCCGGGGACACCGCATCGATCGGGAGACTCGAAAGCGAGTGTCGGCGCCTGGTGACACTGGGCAAGTGGATGGACATCGAGGGCGACCGCTGCTACTGGTGGCAGACGCCCCTGGACGGCGGGGGCGCCGAGTTCTTCGGCCCGGGTGTAGAGACCTTCCGCCACGTGAGCGGTTGGTCCAGTGGCGCGGCCCTGCTGGACTACTATCGCAACGATCCCACCGGCGCGGCGGACCTGCTGCCGTACATCGACGGGGCCCTGCGCTATACCCGGCACATCCTGTACACCCGCAACTGCTACCCCGACGTGCCGGCGGCGCAGTTTGCCTGGAGCGCCACGCCGGCGGTGACCTACTGTTTGAAGTATTACTACACCTTCCGCGACGATCCGGCGCGCCGGGACCTGGCCGAGCTGGCCCACAAGCTGGCGCGCAACATGGGCTATCGGTACCTGGCCCTGTGGGCCGGTGACAACGACAAGCTCGATGACCTGGATTCATCGTTCATGATGGAGCCCAATGCCGGTCTCAACTGGCTGGGTTGCGCCTGCGCCAATGAGATCTGGGTGTACAACATCGCCATGCTGTATGAGTACGTGGCTCTGGGTGACCCCATCATGGGCCACTATCTGCGGGGGATGCTGGAGCGGTACCATGAGATGTACCAAGATCAGTTGTACCCGCGGGTGAAGGACTACCCCAGCGGGGCCTTCACCGAGCGGTTCGGCCTTTTCGATGAATGCGCGCAGGGCAAGGGCGTGCGCGGCGATTTCGGCGGGCTGTGGGGCGGCTTCGAGCGCCTGATCTGGCCGCTGGGATCGGCGACGGTGCGCGTGGTCTGCGGCGAGAGGGCCGCCATGGCCTTCAACCGTGACGGCCGCCACACCGACATCGACAGCTACCGCTGCCCCGGCGGCGGGGACTGCTCCTTCCGCCTGGTGGCCGGTGGCCTCGAGGCCCGGCCCGACGAGGCCTTCGACGTCACCATCACCTTCCCGTTCTTCGATATCTCGAGCAAGCCGGTGACGGTGGATCGCGACGGGCTTTCTGGCACGCTTGGCGAGGACCGCCTGGTGCGGTACGCGGCGGAGGCCTCCACCATCACCGTCAGGGGCCTGATGCTCGGGGACGTGGTGACGGTAGGCGCCTGCGACGGCACCTCGCCGGTGCTGTCCGTGCCGCTGCAGAAGCTCCGCAGCTCCCCCTCGCCCGATGGAGACAGTTTCATCGCCCGCGACGGCTTCGAGATGCTCAACCTCGCCCGGGGCGCCTTCGAGGGAATCGATCGCGACTGGGAGGATGTGAACTCCTACGCCGGCTATGAGCCGGGAGTGAAGACCCTCTATGGCGTGCCGTTCCTGCTCCTGGACCCGGAGCTCACCCAGAATCAGGTCACGGTGCCCCGCCGCGGGATCGCGTACGGCCAGGCCCCGGAGTATCTGTTCGTCCTGGTGGGGGGTGTCAGAGAGCGCTCGCGGCTGACCATCCGCTATGAGGACGGGAGCCTGTACCGTCCCGACCTGCGGGCCGCGGTGCCGGTGCTCCAGGGCTGGCCGCCGGCGCTGGACTGGCACATCGACCTGGTGATGATCGAGAACAGGGGGAGGATGATCCAGAGCATCAACCCGGTGGCCTGCAGGCTCTTCTCGATCACCGCCACGGACAAGTCTGCCCGAGAGCTTTCCGAGACACTGACGGTGCTTGCCGACAGGCAGGCCGAGATGGTGGCCAGGCAGGAGCTCATCGCGCAGGTGCGCACTCTCGCGCCGCTGATGGAGCCCTTCAGCGGGCATATCGCGGTGCTGCCCAGCCCGCGCGGAGGCAACCCGCGCACCGACCCGCTGGTACGCATGCTCCGGGAGGCCGGGCTGGCCCGGCACCTGGTGTTCCTCTCCAAGGAGGACCTCGTCGACGGTCGGGTGCTCAATGCCCGGAACATCTGGATTGCCCTCCACTTGGGTGGCGAGGACTACTACCAGACGGTGCATACCGAGGGTGACGGCGACGCGGCACTGCGAAGCTGGCTGCAGTCGGGAGGGACACTGGTCTCCCTTGCGAAGATGCCTTTCCCCTTCTACTACAACGAGAAGGACAAGCCGGTAGTGAGCGCACCCAGGTTCGGCCTGCCCATCTCCGGCAGCGGCTACGACGACCGTCTGGACACTCTGGATGTGGCGCCGATCACGGGCTGGGAGACGCCGCCCGAAGGGCTCAGGCTCAGCTTCTACGTCAACCCGGGGCAGCAGGTGATCTCGGGTCTGCCCGCTTCCTTCCCGTGGCCGGAGGACGGCGACCAGCGCTGGCGCCCGATCTTCAATGTGCTGGACGAGGGCAATGTCTACACCCCCATCGTGACCCTGCGCGATCAGGAGGGGAAGCAGTACGGCGAGGCGGCGGCGATGATCGAGTACAAGACGGGCGAGCTCGCCGGCGCCCGGGTGCTGTACGTGTGGAGCTCGCTGCACACAGACCGCCTGTACCGCCACACCATCATCACCGACATCCTGCGCTACCTGCTGTCTCACACCATGCCTCCGGTGGCGCAGTACACCTGTTTTCGGGCCGCGGAGCCCCCGACCATCGACGGCAAGCTGGATGACGCCATCTGGCGGCAGGCGGAACCCACCGCGGTCTTCGCCCGCCTCGATGACGGCCGCGATGATGGTGCCTCCCTGCGCACCACGGCCAGGATGGCCTGGGACGACGAGGCGCTCTATGTGGCCTGGGAGTGCGAGGACCCCGACGTCTGGTCGGACATCACCGACAGAGACGGCAACCTGTGGGAAGCCGAGGTGGTGGAGATCTACATCGACCCGGATGGAGACGGCAGGGAGTATCTCGAGATCGAGCTCAGCCCGCTGGGCAATGTGGTGGACCTGAAGATTCCACAGGCGGTAAACGGCGTGCCGCAGAACCTGGAGGACGCCAGGAGATGGGATGCCGAGGGGCTCCAGTACGCCGTGGACATCCAGGGCACGCTGGACAATCGTGAGGACGTCGACACCGGCTGGACGGGTGAGATGGCGATCCCGCTGTGCAACTGCACCGGGGCCGAGAACATCCCGCCACGGATCGGCGACACCTGGCGGGTGCAGCTCTACCGCATCGAGCAGGGCGCATGCCTACCCAACCCACAGTTCTCCTCGTGGTCGGTCACCGATACATTCCACAACCCGGAGCGCTTCGGACGTCTGACCTTCGCGGCCAATCCATACAAGGACGACTTCAGCGGCTACGAGTCGGGCGCGATGCCGGCGCCCATCTGGACGGTAACGGGCGGACGGTGGGAGGTGCGCGACGGCGAGTTGCTCGGGACCAGTTCGGGCACCGGCGCCTGGACACCGACGGGCGCCGTAGCCGGCTCGGAGGACTGGACGGACTACCGGCTGTCGGTGCGGTTCCGGGTGCTGAAGCGGGGCGGCGACCACCGCGACGGAGCCTGGATCGGCTTCCGCTACCGGTCATCGCAGTCGTGCTACTCGCTGAACTTCGCCAACGGTCTCACCCTGCACAAAGCCTACCTGGGTCGCACCGGTGGCGACCACGCGGCCCTGGCCAAGGCCGACTGGGCCAACGACGGCAACTGGCACAACGCGGTCGTCACCGTGCGGGGCAACCAGATTACGGTGCAGGTGGACGGCAGGCAGGTGATGGACGTGATGGATGAGGACTTCCTGGGGGTCGGGCCCGTGCCCTCCGGCGGCATCTGCCTGTCGGCCCGCCGCTGGGAGGGCTCGCCGCAGGACACGGTGGTGGCGTTCGATGACGTAGAGATAGAGCCGCTGTAGGCGGTGTGCGGCCGCACCGATCCGCACGGTACCTGGAGAAACGGCCTCCCGCCGCATTCGCGCTTGGCCCCTCCTTCTGAGCGGCCGGACCGCGATGGAGTGGGGGGCGGAGGGCGGAGGCGACGCCGGCAGAGCTCCGGCCGAAAGGCCGCATCTGCCGTGAGGATGTCATCCTGAGCGTCAATCCCGCGCAGCGAGATAGCGAGGAATCTCGCTATGTCCCAGGCGATTCCTCGAGCGGCTCCCTCGGGAAGCGGACGCTCCCACAATGACGCTCCCCAGCGAGTGTGGCCCTGTCGGCCATGTCTCTAGGCCACCAGAGTGGCGTCGCTCCACACACCCTCACAGTAGCGCTTGACAACCTGGCTGAGCCCGGTGAGACCGAAGGGCTTCTTGAGCACCTCGCGGGCCCCGTGCTCGATGGCCATGGCCACATGCTCGTCGGTATCATTGCCGGTGATGACCACGATCGGCACCTCCGGCTGAGCGGCCAGTAGCTGTGGAACGATGCTGTCTCCGTGTCCCTCGGGGAAGTGGTTATCCAGTAGCACCAGGTCGTAGCGGTCGGACACCCCCAACTCCAGCCCTTCCGCCAGGCTTGAGGCTCCAACCATGTCGCAGCCCAGTGCCCTGAGGGCAAGGCGGAACATGTTGAGCAGGATGCCTTCGTCGTCGACGACCAGGATGCGTGGTCGCATGTGCCGTCCTCGTTGTCACATGGCATGAGGTATGGGACCCGCGGGGCCGCGACGTCCGATACCACGGCCTCATGCCACCGAGCCGCCGGCACGAAGCCGCCTGCGGGGCGTCTGGTTGCACCATCGGCAGATTAGGCGGCCGGGTAAAGGGTCGTCGCCACGCCGTTGCAGCTTTTTTCCCGCTGTGTTCCGACGCCCGGTGTCATCGCTCACAGGCCCTGTGGCACCACGGGCCGCCCCGTCGGCGCCGACTCGACGGCCGCAAAGCATGCCGCCATGGTGCCGAAGCCGTCCTCGGCGGTCACCGGTGCCGGCGTGCCCTCCAGCACCGACCGAACGAAGCCGGCCAACTCCGCGGCAATGCTGTCGGTCTCTGCCGGAAGCTCCAGAGGGCGGAACGGGTCGTCCCTGCCGCGGGAGATGCCGAAGCCCTCGATGGTGCCCCTTGTCCCGCTCACATCCAGCGAGGCGCTGTACGGCCGCCTGCAGCCGCTGGACACCAGCACGCGCCCCAGGCAGCCACCGGCGAACCGCACGTTGGCGATGACGCAGTCATCCGCGGGTTGCTCAGGAAACGCCAGGTGGTTGCCGTACGCCGAGACCTCCACCACCTCTCCGGCAACCCAGCGGCAGAGGTCCATGGCGTGGCAGCCGCCCACGAAGGGGTGGCGGACCCCGGGGACGTTGCGCCAGTTGCCGGCGCCGCCGACGCCCTGCAGGTTGTTCCACTGCTCGCTTTGCACCAGGTACAGCTCGCCCAGCTCACCCCGGTCCACGAGGTCCTTGATGGCCCTGAACCGGCCCTGGAAGCGGTAGCTCTGGCCGACCATCAGCGAGCGCCCGGCCTCCCGGGCCGCCTGGACCATGGAGCGGCACTCCTGAAGGCTCGGGGCCATCGGCTTCTCACACAGCACGTGGACGCCGGCGGCGAGCAGGTCCACAGTCTGCGAGGCGTGGCAGTGGTCGGGCGAGCACACGCTGCAGACATCCAGGCCGCCAACCTCAAGCAGGTCGCGGTGGTCGGTGAAGCGAAGCTGAATACCGAGTTCATCGCCCAGGGCGTTGAGACTGTCCTCATCCGGATCACACAGGGCGATCAGGTCTGTCTGGGCCAGGCCTGCGTAGGCCCGGGCGTGGTTGGCGCCCATCCCCAGACCGATCACGGCCGCAGTGAGTGCGGACATTGGCGAGCCACTCCTTCGGGGCGGTAGCGTGGTTGCGGCGCAGTCGGCCGCGGAGCGCCGTCCCGCTGAGACCCGCAACCGGGAGCGATCACATGGCAGACAGAGAGCACCTCAGGCCCATCCCGCGGCCGAGGATCGCCGAAGACATGACACAGCTTATTGGCCACACACCCCTCGTCCGCCTCCGTCGGGTCACGGAGGGTTGTGTCGCCACCGTCGTGGGCAAGCTCGAGAAATCGAACCCCTGGGGCAGCGTGAAGTGCCGCATCGGCGTGTCGATGATCCAGGCCGCCGAGGGGGACGGAAGGCTCGACCCCGAGACGGTGATCATCGAGCCGACCAGCGGCAATACGGGAGTCGGCATCGCGGGAGCCGCCGCCGCCAGAGGCTATCGCTGCATCATCGTCATGCCCGACAGCATGAGCCTGGAGCGCCGCGCCCTGCTCCGCGCCCTGGGGGCCGAGGTCGTACTGACTCCCGGAGCCGGCGGTATGACCGGGGCCATCGCCAGGGCCCGGGAGTTGGCCGCGCAGTACCCGAAGTCCTTCATCCCCATGCAGTTTGAGAACCCCGCCAATCCCGCCATTCACGAGACCACCACGGCCCCGGAGATCTGGCAGGACACCGCCGGAGAGGTGGACATCATCGTGGCCGGCGTGGGCACGGGGGGCACAATCACCGGGGTGGCCCGGGCGCTCAAGCGCGTCAAGCCCGCGCTGCGGGCCGTGGCCGTGGAGCCCGCGACCTCGGCGGTACTCTCGGGCAGAGAGCGCGGCCCCCACGGGATCCAGGGCATCGGCGCCGGCTTCGTCCCGGCGGTGCTTGACCGCAGCCTGCTCGACGAGGTGGTGACGGTCTCCACCGAGCAAGCCATGGCTATGACCACGCGCCTCGCCCGCGAGGAGGGTATCCTTGTAGGGATCTCCTGCGGCGCGGCGGTGGAGGCCGCGGTGCAGGTGGGGCGCAGGGCCGACAGCGCGGGCAAGCTGATCGTGGTCATCCTGCCCGATACGGGAGAACGCTACCTCAGCGGCCCACCCTTTGCCGACTGAACCGCTCACCGCCGGCTGCGCCGCGATTCCCCGGACGTTGCGCCAACGACAACGGCGGGCGGGGGGGACGTCGTCACTTCTGTATACCAGTCACACCCAGGAGGTCATCATCATGCGTCTTGCCACCATCTTCGCCGCTCTGGCGGGTCTCACGGGCGCCTTCGCGGCTGAGATCATCGCCACGCCGCGGGTCGCCCTGGTCTACAGCGACCACGGCGACTTCCGGCATCGCGACGACTACGATGCCAAGATGGCCGCCCTCGGCTGGAAGCTGGAGAAGTACGAGAACAAGGACTTCGCCGCCCTGGTGGACAAGCTCGATCAGGTGGACATCATCCTGGGCTCGGCCCTGTTCAACTACTCCAATGTGCAGGACTTGTCCCAGTACAGGGATGCCCTGTTCGCCTTCGTGGTCCGCGGCGGCGCCATCGTGCTCTCAGACACCAACTACTCCCAGCACGTGGAGTGGCTGGGCAAGTCTGCCCCGGAGCTGGCGGTCACCACCGAGAACTGCAAGGAGCTCGGTACCCCCAACGAGTGGCTGGAGGCCACGCATCCCTTGTACAACATCCCCAACCCGATCCGCAAACTCGGCACCACCTGGGCGCACATGACGCCCGCCGAGGGCTGGGAGGTAATCTCCAGGTGTCAGGACGGGGAAGCCACCGGGCTGTTTCGGAGCATCGGCCGCGGCTATGTCCTGCTCACCAACCACTGGGCCTACTCCCCCGAGATGCTGGAGAACCTCTTCGGCTGTCAGCAGTGCTGCCGCGCCGGGCTGTTCCCCTCCCTGCCGGACCTCACCACTCTCGACCTGGGTGACAACACCCTCCCGGTGAGCATCCGCAACGTCACCGACGAGCCTCTGGAGGCGAAGGTGGCCGTCGAGGTTCGTGAGCCGCGCCGGGTACGCACCTATGCGGCCGAGACTTCCGTCGGTGCCGGGCAGACGGTGCAGGCCGAGATCACGGTGCCGATCTCGGAGCGGGGCAGGCATTTCCTCGTCACCCATCTGAGCCGCGATGGCCGCGGGTTCTTCAGCTCCGCCCCGGTGGAGCTCACCATCCCTGAGCTGATCTCGCTGCAGGTAGTCGAGCCCGCGTACCGGGGCTCGGTATACCTGGCGGCCCCGGCGCGGCAGGTGACGTGCAAAGTCAGGCTCCACCCCTTCGAGGAGAATCTCGAGGACCTGCGGGTGGCCGCCACGCTCACTCAGGACGGGGAGAAGCTGGGCGAGGTCTCGGCCGAGGCCTCGGGCCGTGAGCTCTCACTCACCATCCCGGCGCAGTTCTCCAGAGCCGG
>CAZXDD010000331.1:0-8730 GCA_964639415.1 uncultured Armatimonadia bacterium
GGCAACGGCGGGGACGGCAACGGCGGGGACGGCAACGGCGGGGACGGCAACGGCGTGTTCTCTGTGTTCTCTGTGCTGATCCGTTCGCTTTCCCTCCGCTGCAGCGCCCGCACGCCAGCCGCGCCCGGGCCGCTCTCCGTGGTGAATCCCCGCCTGGAGGCGGCGGCGAGGCGTCCGCGGAATACTTCCTGGAGCTCGAAGGCGGCGCAGGCCCCGGGAGGCGATGGCGATGGTCGGCAACGAGCAGGTGGCACGGATACTGAGCGAGATCGCCGACCTGATGGAAGTCGGGGACGAGAACTCGTTCAAGGTCCGAAGCTACCGCCGGGCCGTGGAGATGATCGAGGGCCTCGGACAGGATCTCGCGGCGGTCCACGCCGCCGGGGAGCTGGAGACCTTGCCGGGGATCGGCAAGTCCCTGGCGGCCCAGATCGCGCAGTACGTGGTGACGGGTCAGATCGACCACCACCGGGAGCTCCTGGCCAAGTATCCCCACTCCCTGCTGGACATGCTGGCCATCCCGGGTCTGGGCCCCAAGACGGCGGGGCTTATCTACCGCGAGCTGGGGATCGACAGTGTGGACGCCCTGGAGCGGGCCGCGCAGGCCCAGCGTCTCCGCGACCTCAAGGGAATGGGGGCCAAGAGCGAGGAGAGGATACTCAAGGCCATCGCCGTGTACCGCCAGGATCAGGGACGCAGCCTGCTGTGCGTCGCTCTCCCCCTGGCTCGGGGGCTCCGGGACCGCCTGCTGGCACGAGATGACGTCCTGGCCGCCGAGATGGCGGGCAGCGTGCGCCGGGGTCGTGAGACCATCGGCGACCTCGATCTTCTGGCCACCTCCGAACACCCCGCCACCGTCTGCCGCGACTTCGCCGAGGGCAAGGAGGTCATCGTCGCCGGGGACACCAAGGTCAGCGTGCGGGTAGGTCCGGGGGATCTCGCGGCACCCGACCCGGCCCTGCATGGCGGGGAGACCGGCGAGCCGCTGTTCCGGCGCTGGACGAGCGCCATGAATGTCGACCTCCGCGTGGTCCCACAGGAGAGCTACGGGGCGGCGCTGATGTACTTCACCGGGTCCAAACAGCACAATGTGGAGGTTCGCGAGCGCGCCCGGCAAATAGGCCTTACCCTCAACGAGTACGGGCTGTACGAGGACACCGGCGACGGTCCGGGGGCGCGTGTGGCCGGCGAGACCGAGGAGGAGATCTACCGGGCCCTCGACCTGCCCTGGATCCCCCCGGAACTGCGGGAAGCCAGGGGTGAGATCGCCGCCGCCGAGGCCGGAACGCTTCCCAACCTCCTCACCGAGCAGGACATCACCTGTGATCTGCACCTCCACACCGTGGGCTCCGATGGGATGCGAACCGTCGAGGAGATGGCCGAGGCATGCCTGGCCGCGGGCTACACTCACATGGGGATCACCGACCACTCCCCCGCTTTGACCGTGGCTTCGGGCCAGAGCAGGGAGCAGATCCTGCGCCAGGTGGAACAGATACGCGAGCTCAATGCGCGTCTGGCGGCGGAGGGCCACCGCTTCACTGTCCTGGCCGGGATCGAGGCCGATATCCTCGCCGGAGGGAACCTGGACCTGCCCCAAGGAGTCTTCGAACAGTTGGACTTCGTCATCGGAGCGGTGCACCAGGGCTTCAGCACGGACGCCGACCACATGACGGGCCGGATCGTGGCGGCATTGGCCTCCGGCCGCGTGGATATCCTGGCCCATCCCACGGGACGACTGCTCCTGGGCCGGGCGCCCTACGGCATCCACATCGAGACGGTCATCGAGGCGGCACTCGAACACAACGTGGCCCTCGAGGTGAACGCCTCACCGGAGCGCCTGGACCTCAATGATGCCCACTGCCGGCTGGCCCGGCAGCGCGGGGCCCTGCTGAGCATCAACACCGATGCCCATGATACGCCCCACCTGCAGTTTGTCCGCTACGGGGTGCTCACCGCCCGCCGGGGCTGGGTGGAGGCGGCCGGGGTCATCAACACCTGGAGCAAAGAGGAGCTCTCTTCATGGTTGTCGTCACGCAGATAGTCCGCCTTGGGGCCCAAGCGGCCCTGGCGCTGATGGCCGTCGCCGCGCTGGCCCAGGAGTTGCCACGCCCTGTCGAGCTGGTCAACCCCGGCTTCGAGGAGCACAAGAAGGGCTACTCGGAGCAGCAGTTCGAGCAGTTCGGCGATCGCGTCGCCATCGACAACCGTGTCTCGCACGGACAGAACGTGTCTCTGCGCATCCAGAATCCCACCGGTAGCGAAGCGCCGTGGGTCGCCCAGTCGGTGGAGGGCCTGCAGGGCGGCGCGACCTACTCTTTCCGGGCCTGGGTCCGAGGCGACGGGCTGACCTCGCCGTCGCTGGCGGCCCTGAAGATTGAGTTCTACAACGCGGCGGGAGAAAACACCGCCGGCCATTACGAGCGCCGCCAGGTGCTGCTCAGTGGAGAGTGGGAGCAGCTCGCCGTGACGGCCCGGGCCCCGGCGGACACCACCCGCGCCGCCCTCCTGCTCCGCCTCTTCGGCAGGGGCACCATCTGGTTCGACGACCTGGAGCTGCTGCTGGTGCAAGAACCCCTACCGGTCACGCTCTTTCCTGAGCGTCAGGTGGTCAAGCCGGGCGAAGACAGAACGGTTCACCTCATGGCTCGCATCTCGGCCGGCTGGGACAGTCCCGAGCCCCCGCCATTGCAGTTCCGCATCATCCTGCCCGATGGGAATGTCGCCACACCCAGGGCCAGGCTAACCGGGACGGAAGAGGGCTTCTCCACCTCATTGGAGCTGCCCGGAACCGAGCCGGGTAGCTACAGGGTGCAGTGCCGGCTGGAGGGCCGGGAGGACAGGGCCACCGTCATGGCCTTCGTCCCGCTCCCGGATCGGAAACCCACTAACCTCAGCGATACAGGCACGATTCTGGCCGATGGGAAGCCGTTCTTCCCCATCGGCCTGTACCACGTTCCCGCCACGGCCTACGCCGAGCTGGCCCGACGCGGGTTCAACTGCGTTCAGGGCGTGGCCACCGGCGACCTCGAGGTCTTCGGAAGGAGTCTGGGAGCCGCCGAGACGGCACAGATCATGGTGGACGTACCCCTCTACGCAGGCGGCCAGGTGGCCAAGAACATGGCCGTCTCCGAGAGCAAACTGGTGCGATTCTCCAAAAGCCGCGCCGTGTTGAACTGGAAGATCATCGACGAGCCCGACCTGCGCGCCGACATCATCGACGAGGTCCCGGACGCCTACGCCAGGCTGCGCGCCATCGACCGCGACCACCCACTCTCGCTCACCATCTCCGGCCCCGATCGCTACGCATACTGGGCGAGCTTCTGCGACATCCTCCAGGTCGACCCCTACCCCATCCCCCACGCACCCCTCACGCTGGTCTCCGACTGCGTGGCCAAAGCCCGCGGCGTCCTGGAACCGTGGCAGAACCTGACCGCGGTCCTCCAGGCCGGCTGGATCGCCGAGCCCAGCAACCAGCCCACCTACGAGCAGGCCCGGGTCATGCTCTACCTGGCCCTGGTCAACGGCGCCAAGGGCATCTTCTGGTACGCCTTCCGCGACCCGGGCTGGGACCTCACCCAGACCCCGCTGTGGGGGCGTTTTGCCGACCTCAACCGCGAGACCGCCGAGCTGTCACAGCCGCTAATGCTGGGCACCGAGGACAAGGCCGTCACGGTAACCTGCGACACAGAGGGCCTGCAGTGGCTGGTTAGGGCTCATGAGGGCAAGACGTATGTGCTGCTGGCGAACCCGACGGACCGGCCGCTGCGGGCAATCATCGAGACACAGGGGGCGGTGACCAGTGCCTCCGCGCTGCTGGGCAAGGCGCCGGAGATCCTCGAGGACCGTGTGGAGATGAACCTGGATCCGATTGGGGCCGCCACCGTGGTCCTGCAGATGGCCCAAGAGGGGTAGGTCGCTCGCTCCCGCCTCTGGCGTCCGCACGCTGTTGCCTTCATCCGCTCCCGCCGGGCGGGACGGTCATCCTGTCCATCCTGTTCTCCTGTCGTTGCCGCCATCCTGTTGCTCTGCGAGTCGCCCGCTCACGCCAACACCACCAGTCCGTAACCTCGCAGAATCTCGGTCAGACGGGCCATGGTGGCCTCGTCCGGTGGGGCCACCTCGGGCATGGTATCCGGCCGGCCGACGGCCTCGTACTTCTGCCGCGCCAGATGGTACGGCAGCAGGCGCACGCCCACCAGGTTGTCCAGCCCCGCCAGCGTCTCACCGATCGAGGCCATGCTCACCTCGTCGGCGTTGAACCCCGGGATCGTGGGGATGCGCACCTCGATGGGCACCCCGCACTGTGACAGGCGGCGGAGGTTGTCCAGGATGCGGCGGCTCGAGCCCCCGGTATGCTCCTGATGGAGCGCCTCATCCACGTGCTTCACATCATACAGGAACATGTCGGCCAGAGGCAGAACCGTCTCAAAGCGCTCCCATGCCACCGCGCCGGAAGTGTCTACGGCGCAGTGGACGTTCTCCTGCTTCAGCAGGGCGAGGACCTCGGCACAGAACTCCGCCTGCAAAAGCGGCTCTCCCCCGGACACGGTGCAGCCCCCGCCTGAGGTGTCATAGAAGGTCTTGTCCTGCAGCACCGTTGCGGCCACCTCCTCGGCGGACGTCTGCCGGCCGTAGAGCACCAGCGCTCCGGGCAGGCAGGCCTCCACACAGGCGCCGCAGGCGGTACAGACCCGGTGATCCAGGAGATGCTCGCCGCCCTGAAGCGTGTGCGCCCCGTTGGGACAGACGGCCACGCAGCTTCCGCAGCCGATGCAGCGGCGGCTCTGCAGGCCGATCTGGGGCTCGGGCGAGATGCTCTCGGGGTTGTGGCACCAGCGGCAACGCAGCGAGCACCCCTTGAGGTATACGGTGGTACGGATACCCGGCCCGTCGTGAACCGCCATGCGCTCGATACTCAAGACGCGGCCCTGCATCAGCCAACCTCCGCTTCGGTAATGAAGTAGGACAAGGGGGAGTCGTGGCCTGCGACGACCGACGGTTGAGAGGTTTCAGCCGTACTTGGCGGCGATCTCGTCCATTCGCCGGTCGAACTCCTCGTGGATCACCTGGTACTCCGGGTTATCCAGGTAGAACTGGATAGTGCGCTTGATCCCCTCGGCAAAGCGCGTGGTGCAGACAAACTCCGGAACCAGGGCGCGCACCTTGCTGCTATCGCAGATCGCATTGCGTGAGAAGCTAATGAGCTTCTCGCCGAAGTCGCCGCCCAGCTCGAGGCCCAGGTCGTGGGCCGGGACGTGGCACAGGTTGGGCTTTCTCCCCAGGGCGTCACCGACCAGCTCCGCCACACGGTTCCAGGTCAGGTACTCGTCGGAGGTGATGTGGTACGCCTCCCCGAAGGCCGCCGGGTTGCCACACAGGCCCACGAAGGCCTTGGCGAAGTCCTCGGTATGCGTCACGGTGCACAGCGCCGTGCCGTCGTCGTGCATCAGTAGCGGCTTGCCCTTGAGGATGCGGTCGGCGATGGTCCACGAGTGCGTCTGATGCCCCGGCCCCACCGGGTGGAGGATGCGCAGCTTGTTGTAGGTGAAGGCCGGGCGCACGATGGTGTACTGCAGGCCGCTGTGCTCGTGCTCGGCCTGCAGCCGCCGCTCGGCCAGGATCTTCCCCCGCCCGTACGACCACAGCGTATTGCCGACCATCGTCTTGTCCTCGGTGATGATCTCGCAGTCCGATTTGGTGCGGTACACGGCCACCGAGGAGATGAAGATGTACTGGCCGCAGTAGCCGCGGAAGATGTCCAGCTTGCTCTCGAGGTCTTCCACACCATAGGAGAGGAAGTCCACGACCACATCGAAGGTCATACCCACCAGGCCCGCCCGGACCTGCTCGGGCCTGGAGATGTCCGCCTGGATACAGCGGGCGGCGGCGGGGACGAAGGCCGGCCGCGAGCCGCGGTTCAGCAGATACAGCTCGATGTCGTCTCTCCGGGCCGCCAAAGCCGCGATGTCGCCGCTGATACAGCCGGTTCCGCCAACCAACAGAACTCTCATGCCGGCTCCTCCCACAAGACCGGCTCCACGCGCCCACCGTCCAGGGAGCGGAAGATGGCGTCGGTGATGAACTCGGTCTTCGTCGCGCTCTCCAGAGTGCACACCGGCTCGCGCCCGCTGCGCAGGGCGTCCACATAGTCCTGCACCATGGGCAGATGCCAGTTGCTGTCGGTCTCCGCCGGAACCTCCTCGGTGCCCCGCGGGGTGATCTTCACCACCGGGCCATTGCCGTGGGGCGGCCACTGCGGCCACTGGATGCGTCCCTCGGTGCCGAACAGCTCCAGCTCGTGACGGGTGCCGGGAGCGGTGCAGTCGAACATAATGGTACATAGCTCCCCGCCGGGGAACTTCAGCACCACGGTGGCCAGCTCCTCCACGTCGTTCATCACCGCCTGATGGATGGTGCCGGCCAGGGCCACCACCGACGACGGCATGCCCAGGAAATTGTGGACGATGTCGATGAGGTAGAAGCCCAGTTCCTTGATGCGGCTCATGCCCAGAGCCCGGCTAATCGGCGCCTTGCCCGGATTGTAGAAGGGCGTGGAATACAGGATCCAGCCCCCGGTGAGCTTCCCGATCTCCCCCCGCCGCAGCATCGCCTCGGTCAGCTTGTACTGCTCCGAGAGACGGCGGTAGTTGGAGCAGCTTGTGGTGCGGTCGGAAAGGCGCGCCGCCTGCAAAAGCCGCATGCACTCGGCACCGCCCAGACCCAGAGGCTTTTCGCACAAAAGATGCTTCCCGGCGGCCAGCGCCTGCAGGCTCAGCTCAATGTGCGTGCTCTGCGGGGTGGCGATGTACACCGCATCGGCCCCGCTTTGCCAAAGCGCGGTTGCATAGTCGGTGTAGACCTTCTCCGCCCCGAGCTTCTCCGCCAGCGCTTGCGCGCGCTCCCCGTCCAGGTCGCACACCGCCACCAGGCGGGAGTGCTCCACCTCAGTCAGCGCCGGGCCCACCCGGCGCCCGGCGATGTCTCCGGCTCCCACAAGTAGCCAGTTGACCGTATCCATTCCGGCGTTTCCGCCTTTCATCGTGATAACCGGCCGAAACCATGCGAGCGGCCCCGCGTAGCCGGAGGTCCGGGCCTCGCCTCTGCCCTACCCTATCCCGTAGAACGCCCTGGCCGTCTCGGTGGTCTTGCGCTCCACTTCCTCCACCGACACCCCCTGCAACTGCGCCAGCACTTCGGCGATCATCGGGATATAGGCCGGCTCATTGCGCTTGCCACGCACCGGCTGTGGCGCCAGGTAGGGGCAATCCGTCTCCAGGAGCAGGTGCTCCAGTCCGATGCGCTGGCCCACCTGCTGCAGGGCTTTGGCATTGGGGAAGGTCAGCGGCCCGGCCATCCCCAGCAGGAAGCCACGCTCCACGCAATTGCGGGCGAAGTTCAGATCCGAGCCGAAGCAGTGCATAACCACCTTCTGCCCGGGTTGCAGGTGCTCGTCGAGGATGTCCAGCGTCGCCAGTTCCGCCTCGCGACTGTGGATGATCAGGGGCTTTTGGACCTCTGCCGCCAGGTGGATGAAATCGGCGAACACCGCCTTCTGTTGGGGGCGGGGGGAATTGTCATAGTGGAAGTCCAGGCCCGCTTCACCGATGCCGACCACCTTTTCCAGCGCGGCCAGCTCCCGCACCTCATCCAGGATGGCCGGGGTGCAGTCCTTCGCGTCGTGGGGATGGGTACCCACCACGGCATAGAGCCCCTCGAACCGGTCGGCGAGCTCCGCGGCCCGCCAACTGGCGGGCACGTCGAAGCCGACGTTGACGATGATGCCAACGCCGGCCTCATTGGCCCTCTGCACGGCTTCAGCTTCCTGAAGGTAGAAGCGCTCGTGGTTCAGGTGTGCGTGGGTGTCGATGAACATGCCGGAAATCGCCTCTCGCCGCCCTGATGCGCGGCCGGGCGGCCGGGCTCAAAGATACCCGAGTTCCACAAGCTTGGCAAATGCCGTGTCCACCGCGGTGTCGGGGGCCACCCTATGGGTCCAGTGAAGCTCCGCCTCAAACCGACGAGCACGGCGCGGAGATTCGCCTTCGGTCAGTGCGACGGCCAGGCGGCGATCCCGCGAGGCGCGATCGCCGAGTCGGGCTGGAAAGCCCGACCTACGCATTCACGGACGGCGTGATCCCGACCCCAGAACTTGATTCATCTGTGCAGAAGTCGGTGCATATAGGCATCTAGATGCCCCCCTCAGGGCCGCCCGGAGCACAGGTCAGAACGTCGTGTGCGCACAGGACAAGCCGCTTTGCATCGCGTTTCCCGCTGACGTGCACATCAAGGCCCGAATCAGGGCGTCGCGCATGGGCTACGACTGCAATAGCGAAAAGCGCGATGGGTTCAGATAACATAAAGTAAATGACTTAAATCGGTTTAGAATGGGTATTGATGGGATGCACCATGATGGCGTTCGCCATAGGATTGCGGCGGCCGGAGCCCGGGGAACGCATGGACGCGGGCGGCGAAACGAACAGCCGCCGTGTCACCAGCGACCGGCCGCGAACCACATGCACCGGGGGCCCGGGGAGCCGCCGGGTCACCGCCAGACCTCTCCGCGCTCCGCGGCCGGCAGCGTATACGCCTGAGGAGGAATCGAGATGCGGCTGCGTCTTCTCACCGATCCTGCGCGGTACACACGACGCCTTCCTTTCGCGGCCTTGGCCGCGGTGGCTCTCGCCCTGATCTGCGGCCAGGTGACGTCACCTGCCGCGGGCGAGGCCGACA
>CAZXDD010000332.1:0-8693 GCA_964639415.1 uncultured Armatimonadia bacterium
ATAATGAGCGGTGACTGGAGTTCAGACGTGTGCTCTTCCGATCTGGGCAGCTTCGCCGTGCTCGGCGCCGGCCCCATCGGCCTGGGCATTCTGCAGATCGCCAGAGCGCTCGGGGCGGGGCGGGCCTGGGTGGTGGATGTATACGAGACGGCTTTATCCTGCGCGCGCGAGCTGGGAGCCCACGGTGTGGTCTCGGCGCAGGGAGTATCGGGGGACGAGGTGGCCGCCGAAGTGCTCCGGGAGACGGGCGGGCGCGGGGTCGATGCGGTGTTCGAGAGCACCGGCAACCCGGAGACTCAGCGGGCCGGCCTGGCCATGCTGGCGCGGGGCGGGGCCATGGTGCTCATGGCCGGGGTCGGCGAGGGGCTGGCCCTAAGCGACGCGGCACTGGCCGGCGAGCGCCGGATCACCACCTCCAGCAACCACCGTTACCCGGACTTCCAGACGGCTCTGGAGCTGATGTCTGAGGGCAAGGTGCGTGTGGGAGAGATGATCACACATCGCTTCCCGCTTCGCGATGCGCCCCGGGCCTTCGAGGTGGCCCGGAACAAGGCGGCCCATGGGGCGATGAAGGTCATCCTCGAGCCCTGATGTTGGCGGCCGTCGGCCCGGGCCGGCAAAGCGAAAAGCCCCGCCATGCCCGAGGGCGCCGGCGGGGCCGTGTCGGCCGCTTCGCGGGCAGAGCCGCGGTGCTACAGCTACTTGGCGCTGCAGGAGGCCCCTTCACAGGCCTTGCAGGTCTCGGCCTTCTCCTGGGCCTTCTCAGTGGAGCAAGGCGCCGGCTTGCCGGAATTGCTGCCGCGTCCGTAGTCGTTGACGTGGAAGCCGCTACCCTTGAAGATGATTGCCGGCGGGCTAAACAGCTTCTTGACCTTGCCCTTGCATCCCTCACCCTCGCAGACCGTGACCGGGTCATCGCTGAAGCTCTGCCGCACCTCGAAGACGCGACCGCACTTCTGGCATTCATACTCGTAGATCGGCATGGCAACCCATCTCCTAACACCTTGGCGTCCGTCAGACAGTGCCTATTCTACTCCGTCGATGGGCGCGAGTCAATGCACTCGCCTGCTTTTTTAGCACTCGGCACAACAGAGTGCTAACTTGAGGTAGACACCACTATGGTCATCGCAGACATCATCGCCTTGCTCGAGGCGCGTGCGCCTCTGACACTGGCCGAACCCTGGGACAACGTGGGCCTGCAGGTGGGTAGCAGCGACCTGGAGACCGAGAGCTGCCTGCTGACGGTTGATGTGACGCGAAACTCGGTGAGGGAGGCGAAGGCCGCCGGTGCATCGCTGATCATCGCCCATCACCCCTTGATCTTCAAGCCGCTGGCGGCCGTGACGGGCTATACGGTGGCCGGGCAGACGGTGCTTGCCGCCGCGCGGGCGACGGTGAGTGTCTATGTGGCCCACACCAATCTGGACAGCTCCCTGAGCATCGGGACGGCGGCGGCGCTGGCCGATCAGCTCGGGATCGCGAGGGGAGCGGCGCTGGTCGGTGATCAGACCGGCGGGGAGGAGTCGGTGGCGGTCACTCTCACCGGTCCTCCGCCGCGCATCGAGAGCGCGCTGGGCGCCGCCGGGCTATCGGAGGCCGGCTGGTGTGAGTGGCAGGCCAAGACCAACTGCGCGGAAGGGAAGGTCGCCACCCGCCGCGAACTGGTACTCTCGCGCCGGGAGGCCTCCATCTGTGTCGCCGCCGCGCAGTCCGCGGGGCTGGGGGTCTCGGTCGGCACCGTACCCGCCGCAGAGCAGCCTCAGGGCCTGGGCAGGGTCACGGCCGTTCCGCAGATGCGTCTGGATGCGCTGGCAACCTATGTGGGGCGCAAGCTCTCGGCGCCGTCGCTATCGATGGTAGGTGACCCGGCCCGGTCGGTGGAGCGCGTGGCGCTGGTCCCCGGCTCGGGCGGAGAGATGGTTCCGCAGGCCGCGGCGCTGGCCGATGTCATGGTCACGGGTGAGATCAAGTACCACGACGCGCTCCTGGCCTCCGACCTGGGCCTGGCCGTGCTCGCTGCCGGCCACTACCAGACGGAGCGACCCGTACTGAACCTGCTGGCCAGGTACCTGCGCGAGGCAACAAGAGGGCGCCTCCATCCGGCCATCAGTCAGGAGAGCTCAGACCCCTTCGCGAACGTCGAGACGCCTCCTCACTAATCCTGGCACAGGGAGATGGGCCCCATGGCAGACATCAAACAGCAGCTTCCCCTCCTCTACGAACTGCAGCAGGCGGACACTGCCATTGCCGCCCACCAGGCCGCGCTGGCCGACGCCGGTGACGGCGGGGAGGCACAGGCTAAGCTCGAGCTGGGGCAAAGGAAGCTGGCCCGCGCCGCCGAGACGCTCAAGGACCTCAAGGCCCGGATGCGCGACAGCGAGCTGCGCCTGAAGTCCAACGAGGAGGAGCAAGAGCAGAAGTCCAAGCAGGCCTACGGCGGCACCGTCACCGATCCCAAGCAGCTCCGGGCGCTGGAGCAGAAGCTCAAGGAGCTGGCACGCCAGAAGGGCACGCTGGAGGAGCAGATTCTCGAGCTGATGACCCAGATCGAGGAGATCGAGCAGCTCGTGGCCAAGTACGAGGCGGCCGTGGGCAAGTGGGGGAAGAAGGTAGAGGCCCTCAATCGCAGCCACGCCTCGGAAAACCAGCGGCTCACCGAGGAGCTGGAGACACTCGGCGCCCGCCGCGCCGAGCTGGTGGGCCGACTGGACGCTGCGCTCATCACGCAGTACGACGGCCTGCGCGAGAAGCTGGGAGGCCTGGCGGTGGCCGCGGTACACAAGGGCTCCTGCCGCGGCTGCAAGGTGACCCTGCCCGGAGCCTACGCCCAGCGCCTGAAAGCTGGGGCCCAGATCGTGCGGTGCGAAAGCTGCCACCGCATCCTCTATCTGCCCGAGGGCGAGAGTCCCTTCACTCCCGAGGACGAGTAGGGCAGTGGAGGCAGGAGCACAGGGCGGCGGGGAGCACCTTACCACGAGACGCAGAGGCAGAAAGAACGGCAGAGAGCGGCACGGCGGATAGAGGCCAACGACGGGTTGGGGGGCGATGACGTGGGCGTGCGGCCATTGCGGCGGGCCGTTGGTCGTACCGGGCGTCGCGGGGGGGCGCGCAAGGAGCGAGCCGGGGACGAGGACGCCGTCACCGCCGTAGATGCCGTTTGCCGTCACCCAGCCCCGCGTCCAGCCACCACACAGGGGGCCGGGTGCACGAGGTACGGCCTCGCACACCCGCCCCGGCGGGACCCGCAGGACCGCCCTACCCCTCCAGGGGCAGCTCCAGCCTGGTCTTCCTCTTGCTGCTCTCGAGGATGGCCAGCGCGATCTCGATATTGGCCATGCCCTCCTCACCGGGGATCGTGGGGGCGGTATCGTCTCGGATGGCCTCGATCCACTCCCGCTGCTCCCGGCGTGTGCCCGTCTCCACTCCCTCGGCGATCTGCTGGCCCTCGGCGGTGAAGTCCTCCCTGCCGCAGAGCGACTTGTAGATGAAGTCCTTGCCCCAGTGGAAGCGCACGGCGCCGCCGGTGCCGGAGAGCTCCACCTCGGTACGGCCGATGGGGTTGAACATGCCCTCGGTCAGCACGCAGACGGCGCCGCTCTCGAACTCGATAACGCCGGTGGTTGCCTTGGCCCACAGCGGGCTCTTGGGGTCGAAGGAGAGGTCCCATCCGGTGACGGCCACGGCCCTGCCGAAGATGCAGCGGGCGAAGTCGATCTCGTGTACCGAGACCTCGAAGATGTAGTGCCCCACCTGGGCGGGATCGTCGCGCCAGGTGTTGTTCCAGTTCTCCTTGGGTCCGCTGTAGCGGCAGATGGCGCCGTGCATGGGGGTGCCGAGGTCTCCGTCCTGGACCATCTGGATGGCCTTGTTGAAGTCCGGCAGATAGCGGAGCACCTGGCCGATCTGCAGCTTCACATTGGCCTGCTTGCAGGCTTCGATCATGGCCCGACAGCTCTCCAGAGTGAGGGACATGGGCTTTTCGCAGAACACGTGCTTGCCGGCCTCGGCGGCCTCGATCGTCGCCGGTGCGTGGAGATGGTTGGGGACCGCCACGACGACGGCGTCCAGCTCCACGGCGGCATTGGCCTCGGCGAAGGTGGCGAAGGTCGGTACCTCGTGCTCTGTCGCGAACGCCTCACGCGCCTGCTCGAAGGCGTCGACGCCGGCGACAAGCGCGGCGCCGTCGATGGTCTTGAGCTGGCCGATGAGGGACTTGCCCATCCCCCCACAGCCGATCAATGCGACACGGATGTCTGACATGCTGGCCTCCTGGGTGACTCACATCTAGGTGAATGGCTCCGGCCTATCTGTGGCCCGACGGTCCCCTGCGGCGGGATAGACGGCGGGCCCTGTCGTCGGTCTGGCGCCGGTCCGTCCTTGTGCCGGTCCGTCATTGCTGAGACCTGGCCTGTGCCGCCTCATCGTTCTCGATGTGCTTGAGGACTTGCTCCAGCGGAAGCAGGCCGGGCAGACGCCGCTCATCGCTGTAGATATGCACGGCGTACGGAGCGAAAGTCTCCTCGAGGGCGTCGTGGTCCGTCTCAATGAACCTCTTGGCCCCCAGCTCCTTGACGCGGCGCCGGCCCAGGCCCGGCACCCGCAGCCGCGCCCGCACCTCCTCCGGCCGTGCGTTGACAGCCACGATACACATCTCGCCCTCATGCTCCCAGACACCCACCCGGATGTCGCCCTCCTTGCCCGGCGTCTCGCCGCGGCAGTTCTCCACACGGGCGCCGTACAGGAAGTAATGGCTCAGCGCCGCCATCTCGGGACCGATGCTTTCCAGGTACGTGTTCCGCGTACTGGGGTGGCGCCGGGCATAGGTCCAGGCGAAGGGGATGATCCCCTCGGCGCCCGAGAGCAGAGCGAGGTAGTGCATGCAGCGGATCTCCTGCAGGTTCGGCGCCCGCTCCGTTGCCTTGCGGGCCTCGTCCCATTCGGCGTAGCTGAACGCCTGCGGGGCGACCCAGACCGGTCTGGGCGACCGGAGCCCCTCGCGGACCTCCTGCACCGCTCGGCCTACCATGCTCAGCGGCTCGCGGGGCCCACCCTCTCGCTGGAACCCCGGGTACGGGTCGATCCAGAGGATGTCCGCCGACCCCTCCAGCTTCAGCAGCGTCGAGGGGCTGTTGTCCAGCGCCACGCAGGGGTGGCATGGATCGGCGCTCACCAAGGCCTCATAGACCCTGCGGATGCTCTCCCGCCACTGGGCGCCCCGGGGCTCGTCGCACAGATACCAGGCCAGCACCGCCGGATGGGTCTTGTACTGATCCACGAACCTGAGGATATCCTCCAGGTCCTCGTCCGTGATCCTCGCCCGGTCGCGGAAGCCTGTGAACCCCACCTCGCCCGGGTACGGATACAGGACCACCTTCAGCCCCATGGAATCCGCCTCGTCCAGCCATGTCCTGAGATCCCCGTCGCGGTGGGTGTACCAGGCGGTGTAGGTATGGATGGTGTTGAACCCGGCCTGCTGCAGGCGCGGGTCGGGAGCGGCACCCATGAAGCCGCTGGGGAAGAAGCGCCGGCCATTGACCAGCAGGTGGCCGTCGTGGTCGAGGATGATCTCACTGGGCTGTGGGCGGAGCTTGTGCAGAGTCCGCTCGCCCTCGGCGAGCACGCTGTCGCCCAGTAGCGCCTGGGCCTTCACCACGTACTCGCCTGCGGGGATGATCTCGCTGGCGAAGGCCACGATGGCCTCGCCCTCCGGCGAGAGGTTCCGTGCGCGGCGGACGGACAACTCCGTGGCGCCGATGTTGAGGGTCACGCGCAGCTCGCACTGCTCCAGATCGCGGGGCCGGGCATTCACCTTCAGATTGCACACGATCTCGGGGCAGGGCAAACTGGCGTAGATGGTGTCGCGGTAGGCGGGGCGGAGGAAGGTGATATCGATGGGGTGATGACCCAGCTCCATCTCGTGTCGGCCGCGACTCACGAGGCGGTCCGGGTCGGTGCGCCAGATCGTCAGCTCCAGGTCGGCCGGGCCCGGTTGCCCCACCGTGACGGGCACCTTGAGAGTCCCTTGGCCCTCGCCCAGGGTCGGTGTGGCCTCGGTTACCATCTCGTCGCCCCCGGCCCGGGTGAACGCCGCCCGCACTCGCAGGCGCACGGCGTGACCGGTGCCATTGAGATAGGGGATATCCAGGGTGCCGACGAGGTCTTGCTCCTCGAAGTAGGGCCTGGAGAACACGGGCGTGGCGAAGGCGATGAAGTGCTCTTTGAGATTGGCCCGGATGGGGGAGAGGGTGCCGAAGCTCTCGGGATGGTGAAACCCCACGGCTTTGGGCGGAGCCCAGCAAGACAGCTCGGCGGGAGCGGTCTTCTTCCCGCGGCAGAGGTTGAAGGCCCAGGTATCCCCGGCCGCCGGCGACAGACGCAGGCCCGCGAAGGGAACTCTCAGCTCCACCTGCCACCCCTCCTCCACAAGCCGCCCCGCCGCCTCAGCGCCGCTCTCGTAGTCGATGTCGCGGCTGGCCCCGGCACCGGTCACCCAGGCGTCGTAGACGGCGCCATTGGGGTTGACGATGATGTGGGCGTACGTCTGGCGACGATTGGTGGGGTCGATCATCAACTCCACACAGTCGTCGACCCAGAGCGTGTCGTCGTGCGCCGTCAGCGTGGCCCTGGGCGCTTGCTCCCCCGGGTCCTCGCAGAAGATGGCCAGATACAGCGCGCTGTCGTCATGCACGACACGGAACAGCGTCTGGGCGGCGGCGGGCTCGCCGCTCTCGGGATTGGCGAAGTTGCTGACCCACGTCTGCTCCTCCCAGGCGGCGTCCTCGAAGCCGCCGTCGATGACGGGGGCCTCCTTGACGGCCGCGGGCGCGAACACAGGCGCCTGCCCCCACGTGGTGGCGCATAGGCCGCACAGGACAAGTGCCATGGTGGCGGTACTTCGTATCATCGCTCATCGCCCCTAAAGCTCTAGCGGCCGCCGCGGGCGGTCGCGCTTGCCCGAAGACGGTCGCGTGGGATACCCCCAGGCGGACGTGGCCCATGTTAGCACAGCGACGCCGGTTTGTCTGCCCGAAATGGCGGCGTGGCGAGGAGGGGCGGCCGGCGGCACTGATGAGGCCCCACGCCCGTACCCGTCTCGTTGTGGGGAGTGGCGGGCGGGGCGGTGACGGCAGCGGCGAACGGCGCCTGCCGTTGGTGGTGCCGGCTTTCCAGCCCCGCCGCCGCTGGCCGGGAGGACGGCGTCAGCGGCACCGACGTCGCCTCACTCCCATGCCCCTTCCTTGCGCCTCCAGACGGCGGGGGCGACTTGCGGGGCGGAGCACGGCCGACGCCCGGCGGCCCCGGAGGTGCCAACCCACCGCCTGACGAACGGCCCCCTGCTCGCCATTCACCAGGCCAACTCGGGGGGACTACCGCCCATGCGCGCAGGATATGCCAATATCGACATCACACCGCCGCCCGGCCAGGAGATGACCGGCTACGGCTACTACCTCGACCGCCGCGCCACCGGGGCCCTGGACAGGCTCATGGGGCGCGCCGTGGCGCTGGAGCAGGGCGGCTCGAGTGCCGTCATTGTCCAACTGGACCTGCTCGCGCTCTCCACCACGTTCGTCGCCCATGTGCGCTCCCGCGCCGCCGAACTGTTCGCTCTGCCCCCGGAGGCGCTCATGCTCCACTGCACCCACACCCACACCGGCCCGGCGGCCATGCCTCTGCACGGCTGCGGCATGCCCTCCGAGGACTTCGTCTTCGAGCTGGAGCATAAGCTCTTGAAGGTCATCCGCGCCGCACTGGACGACCTGCGCCCCGTGGCCGCCGCCCGCAAGTTCCAGACCGACTTCGCCGAGGGGTTCGCCCACAACCGCGTGGGGGGCACCGATCTGGACACACACGTGCGCGGTGTGGCCGTGGATGTCGAGGGCGGGCGCCCGATTCTGGTGCTCTCCTATGCCTGCCACCCGGTGACACTGGGGCGCCTGGACCGGTACTCCGCCGATTACTGCGGCGCCCTGATCCGCGAGTTCAACGCCTACGGCATACGGGCCGTATACCTCAATGGTTGCAGCGGCGACATCAACCCGCTGTCGAACACGGTGAACTGGGGCTCAGGCACTCAGGAGACGCTGCAGATCTACGGCCGCGACCTTGCCGCCGCGGCGCGCCGGGGCCTTGGCGCCTCCGTGCCCTGGACCCCGGGGCCGATCCGATGCGCCTCCCGCCTGATCCCCCTCGAAGCGGCCCCCGCGAACCTGGAGCAACTGCGGACCGGCCTGGAGCAGGTTCGCAAGCGCCTGGCCGAATGCCCCGAGGACGGCCCTTCCCGGGTGGATGAACGCTGGCACGAGCTACAGATCTCCTACCACACCACAGGCGCCGTGGGCCGGGAGATGAGCGCCGAGATCCAGGCCATCGCCTGTGGAGATGTATACTTCGCCGGTCTGTCGGCGGAGGCTTTCACCCGTCTGGGCCAGATCATCCGCGACAGCGCCCCAAGCCATCTGGGCCTCATCGCCGCCACCTGCAATGGCGTGCGCGGCTACATCGCGACAAGGGAAGACGTGGAGGGCGGAGGCTATGCGTCGGCGTCGGCGGCGAAGATCTACGGCATGCCGCTACCTGCTCCCGGAGCCGGTGAGAAGTGGGCACAGGAGGGGGCCAGGGTGGTGGCCGCGGCCCTGGGGACAGGATAACGGCGGATGGACAGGATAGCGGCGAAAGGCGACGGCAACGACTGG
>CAZXDD010000333.1:0-8655 GCA_964639415.1 uncultured Armatimonadia bacterium
CCTGTACCCCGCCGCGGTGGCCTGCGCCGGGTGCGATGGGCTTTCGCCCACCGCTGGAGGACGCCGCTTCGCGGCGCCGGGCGGTCCTGCGGACCTGACGGCAACGGCCGAAGGCAACGGCTGCGCCGCCTCGCAGGGTTCCCACCGTTCCGCGCCGTTTTCTTGCAGCCGCCCCGGTGCGGGGCTATAATGTGCTCTTGGGTTTGATACGGCCGCAGGCCCGCAGCCCGGCCGCGGCCCCTGGCGCGATACCTGCTTGAGGAGACTGACTGTGCGCAAACCGGCGATGCTGGCGCTGGAAGACGGGGTGGTGTTTGAGGGCTATGCCTTCGGTGCCGAAGGTGAGAACCACGGCGAGGTCGTGTTCAACACGGGACTCACCGGCTACCAGGAGGTCCTCACCGATCCCTCCTATCGTGGCCAGATCGTCACTATGACCTACCCCCAGATCGGCAACTACGGCATCAACGCCGAGGACATGGAATCGTGGCGCCCCTGGGTCGAGGGGTTCGTGGTCAAGGAGGCCTGCGAGTTTCCCAGCAACTGGCGGGCGACGCAGAGCCTGTCGCAGTATCTGCAGGCCCACGGCATCATCGGCATCTGTGGCCTCGACACCCGCATGCTCACCCGCCACCTCCGCACACACGGGGCCAAGATGGGGGTGATCTCCACGGAGGACCTCTGCGCGGAAAGCCTCGTGGAGAAGGCCAAGGCGGCCCCGAGCATCGTGAACGTCGACCTGGCCTGTGACGTCACCTGCGAGCGGATGCGGGAGTGGAGTTGTGAAGGTTATGTGGAGGTCCAGGACGAAGACGCCCACCAGTTGACTCTGGGTATCGAGGAGCGGCGGCCCGGCTCCGCCCGGCTGCGAGCAGATCGGCGGTACCGCGTGGTCGTCATCGATCTGGGGGTGAAGCAGAACATCCTCCGTTGCCTGCTCAGGAGCGGCTGCCGGCCCATCGTCGTCCCCGCTCGGACCACGGCTGCGGAGATCATGGACCTGCAGCCCGATGGCGTCGTGGTCTCCAACGGCCCCGGCGACCCGGACCCGATCACGTATGCCATCGCGACAACCCGGGAGCTGGTGGGCAAGGTCCCGCTGTTCGGCATCTGTTTCGGACAGCAGATTCTCGCTCTGGCGCTGGGCGGACGGACCTACAAGCTGAAGTTCGGCCACCGGGGTGGCAACCATCCGGTGAAGGACCTGCGCAGCGGGCAGGTGGAGATCACCACCCAGAACCACGGCTTCTGTGTCGACCTGGATTCCCTGGCCGGCACCGGCATGGAGCAGACGCACGTCAACCTCAATGACAATACCATCGAGGGCATGCGGCACCGCGAGCTTCCGGTGTTCTCGGTGCAGTACCATCCCGAGGCCGGCCCCGGCCCCCATGATGCCCGTTACTTGTTCGATGAGTTCGTGGCCGACATGGCCGTCTTCCGCGGCCGCTAGACGTTCCGACAGGCCGACTCCTGCGCAGACGAGGCAAGTCCCGAGGCCGTCCACCCGCCGTTTGGGGGCTCGCCGCCGGACCCGTGGCACGCCGCAGGGGTACTGATACGCCGTCGCCGTCGGTGTGAGGCGACGCTTCGCCAGCTACGTTCCTGGGTGGGCGCCTGTCCCGAGGCGGGCGGGCGAGAATCGTAGCCGCGACCCGACCGCCTGAGCGTCTCGTCTCGCAGGCCTCCTGCACATGCTCGGTCGGTCGCGCCGTGTGGCGGACGGGGTGCTACCATGCACACACAAAGAGTCCAGGTTCCCGAGCACCGTCGTCTCAAGCTCCGCCGGCGCACGGTGGTCTTCGGGGTTCTTTTGCTGTTGTTCGCCACGGTGACCTTCCTGGCCGGATTGGGGATCGGTGTGACCCAGTCCGGGCTCCCGCCTGAGCGTCACCCCTGTCTCCTCGTGCAGAGAGACGACATCCCCACGATCCGGCAGCGACTGGACCGCGCGCCCTACCACCGGTGGCGGCGCCGCCTGGACCAACTGGTGAAGGTCGCCGTGGCCCGAGCCGAGACCCGTCGTCGCCCCGCAGTTGAGAAGGCCGCCGACGCCAAGACGCTGGCGTTCGCCTTCGTCCTCACCGGCGACCGCAAGTACGCCGATTGCGCCGCGGAAGTCCTCCTGCGCTGCCGTGTCCCCGCTCTCGACGACACCTGGCGCTCTCTTGACCACATGGTTCAGGGCACGGCGGACCTGGCCATCGCCTACGATCTGCTGGCCGGCTACCTCAGGCCTCAGGAGGCCCTCGAGGCCAAGACTCGTCTTTTGCTCTACGAGCTGGGAGACGAGCTGTACACCAGTCGCTACACGTGGCCCAGCGCGGGCGGCCACACCCGTCAGATCCGCCAGTATGCCGCCCTGGGCCTCTGCGCCCTGGCCATCTCCGACTACGAGCCCCCGGCCGGCCGCAGCACCCCCAAGGCCTGGTACCGCAGGGCACGCGAGCGGATGATCCAGCACATGGGCGAGCAGATCTGTCGCGACGGTGCCTACGCCGAAGGCCCCGGGAGGCAGTTTGAGGCCGCCCGCCTGTACATCCCCTTCCTGGCGGCCAACGCCCACGTCACCGGAGAGAACCTGCTGCCCCCACAGGCCCTGGAGGGCGCTCTGTGGTCCATCCGCATCCGCATGCCCAACGGTCTGCGCCCCAACATCGACAGCTCGGCCCTCACCCCCTCTCACAGTTACGCCCTCACCTGGCTGCCGGAGCACAAGGGGCTCTTCGCCTGGGACTGCCGGAATTGGGACCTGCTGTCCGGAGTGCCGGCCTCGCAACTGCCCGAGGCCCTGGCGCTGTACGATGACCGCGTCGAGCCCACCCCTCCCCCCTGGCAGCCGGGGCAGACGCTGGAAGCGTCGGGCGATGTGGTGTTCCGCAGTGACTGGGGGCCCGACGCCACCTATCTCCTGCTCCGCGCCGAGCGTGGCAAGGCCCGCACCGCCGGAGGCGCCTACGAGCAGCCGGATGCCACGGCCATCGTGCTTTCCAGGGGTGACGAGCCGCTCGTCCTCGACAGCGGGTTCGGCGGCTGGGCCGAGAGGGACAAGACCAACCGCGCGCAGCACCACAGCCTCGTGCTCATCAACGACAAGGGCGCCCCGATCACCACTACCCTGGGCGCCGTGGTGGATGTGGGAGTGGACGTCTCGGTCACCGGCGCGCTCTTCACTCCCGAGGTCTCCGCCGCCCGCGCCATCTGCGCCCACAACGACGCCCGTTTCGCCCGTACGGTGCTGTCGGTGGGCGAGAGGCACTTCTTCGTCGCCGATCAGGCCCTGGCCGAGGACGGCGAGCACGAGTTCCGCTGGCTCCTGCATGTCAATGCGGGTGAGGGCAGCGGCGGCAGCCTTGACCTGGACAGGCAGTGCGCCCGGGTGCGGCGGCCCGGCGCCGACCTGGCCATACACCTCGCCTCCCCGGTCCAGGGGGCCTCCCGGATGCACCAGACTCGAGGCACGCACTTCCTGACCCCCGGCAAGGAGCAGACCCACACCGTGCTGTGTGCCGTCGCACGCGATGTCCGGGGGGCCCAGTTCCTCTCCGTGCTCAGCCCGCTCCGCCCGGGTGAGCCCGCACCGCAGGTCACCACCGGCAGCGGCGAAGGTGCCATGTGGGCGACGGTCGGCGACGAGGGCACCGCATGGTTCCGGACACACCAGGTCTCCTCCATCGGCGATCGGCGAGTGCGTACCGACGGCCATGCCCTGTATGTCAAGACCGCTCCCGACGGCACCGTGGAGCGCATCTTGGCAATGGGGGCCACGGCCGTCAAAGTCGACGGCGCCACGATCTGGACCACCGACGAGGAGCCCAAGACCGTCGTCCTGCCCCCTCCCGAGACAACGCAGCCTTCCGGATAGAACGCGGATGCACTCAGAGCAAAGCACATCATCCCCGGAGCGGAGCTTCCGCCCCGGCCCACGTCCCGGCCAGAGGTCCGAACATGTATGCTCTCAAGCCGCCCTACGTGATGGTGCTCGATGAGGTGCTGGACGACTCCCTGATGCGCGCCAGAGCCCAGCGGATGCTGGCCGCGCTCCCCGCCGACACTCCGGTCGAGACGGTCTCTTTGGAGAAGCTTCCCGAGGCGATCATCGAGCGCAACTGGGCCACGGCCCGCGGACGCATGACCACCAGCCCGCCCGGCGAGCCGGGGCTGTTTTTGGGGGTCATGCGCTTCGACGGCAAGTGGCCCGAGACTCATCGCATGCTCCGCGAGGAGTATCCCCAGGCCGGCGGCCCCCTGCGCGCCGCCTACGGCTATGACGCCTTCAGTTGGTGCGACGCCGGGATGCGGGATGGCTCCCCGTGCGCCGATCTCGTCTGTCGCCCGGCCTGGCGCATCCATCTCACCAACGGCTGCCCCCACAAGTGCTTCTACTGTGGCCTGGGCGGCATCATCACCGTCATGATGAACATCGAGGAGTACATCCCCCACCTTCACGAGCTGGCCATGGCCAATCCGTGGGAGAAGACGTTCTTGTTCGAGGACGATTCCGAGGCCCTGGTCCTGGAGCCGGAGTACGGGGCGGTCCCCGCCCTGGCCGAGTATTTCGCCACCACGGAGGACAGGTATCTGCTGATCCACAGCAAGAGCGCCAATGTGGATTTCTTCGAGGAGGTCAGTCCGGCCGGCCGGGAGCACACGATCATCGTCTGGAGCCTGACGGGGCGCACGCAGAGCGAGCAGCTCGAGGCCGTCTCAGCCACCATGGAGCAGCGCATCGAGGCGGCCGCCAAGTGTCACGAGATGGGGATCACGACGCGCTTCAAGTTCAAGCCCATCGTGCCGGTGGTGGGCTGGCGGGAGGAGATCGCCGAGATGACGCGCCTGGTCTTCGAGCGCACCCACCCGGACCTCATCGCCCTGTTCACCCTGGCCTGGATGACCTACGACGAACTGGTGGGCAGTTGCGAGCCCGAGCGTCTCGATCCTGTCTACCTTGAGGCCGCCCGTGACAGTGTGGATGAAGTCGCCGAGCTGAGGGTCAAGCCCTTCCCGCACTGGGTTCGCAAGGAGATCTACGAGTTCTGCATCGAGCAGATCCGGCAGTACGACAGGGACATCCCCATCATGCTGTGCACGGAGAGCGCGCAGATGTGGGAGGAGCTGGGCGAGACTGTGGGTTACAGCCCCGCCGACTATCCCTGCGGCTGCGGCCCGCAGGCCACGCCCCGGCTCCGCCGTCTGCCGGAGAACCCGTGGATCTGCACCAAGCCGGTAGGGGTCGAGGGCTACCCGATGCCGTACTGAGCTGAGGCCGCCGGCCGTTCCGCGCCACGCGCCACGCGCCACGGCCGTTCCCGCCGTCGCCGTCTTCCCCTCTCCAAGCGCCCGCCGTGTGGGCGCGTGAAGGAGCTGGGCGGGGGTGAGGACGCCGTCACCGCCGCCCCACCTCCTCCCGTCGCCCGCGGTGTTTGCGGGCGTAAGGGAGAGGGGGGCAGGGGGGTGAGGTGGCCGTTAGCCGTTCTCCCTCCCGCCCGCAAACGGAGGGGCTGGGGGTGAGGCCTCATCAGTGCCGTTGCCGCCGGCCGTTCACCCTTCACCCCTCTGCATCCAGCGCCTCCCACTGCCACAGGTCGTCGGAGAAGGCCAGGCCGAAGGCCGCCTCCCCCTGAGGGGTCTCGATCCCGTGGAAGAGCATGGCGTAGCGCCCGCACTGCTCGCGCCAGTCGTCCACGAACACCGCGGACTGGTGGTATCTGCACCAGCGGTCGTGGGGCAGGTCCAGCACCGTCTCGGGGGTCAGCGGCGGCCACGACAGCGGGCCCTCCTCCGAGGCCACGTGGGCCAGAGCCTGCGGGTTCACGCCCACGCTGGCGAAGAAATGCCACCGCCCCCGGGCCTCCAAGACCGCGCAGTTCTCCACTCCCCCGTTATGGTTGTACGCACTCCCGTCGATGAGCGGCGCCTGTGGCGTGAGGTTCTCCCAGCGCTCCAGGTCGTCGGAGACGTGCACCCCGAAGGCGCGGTGGTCGGTGTCGCGCAGGAAGTTCACCCAGTAGCAGTACCAGCGGCCCTCATGCGGCGTGAGCCAGCCGTCGATGGGCCCGTGCTTCGGGCACCACCCGGGCCCGGAATCCGCCGGGACGATGTGCACCGGCTCCGACCAGCTCAGCAGGTCGGAGGAGAAGACCAGGGCGATCTCCGCCGGCCACGGGTACGACTGGATCGGCATGCAGAAGCGCCTGCCGTCGTGCACCACGTTCCCCGGCGAAGCGTAGCCGCCCGGTGTGACGATGCGCTCCGGTGAGAAGCTCCGGAAGTCCCGGGTGGTCACCAGACCGATGTCCCAAGTGGTGGGGGTGCCCGGGCGGCTGATCTCCCGGGTGTAGTACAGGTAGCAGGTGCCGTCGTGCCAGATGGCCGCCGGGTCGCGCACGCTGATACCGGGTATGGAGAACACGGGATTACTCAGGCCGGATGGGTCGAAGAGCAAGGACACAGGCTGCCTCCGGAAGTGGCGCCGGGCAGACGCCGGATATGGGTGCGGGGCGGCGAGCGCCTTACTCGATCACGATGCGCCCCTCCACCTGCGGGCTCACCGTGCCGCGCTTGCCCAGCATCTCGATGAGGATCGCGTTGTCCGCGTAGCCCAGGTACCTGGGCTCGGAGCCCGTCTTGAACACCTCGTAGCCGTCGCCGCCTTCCAGGAGGAACTGGGGCGCGGCCAGGGTGTAGGTCTTCCCGCGGTCCAGCGGCCTGCCGTCTACCTCCACCGCCTCCAGGTTCTGGCCCCGGATGGTCAGGCGCATGCCGGACACCTGGAGGAATCCGCCCGCCGGACGCTCGAGGCTCGCCGACCGCGCCAATGCCTGCCACAGTTGCTCGCCGCTGACCTCCTTGATTGCGATCAGATTGCTGAACGGCGCGACCTTCAGCACATCGCCCACGGTGATCGGGCCTGCATCGATGGGCGCCCGGATGCCACCGGCATTGACCACGCAGATGTCGGCCTGGGTGTATTCCCGGTACAGGTCGCAGACGAGGTTGCCCAGGTTCGTCTCCCGGCTGCGGACGTTGTCCCGCTCGCCGTCCAGAGGCACCGTGGCGGTGGCAACGACCTCGGCCAGACGCGTGGAGAGCTGGTCCGCGTATTGATCGACGACCTTCTGCACCTCCGGGTCCGCCGCGATCCGGGCGTCGATGGGGCGCAGGAAGCCTCGGTGCTTGACCACGTCTCCGCCGCTGACCAGCATGTCCACCTGCCCCAGGTACTTGCCGTAGCTATCGGCCTGGCAGACCAGGGTCTTGCCCACCACAGTCGGGGGCTGGACGGCGGTGTGGCTGTGGGCCCCGACGATCACGTCGATATCCGGCTGTTGTTGGGCCAGGACTAGATCCTCCTCATAGCCGATGTGGGTCACGGCCAGGAGGAAGTCGGCCTTCTGCTTCAGTTCGGGAATCAGACGGCGGCATTCCTCGTACGGGTCGGAGAAGCGCAGGCCCGCGACGTTCTCGGGCATCGTCTCCACCGCGGTGTCCTTGGATGTTACGGCGAAGGCCGCCGCCTGCGTCCCATCCGGGAGCTCGAACAGGACGTAAGGCGCCATCAAACGCTCGCCGGTGGCCTCGACGTAGATATTGGCCGACAGGATCGGGAACCGGGCGAGGTCCGCGATGCGGCGGAGGTTGGCCTGGCCGAAGTCGAACTCGTGGTTGCCCACGCACATCAGATCCAGGCCCATGAGGTTGAGGCACTTGACGTCGGGTTCGCCGCGGTAGACCATGGACAGGGGCGTGCCCTGGAGGATGTCACCGGCTTCGACAAACAGCGTGCCCACACCGTGGGCGTCGTTCCACTGTCTCACCTCTCTCGCTGCCGTGGCGATCCGCGCCACGCCCCCGATGCTCTTGCCCTCCTGCTCGACGGGCTGGAGGTAGCCGTGGAGGTCGTTGAAGTGCAGGATCGTGAAGTAGCAGTCGGCATGACCGCCGGCTGCGAGGCCGAGGCTGATCACGACGGCAAACCAAAGCTTGAGGTGTGTGCGGTTGGTCATCGGCAGACCTCCGGAGATCGTCGGTGGCACGGTTGGGGGGGGCAGGGCATGGGCACAGGCGCGGAGCGCCCCGGGCGGCACTCAAACCCATCTGGATGGTTCGCGGTCCGCACGGCACACGCCTTCTTGTGGTGCGCTGTTGACGAAACGGGGGTGCCGGCTCGGGGCCGTGTGGAACGCGGGCGAGGGGTGAACGGCAGACGGCGGTGGCGCGTGGCGGGAGACGGCAACGGCGCCGCTCCCTGCGGGTCTGTCGACCCGCCTTCGCTCTCCTTCGCGATGCGGCCGCTCAGGAGAGGGGAACGGCAACGGCGGGCGGCACCGATCGTCGGTTGGGTGGGCCCCGCCGGGCGGGACCCGCCGGGCGGGACCCGCCGTCGTTGCTCGTCCGCCGTTGCCGGGCGGACGGCAATGCGGTCGAGACGCCCGCGGTCCCAGGAACGACAGGCGCCGTCCCCGCCGTTTTGCGCCACGGCCGTTCCCGCCGTTCGCGCGTCCCTATAGGTCGGGCCGGAAACCCCACCTTCGCCGGGGATGTCATTGCCAGAGCGTCCGCTCCCGGCAAGAGCAGCTCGAGGAATCTCCCGGCATTCGGCGAGATTCTTCGCTATCTCGCTGCGCGAGATGGACGCTCAGAATGACATGAAAC
>CAZXDD010000334.1:0-2456 GCA_964639415.1 uncultured Armatimonadia bacterium
GAGGAGGAAGACCGCGGCGCCGACACCAACTGGGCCCAGGTGCGACGACCTACCGAGACCCAGGACCAGTAGCTACCAACGCGCCCCCCACCGTAACGGGCCGCCACTCGACGCCCTGTGCCGAGACCGCGGCACGGGGCGTCGAGGCGCCTGCGGGCACACCGGGGCGCGAACGCATCCCGTGAGTTGACCCCCATGTCCGAAGAGCTCCGGCACAACGCACTGCCCGCATGGGCCCAGCGCATCCGCGACAGCTACACCTCCGCCACGGCATCGCTGTTCCTCCTCCACGGCATCCGCGACCGGTTCCCGTACGCCGGGCGTTACCTGCCCCTGCCCACCTATCTACACCACGTCTTCTGTGGGGATAAGGTCACCGTCGTCTACGACATCGGCTCGGGCTTCACCTTCCCTCACCCGGATGATGAAAGCGAGTTCCGGGCGTTTCTGGCCGTCTACCGGAAGCGGGCGGAGAAGCCCCCCACGGACGATGACCTGCTGCGCCCGGCGGCGGCGATACCGGTGCTGCAGGAGTTCTTGTTCACTCGCGACAATGTCGCCCTCATCGTCGATCTCGTGGACAAGATCGCGCCCCGGGAGGAGATGCGGTTCCTCAGCTTCGATGAGCGGCGGACCCTCGCCCTGCTCCGCGGCTGGTCCGACGATCCGCGCCTGCTGCGGCGCAACAGCTTCGTCTTCCTCCTGGCTCAGTCCATCGCCGACGTCTCCGAAGACCTCTACGTGCGCAGCTCCCGCACCGAGGTCATCGAGATCCCCATGCCAAACGCCACTGAGAGGGCCGACTTCATCGGCTCGGAGCTTGACGGCCTGGGTGACACCACCCCCCAGCTAGAGATGACGCCGCAGGTGCTGGCCGACATCACCAACGGCCTGTCCCGTGGGCAAATCGGCTCGCTTCTGCGCGGAGCGGGGCGGCAGAGGGTGCCCGTGAGCTTCAAGCTGACCGGCGAGTGGAAACGGCGAGCCATCGAGACGGAGATCGGCGACCTGGTGGCCTTCGCCAACCCCAGCGTCGGCCTCGAGGCCCTGGCCGGTGTGGACCTGCAGAAGCAAATCCTGCTGCGCACCGCCGAGGCCCTCCGCACGGGCAAGACCGCCGTTGTCCCCAAAGGCATCCTCCTCACCGGCCCCCCGGGCTGCGGCAAGACCTTCTGCATGGAGTGCTTCGCCCACGACTGCGGGATCCCGTTCATCCAGCTCAAGAACATCTTCAGCAAGTACGTGGGGTCCACAGAGTCCAATCTGGAGAAGCTATTCTACCATCTGGAGGCCCTGTCGCCGGCCTTCGTCTTCATCGATGAGTTCGACCAGTCCTACGGCCGGCGCGTCTCCAGCGACTCCGACAGCGGGGTCTCCCGCCGCGTGTTCGGGATGTTCAACAACTTCCTCAGCGATGAGAGCCATCAGGGCAAGATCCTCTTCGGCGCCGCCACGAACCGCCCCGACCTGATCGACCCCTCGACCCTCCGGGCCGGCCGCTTCGATCTGAAGCTGCCCTTCCTGCTGCCCGATGAGGCCGCCCGCGACGCGATCCTCAAGGTGTCCCTGCGTACCCTGCGCGTGCAGCATGGGATCGAGGATTTCGGCGATGCCGTCTGCCGGACGAAGGGCTTCTCCGGGGCCGACCTCAAGGAGATCATCCGCGTCGCCCAGCGCCACAGCGTCTTCGACGGCAGGGACACGGTCACCCAGGACGATCTCAAGTTCGCCGTGGATGATTACATCCCGCCTGCCACGGCCAATACGGACCAGATACGGTTTATGGAACTGCAGGCGGTACTGGCATGCACCTCCCGCTCGCTTCTGCCTGCAGAGTACGTGAAGGGAATAGAGGACGGGAGCCTGCAGCGGGAGCTGGATGAGCTCAAATACGTCGTGGACTGAACCGGCGGGGCCTGCAGGTCGCCGCCCTGTACCGCGCCATCCAGGCCGTCTGTCACCGGCCGAAACCTCCGCGGCCCCACGGGTTGATCGGTAGAAGCCCACGATCCCCGCACGCCAACGGTGGCGAGGCACAGGTCGCCACCGGCGGCCTCGCGTCTCCCTCGCCTGCCGCCCCCCGCGCCGGCGCCGCCGCCACTATACGCTCGGCTCCTGTCCGGGGGCCTCCCGGCCCGAGCGCCGTGCTCACCGACCCGAGCCGCGAAGCCGCCGGCCTTTTTGCACGGGCAGGTGTTGTCCTGCCGGAGGCGAATATAACGTATACGTAAAGATGGGACCGGACCGCCTGCGCGGCGTGCCGGCGTACTCGAAAGGAGACGATTGCATGCGACGTGGTTTCACGCTGATTGAGTTGCTGGTCGTTATCGCTATCATCGCCATTCTGGCGGCGATACTCTTCCCGGTGTTTGCCAGGGCTCGGGAGAAGGCGCGACAGGCAAGCTGCTCCTCCAACCTCAAGCAGCTCATGCTTGGGCACATGATGTACACCCAGG
>CAZXDD010000334.1:2466-8637 GCA_964639415.1 uncultured Armatimonadia bacterium
ACGTGTGCTCTTCCGATCTGTACACCCAGGACTATGACGAGAAATTCATCTACTGGACCACCGCCATCGGTGACGCCTATCCGTCCAGCGATGCGTGGTGGGCGGCGATCTACCCCTACGTCAAGAACGTCGAGCTGTACTACTGCCCCAGCGTGGGCGGCTCGAATGTGGACTATGCCACCGGTCACTATCACAACACGCACTTCTGGAAGTCGCCCAGTTGGATGTACGGCATGAACCCGAATGTGCAGTACCGCGCCGGCGGGCTCTCGCAGGGCGTCATCCAGTACCCCTCCGAGCTCATCGTCCTGGCGGATTCGTGTCACGGCATGGGGGAGAACTGGCGCATGACCTTCCCCGACGCTCCGGGATCGTGGAGCTCCAGCCCCAACAAGTGCACCAACGCTCAGGCGGCGAACCCGGACCACGCTCGCCACAATGGCGGCTGCAACTACGGCTACGCCGATGGACATGTGAAGTGGGCCAAGTCCACGGACGTGTACGGCAAGATGACCACTTCTCCGGAGCGTGAGCGCTGCTGGACGGTGCCGTAAGGCCCTCTGCCCGGAGCGACATCAAGCAGACACCCAGGCCGCCACGGCGAATCGCTTGCCGTGGCGGCCGGTACTTGGTCTGACGCCTCACATCCCGGCGGTACAGGACTCCCGTCGCCTCCGGCCCTCCCACGCGACGCCGTCGGAGAGCGGCAATGGCGTGGTTCCCTCGCCCCGGCACGACGGGGCCGCGGGGGCACTAGGCGCCGAAGTACTCCAGCGCCCGGCGGCCGGCCGCCCAGGTCTCCGCGTAGTTCCAGCCGCCGCCCAGCACCCCTCCGATGACGGGCATCAGCTTGGTGAGGCCGGTCTTGCGGGCCAGATAGCGCGCGTATCCCCGGACCAGCCAGTCGCCCAGCGCCCTGCCGCGTCCGTCTCGCAGATGGCGGCAGGCCGCGTTGTGGGTGAGCTCATGCGGCCTGCAGGCGACCCCATGCCGGCGGAGCGCGTCTGCCGTCGGGCCCGCTCCCATGAGCGGCACCAGCAGCTCGAACCGCGCCTCCGGCCGGTTGAGGAACCCCGGGCGCAGGCATTCGCCGATCTGGGCCACCATCATCGCCTGGCTGCGCAGTACCACGGCGGCCTCGGCCATCGCCACCCCCGAGGACAGCAGCAGGTTCCCGGGAAGGCCGGTACTCACCCCGACGGCGGCCGTGCGCCGCCGCGCATGCTCGATGACCGCCTGGGCCAGCTCCTCGCCGGTGAGCCCCGGCCTGGCGCGCTCCAGGCGCAGTAACGTGCCGCGAACCTCGGCCGGGTCGATGTCGATGGCCCATTGAATGGCCTGTCCCAGGAGTTCGCGCAGCCGCTCCTCTACACCCCTGATGCGGCCCTTGCGCGCACTGTAAAGCCCCGTGAGTCTCATCGTGATGAACCTGCCGAGGCAAGACCGGCCGGCGACCGGGCCCGCCGTGCTGCGTACGCGTGTACCTAGCTCTCCTGCCGGGTCAGGGCCTTGATCTGCTCCATGCTCAACGCGGCGGCGGCCTTCACATCCTCTTGTAGAACAGTGCGGTAGTATGTGAAGGACTCAAACTCCACCGAGCAGTAGCCCGCATAGCCGATGTCGTCCAGAGCGCCGAAGAACGCCGGCCAGTCGATCATGCCCTCCCCGAGCAAGGGGAAGATGAAGTCATCCGGCTGTCGGGTATCCAGGCCGATGGCGTCCTTGAGGTGTACGTGGACGATCTTGTCCCCCAGTTGCCCGACGGACCAGGGCACATCGTTGCGGTACAAAGCAAAGTGCGAGGGGTCCATGTTCACGGCCAGGTAGGGGGAATCTACCTGTCGGAACAACTCCTGCAGCGTATAGTAGTCCCGGGCCAGCATGCCCCAGACGGCCTCCACTGCCAAGTATACCTTCTTGTCTTCGGCAACCGGTAGCATCTGCTTGAAGGCCTTTGTTACCAGCTCCCAGGCCTCGCCGTGGGAGATGTCGCGCCCCAGTTGCGGCGCCGCGGGATCCCAGGGCGGCGGGCCGGTGAACAGGTTCAGCGCGGGCACACCGTTATCCGCGGCGGCGCGGATGCAGTCGGCGATCAGGGCGCAGGTGCTCTCCAACTGCACCGGATCGCGCCGGACCAGGTCCTGCTGAACGACGATCTCGGAGATCTCAAGGCCCGCGGCGCGCACCGTCGCGGCGACCTTCGACAACTCCTCCGGCGACATGGCCTGCGGGTTGAAGTGCCCCAGGGTCAGCTCGATTCCATCGTACCCCAGTTCGGCCAGGATGTCGGCTACCTGCTCGATCTCCATCCCGCCGAAGCCCAGACCCGCCAAGAACGCGTACTTTCGGTTTGCCATGATGCTGTTACCTCCCTCATTGGCGGGGCAATTCGGCACGTGTGGCCCCAAGCCCTCCTCGTGCCGCGGCCGCCATAGCCCGCTTTCCGCGCGGGGGCATCCGGGCCGCCTCCGTGGCCTGAACCACTCTCCTGTGGGGCCGGCCGCGGCCCCGTCCGCCGCCTACCCCAGATGCTTCCAGGACATGTGGACGACGTCACCCTCCTCGAAGGTGAAGGTCTTTCGCCAACGCGAGGTACTGCCGCCCACACGGACGACGCACTCCGTCAGCAGTCTCCCTTCTCCGTCCTCCACGCTGTCTTGCAGTACCGTGCAGTGGACCAGTTCCTCGCCATAGCTGGTCCGCAGGTACTCGGCGCACTTGTCGATAAGGCTCTGGTCGGCTCCCTGTGGCATCTTCATTCCCTCCGGTGTCTGCTGCTGCTGCTCTCACCCATAGCTGTAGTGTACCAGAGCCGCGGCGCCTCGGCGACTGCGTTTTCGGCCGGTGCCGGCCGGATGACGCCCCCGGCACCGGCCGCCACAGTCCACCACACACCGCGTTCGGAGGTGGCCGAGACCTGCGTGGCGAATAGATCAACCGCGCCATGGCCTTCAAGAGCGCACGGGGTTGGGGGCACTTCGCAGGCACTGTGACGAAGGCCCGGGCCCCGCCCCCCGCACCGTACTCCGGCTCTTGCAGGTGGCATGGCGATGCCGGGCACCACTGTGCCGGAAGGATGAACACCGTATGCAGATCAGCTTCATGACTTGGGCCTGCCCCGACTGGACCCTTACCGAGATACTGACGGCGGCCATCAAGTATGGCTATGACAGCGTGGAGCCGCGGGTCGAGGCCAGGCAGAAGCACGGCATCGAGCTTGAGACCACCAAGAAGCAGCGAAAGGAGATCAAGGCGACCTTCGAGGACATGGGAGTGGGCGTGTGCTGCCTGGCGACCTCGAGGACCTACTCCATGGCGGACGCCGCCGCCCGCGCCGAGAGCGTCGAGCTCACCAAGCGCTACGTGGACCTGGCCGGGGACCTCGGCTGCCCGAACATCCGCATCTTCGGCGGTGGCACGCCGGAGGGCCGGGAGTTCTCGGAGGTGAAGAAGTACGTGGCCGAGGCGGTGGCCGAGTGTGCGCAGCACGCCGGACAGGCCGGAGTGTACCTGTGCTTTGAGACCCATGACTCGTACTGCCATTCCGCGGACGCAATGGAGATCGTTGCCGCGGCCGGGCACGAGCACGCCGCCATCTGCTGGGATGTCATGCATCCGTTTCGCGTGGGGGAGACGATGCAGCAGAGCTTCGACAACGTCCGGACCCATGTGCGCCATTGCCACGTGCATGATGGGGTGCGGCCGGAGGACGGTGGCCCCGACGGCTGGAACCTGGCGCTCATGGGAGAGGGCGACATTCCCCACGCCCAGGCGTTCTCTCTGCTGGCCGGTATCGGCTTTGCGGGAGCGCTGTCCGGTGAGTGGATCAACTTCCTGCCCGCCGACGAGATTCTGCCCCACGACGCGGCGGTGATGCGACGGTACCGATCGGAAGCACTGGCGGGCCGTTGAGCCGAAGCAGCAAGGCGCGGTGCGTCGCGGCCGGCGCGGGCGACCACCGCCGCCGGAGACCCCGAAGGGAGGCAGCGTATGGAGAGACCGAAGTTCTGCGTACTCGGAGCCGGACACGGCGGCACAGCCATGGCGGCGCACCTGGCCCTGATGGGCTTTGAGGTCAACCTGTGGAACCGCTCGCCGGAGCGCATCGAGTCCATCATGGCGGTGGGGGGCATCGAGCTTTTGCCCCCGGATGATGGACATACCGAGGGCGGAGTGGGCGAACTGGGCTATGTCGGCACCGACTGCAGCGAAGCCATCGCGGGCGCCGACATCCTGATGGTCGTCGCACCGGCCACCGGCCATGTGGAGATCGCGCAGGCCATGGCCCCACACGTCAGGGAGGAGCAGATCGTGGTGCTCAACCCCGGACGCACCGGCGGCGCTCTGGAGTTCCGCCACGTGCTTTCGGCCTCGGGCTGCCACGTACATCCCCTCATCGCCGAGACGCAGACGTTCATCTACGCCAGCCGTGTGGTCGGGCCGGCGCAGGCCAAGATCTTCGCGGTCAAAAACAGCGTCCGCATGGCGGCTTTGCCGGGCTACCGCACGGCGGAGGCCGTCAAGGCGGTGCGTGTCGCCTACCCGCAGTTTGTCCCGGTCAGCAATGTCCTGCGCACCAGTCTCGACAATGTCGCCGTCATGTTCCACCCGGCGGTGATGCTGGTCAATGCCGCGCGGATCGAGGACACCGGCGGCGACTTCGAATACTACCTCCAGGGCGTCACGCCCTCTGTCGCCAACTACCTGGAAGCCGTCGATCGGGAGCGTATCGCCGTCGCCGACGTGGTAGGGATCGGCGCCATGCCGGTGCGTACCTGGCTCTACATGTCCTATGACGCCGCGGGCCGCGACCTGCACGAGGCCGTGCGCTCCAATCCCGGCTACAAGGGCATCCGGGCCCCCCAATCCCTGGCGCATCGCTACCTGCTGGAAGACGTGCCCACCAGCCTTATCCCCATGATCTCCCTGGGCGAGCAGTACGGCGTGGAGACACCCACCATGCGCAGCATCGTGCACCTTGCCTCCCTCCTGCTGGAGCAGGACTTCTGGAGCATCGGCCGTACGGTGGACAGCATGGGGGTGCGGGGCCTCGGTGTGAGAGAGCTGCTCAAGTTCGTCAACGAGGGGGAGGCCCCGGATGCCTAGTGTCCTGGCCTGCTCCCTGGGCAACTGTGTGCATATCAGCGGGGTCCTGAGCTTCCTGCGTGTCGCGCAGAGCGTGGGCTATGAGACCACCTTCCTCGGTGCGGCCACCCCTGTGGACGCCCTGCTGGACGCCGTGGAGCGGCAGGACCCGGACCTCATCGCGGTGAGCTACCGGCTCACGCCGGAGGTGGCCGCCGGGTTGTTCTCGGAGCTTGAGCAGGGACTGGCGGCGCGTGGGCTGAGCAACAAGCGCCTGGCCCTGGGAGGCACGCCGCCGGTGGGCGAGGTGGGACGCCAAAGCGGGCTGTTCGAGGCCGTCTTCACCGGCCTCGAGGGCCCCGAGGAGGTCAGGGCGTATCTCGAGGGCGGCGCGCGCGCTCGCGCGGGAGAGGCCCCGGCGACCACCCTTGTGGAGAGGATCAGCCGGCGGGCCCCCCAGCCGCTCCTGCGCCACCACTACGGCCGGCCCACCGTGGAGGCCACTGTCGAGGGCGCCCGACGCCTCGCCCTGGCCGAGGCCGTCGATATCCTGTCCATCGGGCCCGACCAGAATGCTCAGGAGCACTTCTTCCGACCGCAGGAGATGAAGCCCGAGCTCACCGGCGCCGGCGGCGTGCCCCTGCGCACCCCCGACGACCTCCGCGCCATCTACGACGCCACCCGTTGTGGCAATCACCCGCTTGTCCGCTGCTACAGCGGCACCCGCGACCTCCTCCTCTGGGCCGAAGTGCACGTGGAGACCATCGACAACGCCTGGGGCGCCATACCCCTGTACTGGTACAACACTCTAGACCGCCGGTCCGACCGGCAACCGCGGCAGTCCATCGCCGAGAACATCGACGCCATGGCCTGGTACGCCCGGCGCGGTCGCCCCGTGGAGTGCAACGAGGCCCACCACTGGTCCATGCGCGATTCGCACGATACCATCGCCGTGGCCGCCGCGTATCTCGGAGCATATGTCTGCAAGCAGGTGGGAGTGGCCACCTACGTCTCCCAGTACATGTTCAACTCTCCGGCAAGAGATCGGAAGAGCACACGTCTGAACTCCAGTCACGAGATTCCATC
>CAZXDD010000335.1:0-8620 GCA_964639415.1 uncultured Armatimonadia bacterium
GGTGGTGGACATGGCTCTGGAGATGCTGGTGGAGTTGCAGGGTGTGGATAGGTGATAGGGTACGGCGGCCACGCCGGGAGGGCCCCCGCGCTTGCGGGGGATCGAGCCATCACGGCCGTCGGTACATACCCCTGGGGACCACCGTGCCCGCGGGTCTCCAGGCCCGCATGGTAGACCATACCCGCAACGCCGGTAGGCGCTCACTGACCGGTCGCCCGGGCTCGAGTGCCCTCCGATGAGACTGCGGCGCCGTACGTTGCGGTCTTGGAAGACCGCGGGCACGGAGGTCTCCAATCGGGGTTGTGGTCTCTGGCGGAGGCCGGGCGGCCGACCTTGCGGTATTGGAAGACCGCAGGCACGGAGGGTCCCGAGCGCGGTTCTGGTTCCTGGCGAGGGCCGGGTGGCGCGCCTTAGGGGACGCCTACGCCGTTGCCTTTCTGTCACGATCACCTGCCAATCCGGTACAGGGCCGCATCCGCGCTGGTCTCGAACCACACCTTCCCATCGCGGCGCGTCAGTTCCGGCGCCGGCAGTGGGTGCCCCTCGCCATCCACCGCTGCCACGCTCTGTACGTCCGCGCCGAGCCCCACTGCGAACACCTCACCGATCGGCACCGGGACCAGTGTGTCGCCCTCCTCCGTGGTCCTCAGCACCACCGCCCCATTGGTCGCGACAACGCCGAAGTCCAGCACCCTGCGGTCCAGGTTGGCGCCCTCACGATACGTAGCCGGGTCGGCTCCCGGCGCCGGATCGGCGGCCGCCGGTGTGAACCGAACCTCTGTCGCGGTGACACCCTCTCTCGTCACCACGAGCGTTCCCACCGTCACCTGGTCGGCCCCGGCCACCAGACTCGCGCGCCCGTCGGCGTCGTACAGGCCCACCCGCACCTCATACTCGGTCACGTCGTCCTCGGGGACACCGATCGCCAGCGGCCCATCGGTGATGCTCTCCCCCACCTTCCACCCGGACGTGGGTGTCTTGAGGGGATGGTCGGACTGGAAGAGGATGCGGCCGTCGGAAACGAAGTGCCAGAAGGTGATGTAGTCGCGGTCCAGCTCGCGGCCCGCCTGCCAGTCGACGGTGAGCTCGAACCGGCCGCCCTCCAGAGCGCGGAACCGCGCCTGAGGCCGGATGGGCGCCTGGGGCTCGGGCACCGTCCAATAGTGGGAGCGGGCATCGACGTAGGTGACGCCGTCGTAGCGTGAGAAGTCGCAGATCTGGCCGTCGCGCACGGCGGTCCAGGCTTCCGCGCGGGGGCCGAGAGTCAGCGTAGCGTCCTTGGGCAACTCGTGCCCGGCGATCTGCCAGGGGCCGTCGGCGAGGTTGACGTACACCTGCTGGCCGTCTTCGTACTCGGCGTTGATCCGGGTCAGCTCTCCCAGGCGCGCCGCGGTACCGGCATCCACCCACTGCCCATCCACCTCATACCGCAGGCGCTGCAGGAGCCTGCCGGTGTACGCCCGGCCGAGGGCCTGGGTGAGGTAGAACTCGCGCACCACGGCGTGGGGGCTCTTCATGAGCTGCTGGCCGATGAAGCCGGTGCGGCCGAAGGCGGTCTGGTAGGCGCGGTACTTGTCCAGCTCGCGGTCGGTCATCACATAGTCATGCCAGCCCGGTCCGTAGCCCCACGGCAGCCAGCGCTCGTAGTAGCCGAAGCCGTGGTTGGACATGAGCGGGTGGATCTTGAGCAGCTCGGCGGCCACCGCGACGGGCGTCCGGTACGTGTCCACTCCATGGTTGCAGCCGCCGTCGTACACTCCGGCCAGGAGAGGATCGGCGGCCTCGAACACCACCGGCCCGCCGAAGATCTCGCGATCGTAGTCGCACAGTCTCCTGGTCTGCTCGTGGGTATAGGCGATCTTCCCGGCGCCGGGAACGGCGGCGTCGTAGTCCACATGCCAGGTGGGCATGATGTCGTGGTACGCCGAATCGCAGTCATACCGGCGCTTGATCTCAGGGGTGAAGCGGAAGACATAGTCCATCAGCCTCGAGGGCTTAAGGATCACCGCCCGGTAGGTGCCGTTGTCCCACCCGTCGATGGGCCTGCCCTGCGGCGTCAGGCAGCGGTCGGCCTCGGTGAAGTCCTCGGCATTGGGGTAGTAGTCGTAGTAGTTCTCGTGCACATTGAACCGATGACCGAGGGCCTGGGCCGTGAGCGAGAGGCTCCGCAACGCCGCATCGCCCCCCATGTCCGCATTGGCGGGCATGGTGTTGGGGTACGTCTGGTCGTAGCCGTCGCGCTGCCAGACGTGCTTGATCATCAAGAAGCCGTCCAGGCCGTAGCGGCTCATGTCCCTGAGCCATTGCTCGTTGTCGGCGAAGTTCCCGCCCCAGCCGTCCAGCACCGTCCTGTGGGCCAGTTCGTCGAGGTAGGGCGAGGGGGCGTTGGCGATGTTGGGCAAGACCTCCTCGTAGCGGCTGCTCACCGTCACGTAGAAGCGGTCCTGCAGGGCGTTGCGGGTGCCGTCGGTGAGCGGCGAGTAGACCGTGTGGTCGCCGATACCGACCCCGGAGGCCCAGGAACGCATCAGGTCCACCGCGCTGCAGATGTACACACCCTCTCTGCGCCAGAGAGCCTGTCCCCCCGCCTGGAAGGCCGCCGGCACCGGGGTGCCGCCGTTGGCCCGGGCCGAGAAGCCCCGGAACCGTCCCGGCTCGCCCTCGACCTCGAGGCCCAGCGACTTGCCCTCCGGCCACAGCGAGGCCCTCATCAGCGCGGAGGCGCCGGTCTGTGCGTCGCTGTAGCGGTACTCGCAGCGGAGCGAAGTGCCCTCCAGCTCGGCGGAGACCAGCTCCGTCCTCAGCCCGCGTGACTCCGGGCCGAAGCCTGTGCCGTCGAGGTCAACGGTGGGCCCACCGGTGAACGGAGACGGGTCGAGGGTCTGGCCATTGGCGGTGACCGACAGCCCGGCGAGGAGACCCTTGCGGGCGTCGAAGCGGTACCGGATGGTGTCGTCCTCGCCCGCGCACTCGAAGACGAACACATCGCCCTCGGCCCGCGCCGACAGGCGCGTGGGCGCCGCCACGCTGGGGCAGACGGACTCGCTGCGATGGGAGGTGACAGCGCCAAGGGGCAACTGGGCCAGCTCGAACCCTCGGGCGATGGTTGCGGCCCGCTCCCGAGCCGCCGCGGCCTCGGCTTCCAGGCGCGCCCGGGCCAACTCCTCGTCGCTGCCCGCCAGGATCTGCACCCGGCGCCACAGCGACCAGTCATCACTGGTCGAGCGCGCGGGCCCGGGATCTACCTCGAGGCGCAGCGTCATGCTCCTGCCCGCGAACCGGCTCAGGTCGGCCTGCAGGGAGACAAACTCCCGCGAGATGCAGTGCTCCTCGAACACCGTCTCGCCGTCGGCGTAGACGCGGTAGGTCACCCCGTCACTCAGCCTCGCGCCCGACCGCAGGCCGATCTCGAAGCCCAGTAGGATGCGGCCGGTCTGCGGGAGCTGCAGGGAGTAGTCGGCATAGGCCACACCCGGCCCGGCGGCCCACGGGCAGTGCATGAACACCTGCGCGGCACCGTCGGCACCCACCTCGGGGATGAAGTAGACGCCACTCTCGGGCTCGTGGCCGGACCAGCCGGGACCCAGGTCCGTGGGATCGCCATCGAAGTGGCGATAGCCCACGGTGGGCCGACACGTGAGCAGCAGGTCGGTGATGCCCACGGGGATGGGGGCAGGATCAGGCTGGGCCGGGGCCTCGCTGAGCAGGAGCAGGGGGCTGAGGAGTACAAGGGCGATGGCGTGCATGGGAAGCACCTCGAGGAGGGCGATGAATCAGGCCACAGCGACAGCGACCTGCCGGGATTCCTGAGGCGATTCGCCCCGCGTGGGGTCCCGACCTCTTCTCCGGCCCCGTCCTGCCCGCCTACCGGCCGCTCTGAGGCTTCTTCCACTCCGGCAGGTGGCGCGCGAGGTACTCCGCCACCTCGTCGCCATTCGCGGCCAGCCGGAGGATCACGCCATCGCGCAGGGACATCTCGTCCGGCTCGGCCGTGGCGCTCAGGGCGATGAAGCTATCACCACGCACGTAGCAGGCCAGTTGGTCCCATGTTGCGGACCTGCTGTGCAAGAAGCCCGCGACCCGCACGCCGGATTCGTCCAGCCGGTAGCTACTCGGAAGCCAGAAGGAGGCCAGACCTCCCACCATCACCACGATCGTCGCCACGGCGAAGAACACATTGCCCAATTGGGCGTAGGCGTACCAGACCAGTGCCCCCGTCAGGATGGCGGCGGCGAAGGCTGCGGTGGGGTTCTGGCCCGCGGGCCAGACCCGCCACTTGAGCACATCGGCAGACTCGTGGGGATGCTCACTCACCTGGGCACTCCGGGACACAATCGCTGCGTCAGGACATGGACGCTTCGCCGCCGTGCGGTCTCAACCCTCCACAGACGTCGTGAGCAACGTGCTGGCTCCGCGCCCTTTGGCCCGGCAAGTGCACCGGAAGGCCCCCCGCCGGCGGAGGGCGAATTGAGCCTGTCGGCTAAGTCAACTGGGCCGCCTACGTGCCTTTGGTGCCATGGCTCGACACGCGTACGAGGAGTGTCGCCATGGTCTTATAGATGTGCTTGTTCCGCATTCAGGGCGCGACCAGAAACGGGACCTCACCCGGCCGCGCATATTCAGGAGTGCGGAAGGACTTTGCCGACACGCTCGAACTGCCCCCGGGCCGGTAACCCACTCATCAAGCGAGGCCTGTGATGGAGCCGATCATCGCCGCGTATACCTTCTGCAATACGAGCTTCGAGGCATTCCTGGACGGCGCCCGTGACGCCGGGTTCCCCTATGTCGGCATCGGATTCTACAAGGGATATGTCGACATTCCGCTGGAGAACCTCTCGGACGAGGACGAGGCGGCCCTGCGCGGGGCGCTGGATGCGCGGGGACTGCAGCTTTGCGCCATCTACGGGGGTGTCGACCTGCTGGCGGACGACGGTCCCGAGCTGCTGCGCCGGAAGCTTCAGGGGGCCGCGCGGTTTGGCGTGGGGGTCTACGATACCGGCGCCATCTCGCTGGATGACGATCCCGATGTGCGGCGCCGCCATGTGGCGACCTTCGTCGACCGTATCCGCACCGCCGGCGACCACGCCGACAGGCTGGGAATCACCATCTGTCTGGAGACACACGGCGGCTACACAGGGCATGCGGACGCCTGCCTCGAGGCCATGGCCCAGATCGACCACGAGCGCGTGCGGCTGGCGTACGATCCCGCCAACTTCCTGTACTACGAGGGCCGCAGGCCCGAGGAGCGCCTGGGCGAACTCCTACCGTTCATCGGTCACACGCATCTCAAGGACCATCGCGGCGGCAAACTGGCCAACGACTTCCCCGCCGTCGGGGCGGGCGAGGTGGGCTACGAGACCCTCCTGCCCGCGCTGTGGGAGGGCGGCTACCGAGGCCCATACACCCTGGAACGCGCCGTGGGCGAGGATGACGCCGAGAAGGCGCAGGCCATGCAGGCCGCCTACCGCTACATCAGACGCCTTCTGGGGTAGTGCCCACCCCTTTCGGCTGCCGCAACCGCTGCCGTTGACCGGTGGATCGCCGACCCTCCTCCCCATGACCAAACAAGACGCCATTCGCGCCGTGGACGAAGCTCTCGCCGCCCGCTACGGTGACCGGCGCTGGCCCGGTCGCTCAGACCCACTGGGCGGCCTGATCGCGACGATTCTGTCGCAGAGCACGACGAGCCGGAACTCCAGGGCCGCCCACGCCTCGCTGACGGAGCAGTACGCCTCGTGGGAGCAGGTCGCCGCCGCCCCGGTGGAGGACATCGCCACCGCCATCTACCAGGGCGGGCTGGCGCACCAGAAGGCGGAACGCATCAAGACGATTCTGCGGCAGCTCCAAGCCGAGCGCGGGGTGCTGTGTCTGGACTTCCTGGAGCAGATGGCGCCGGAGGAAGCCGCGGCGTACCTGACGTCCTTCAGGGGTGTGGGCCCCAAGACCGCGGCATGCGTGCTGCTGTTTGACCTGGGCAAGCCCGTGTTCCCGGTGGACACCCACGTCTTCCGCATTGCAGTCCGTCTGGGATGGATAGAGGAGGGCACCACGCCCCAGCGCGCCCACAGCGCCCTGGGTCTGCTGGTACCTGCGGACATCGCCTACAGGCTCCACGTCAACCTCGTGGCCCACGGCCGCACAACCTGCCTGGCGCGCCATCCGCGCTGTGCAGGCTGCCCACTCCTGAAGTTCTGCCCGTGGGGCCTGGAGGCGGCGGAGCAGTCTGGGGCGTCCGGTCAGATTGCTCAGCGGCCCGCCTGACGCTGGGCAGGGGCGGCTTCGGGCGGCGCGAGGTCCTTGAGTCCCCGGACCGCCCTCCCCGCCGCAAACCCCAGAAGCGACACCAGCAGGCCGGGGTACATGGGCTCGATACCCAGTGGGTACACCGGGTAGCCCTCGGCCTGATGCGTCACACCCCACAGCAGCCACAGCAGGGAGGTCGCAAAGCCTCCCACCATCACCGGCACAATCGCCTTCCGACTCACCCGCAGCGCCGGCCAGTACGCCGACAGCAGGGGTAGCAGCAGTCCCGGAATGAACACCGTCCCGATCACATACCACAGCTTGATCACCGAGGCCACGCCGACGGCCAGGGCCAGCGAGATCACCGTGGTCAGGACGAGGCCCAGAGCGGTGCGCAGCCCGATGCGATAGTCGGGGTCGCCGCCCACGATGCGCCAGATGAAGTCCCGGGCGAAGGTGGTGCCGGACAGGAACGTGAAGCTCACCAGCGTGGACATCACCGTCGCCAGCATGCCCACATAGAACAGCCCTTTGACACCCGCCGGCAAGAGCTTCTCGGCCAGGAGCGGATAGGCCATGATCGGCTCGATGTCCGGCAGCCCGGCCCGGGCGTACAGCCCCACCGTGCAGGTCATGAAGTCGAACGCGGCCCAGCACAGGATACTCACCAGGATCCCGCGGCTCGCCGTCTGCGGCGACTTCGCCGCATAGCACCGCTGGTGAAATCCCGGGTCCACCAGGGTCCACAGGGCGATGAAGAACCAGGCCACCACATACTGCGGCGTATTGCCACCGTGCCAGACCAGGTGAGTCTCCGGCACGCCCTGCTTGATGAAGTCGAACCCGCCCAGATGGCTTAGGCAGTAGGGCAAGATGAGTGCGAAGCCCAGGAACATCAGGAAGAACTGCACGATGTTGACCCGCACATCGGCCCGAAAGCCTCCGGCATAGACGTAGACCGTCGACAGCGCCACGCCCACCAGCAGCGCGGGCCACAGCGGCCAGCCGAAGATGAGCTGCAGCAGTGTCCCCAGCATCAGCACATACGGCGCAGGAGTAGTCAGGCAGTAGGAGTACACCGCCGCCGTGACCCCGGCGCCCTTCCCGTAGGCCTCGGCCACCTTGTCGGGAATCGTGTACAGCTCCGCCTGCCGGATGCGTGGGGCCAAAACAAACGCGAACACCGCGGCGAAGATGTAGTACGGCACCGCCAGCACCAGCCATACCGAGATCCCACTGAGGTAGGTGAACTCGCCGACTCCCAGAATCCCGCCGTACCACGTGGAGACCAGTGTAGCCACGAAGGCCGGAAGGGTCAGATTGCGGCCGGCCAGGAAGTAGTCATCGGCCGTCTTCCCCCGGCGCAGCCACGCCAGACCGGCCACCATCACGGCGGCGAAGTAGACGATGATGATACCCAGGTCCAGGGCGGAGAAGGTCATACGGGTCATGGCGGTCATCCTGGTGGAGGAGTCGGCGAGTCGGCAAGTCACGAGTCAACGGCTAACGGCGTCGACGGCGTCTACGGCGTCTACGACAACAGCCGCGATGGAGGCGTGCCGTTCACCCCGCCCACGTCAACGACGCCTCACCCCCCGGCCCTTCGGGCCGCCCGCCTCTCCCTTGCTCGCCGGTACGGCCGGCGAGACGGGAGGAGGGGGGCCAGACCGCGCTGAGCAGTTGATTGGGCGCCGGTAGGCCGCGACGGGAGGACAGGGCACGATAGCGCCCGGTAAAGGGCGGCCCGAGCAGGCCCTACTCGTCTCCGAGGATCACCACCGCCACCGCGCCGCGGGTCACGTCGATCTGCACCTCGGAACCCGTCGCGCGATTGCTCAGCCCGCGCGTCCCCAGTTCCAGCGCCTCGCTCAGTTCCCACTGCAGCCCGTGAGTGACCAGCTCCACATCACCGGTGAGCGAAATCAGCGAGACCCTGGCTCCCGTGGAAACCGCGAACCGGCGCCTGCCACGGACCACCTCCAGCCAACCGTCGTCGTTCACTATACGCAGCCGGGCGCGGTCCATGTAGGCGGCGAGGAGGGCGATGTTGCCCAGCGCGTGATCGAGACGTCCGCCCAGCGCCCCCAGGAGCGTGATGCAGGTGGCACCGCGCTCCAGGCAGGCCAGGATGGCCTTCTCGCTATCGGAGTTATGCTGGGCCTCGTGGGGACCGGCGTCCAGCAGCGGTGCGCTGACGAAGGCTTCGCCCAGCGAGTCCATATCGCCCACCACCAGGTCGATGGCAACGCCGAGGCCTTCCAGCCAGGAGGCGACGCCGTCGGTGCAGACAATGAGATCCGCCCCGGCGACCTCTCGCCGCAGCAGCTTCTCGGATGGTGGGTCCCCGTGGCAGATGATCAGCGCGTTCACTGTGTGG
>CAZXDD010000336.1:0-1158 GCA_964639415.1 uncultured Armatimonadia bacterium
ACACCCTATCCTACACTCTTTCCCTACACGACGCTCTTCCGATCTTGCGAGGGTGCGGCTCCGTCCGCCTGCGGCCCTGGAGGGCACCTTGGAGCCCCGGGGCGTCAGGCTGCGTTCCCGCGGCCTGGCGGTAGTGCTCTTCCGGGGCAATATGCCTCGCTACGAGCCGCTGCAGGAGGGCTGGGACGAGCTGGGAGCCGAGCCCGACGACCCCCTGGACCACACCCGCATGGTGTTCGAGCCCAGAGGGTTGGGCTTCCGGTTCGACAACATCGTGCCCGCGGACGACAACTGGGCGCTGTGTGTGGTCGCCCCAGATGTGGTGAGTGTTCCGGTGCCGGTCAGGCTCGAGCCGGGGCGGATCGTCTCCGTACAGTTGCCTGCAACCGGCCCCGGCCGTATCCGCGGCAGCGTCGTGGACGCCCGGGGCAAGCCCGTTGCCGGTGCCGCGCTGACCGGCTGGATGCCCGGCACCGGCGGCCGTTGGCCATTGACCTTTCCAAGGGACGCCGGGACCGACGACAGGGGCCGGTTCCTCATCGAGGACCTCCCGCCGGGCCGATGGCAGGTGACCTGCAGGAAGCCCGGGGCCTCGGGGTCGGCCCAGGTGACGGTGAAGCCGGGAGGCACCGGCACCGCCAGGGTGAGGCTGAGCCCGGAGCGAGACAGAGCCGCCCGGAAGTCGTGACCTCTGGAGGCGAGACAGGGGACGGCCCGCCAACCATCTTCGCATGGTCGCCCCCGAGGAGGGTGAGCGATGGGTAGACGAGCGACCGCCGCAGCCTTGGCCGTTGTCCTCGCAGTATCGCTGCTGTGCATCCAGGGCTGCCGGAGACGTCCCACGGCGCGGGACGGGATATCCGCGCGTCGCGAGGTCTGGGAACAGCGGGCGCGGGCCGGCTTCACCGAGGGGCGCAGGCGCGCGGAGGAGTTCATCGGAGACCCATTCCGGGAGGCGAACCCCGGTCCCGCCGACCCCGAGGAGCCCCCCCACCTCATCCGGCCGGCGATCAACACGATCCCCCAGAGGGAACTCACCCGCGAGTTGCCGAAGGACTTCGTGCGCATCTGGCTCATGCAGGACGACGGCAAGACGCCCGCGGCAGGCCGACGGTGCAAGCTCGGCGGCGAGCCGGTAGATCGGAAGAGCGTCGTGTA
>CAZXDD010000336.1:1168-8608 GCA_964639415.1 uncultured Armatimonadia bacterium
GAGCCGGTGGCGGGAGGACCGACGGGTTGGTTCTACCCCGGCGGGCCCTGGTTTGTCCTGGGCAACCCCCGCGATGGGGAGCTGACCCTGGAGATCACCGGCAAGGGCTTCGAGGACGTCACGCGTCAGGTGCAGCTTCCGCCCCGGGCCGAGCGTGAGAAGGGCAGCCGAGAGATCAAGCCGGACAAGCCCTCGGGTCCGGACGTGATCGTCGTCGTGGGCAAGCTGCAGCAAAGATACCTGTCCATCTTCGCGTTCACCGACAGTGTCATCGCCGATGCCGACGAGCCGTTGCCGGTCACCGTCCGCTGGCGGGGCCCCGATCTGGAGGGCACACAGGAGACGCAGGTCCCCCTGATGCTTCAGGCCAATGCCTATTCGGCCGAGGTGGAGGTGCCCGCGGGCGCCCGGTCGGCTTCGCTGCAGCCCCCCGACCCGTGGCTCCCCCGCGAGGTCGAGTTCGGCCCACGAGAGCTCACGACATGCGCCGATCTGGCCGGCCCCGAGCGGTTCGCGGTGACCGGCAAGGTCCTCCGCCCCGACGGAAGCCCGGCCCCGGCGGCGGAGGTGACCATCACCGGCCCAAGGGACGACAGGCCGCACCAGGGCCGCTGCGGGCCCGATGGGAGCTACAAGATCCGCAGAGTGCCGGTCGGGAAGCTGCGGATTGTGGCCTCCGCCGAGGGCTACGGCGAATCGGAGCCTGTGGAGCTGGATAACCAGGCCCAGAAGGACGTGGCGGCGCCCGAGCTGAAACTACGGAGAAGTAGGGACTGACGCCAACAACCCTACAGTGGCTATCGGCCGGTCAAGGCGCCGGCTACCGCCGATGGGGTAAGGAGGAGGGCCTCCCATGCGACGGCCTTCTGTGGTCCTTGCCGTGATTCTTGTGGCGGTGCTATTGGTCGCGGAGGGGTGCCGCCGGGAGACCGGTGTGGTGCAGGGCGGGTCACGGCCGGCGGGGATGCAGGTGGCCAACGCTCAGATTCCCCAGTCGCTCCGGCGGTCCAACTCGTGCCTCAGCGCCGTCGCCGAACCGACCGGCATCGTGGCGGCGAGGCCTGCGGCCAGGCCCGGCGACCCGCCACACATCATCTCCTGCCTGCCGGGCGTCTCGGTTATCGTTCTATCCCGCGAATTGCCGGCCGACTACGTGGTCATCCGTATCGTCCAGGATGACGGGGTTACCCCAGTCTGTCCGTGCGAGTGTCGTGTGAGCGGCCCGGCCGCTTCGGGGGGGCCGACGGAGTGGTTCTCCCCCGGAGGGATGCTCTGGGCCCTCGGGAACCCCGCGGAGGGCCCCCTGACGGTGGAGGTGCGGGCCGACGGCTTCGACGACGTCAAGCGGAGAGTCGAGTTGCCCTCTCGTGAGGATCGGCTCCAGGCATGTGCCGTCCGGGGGCCGGGGAGACTCGATGGCCCTGCAGTCGTCATCAAGATGGGCAGGCTGCGCTATCGGCTATTGGGTGTGCGCGCCCTGTCACCGAGACGCCGGCCTCCGGTTGTTCGCAGCACCGGGATGCAGGTGGTGTGGCTGGGAGAGCACCTGAACCGGACGGAGAGGGTCGTCTTCTCCGTGGACGACACGCGCCGCAGCGCCCTGGTCTCCCTGCGGGTGCCGGAAGGGGCGCAGCGCGCCCGGCTGCGGCCCGAGGCAGGCTGGCTGCCGGCCGACGTTGAGCTGTCTCCCCGCGTGGTGCGAACCTCTGCCACTCTCGCGGCCTGCGGCTCGTGCAGCGCCGCCGGTACCGTGACCTTCCCCGACGGCACGCCCGCCCAGGGCGCCCAGGTCTACCTGTGGGTGGATGGCGCCTACCTCGACCACGCCTCCTGCGATCCCGAGGGCCGCTATCGCCTCGATAGCGTGCCGCCCGGCAGGCTGGAGCTGGTGGCCGCCTCCCCCGGAAGCACTCACTGTGCCCCGTACCGCTGCGAGTATGACGGGGCAAGCGAACTCACGATCCCGCGGCTGGCGCTGGGTGCGGGCGGCTGCCTGGTGGTGACCGTCAGCAATCCCGGTGAGGCGGTTAGGGGCCCCATCACCCTGATCGCCCGGACCGAGGGCCAGTCGGTAGGCGGCAAGCTGCTCGCGGGTCAGACCCTGTATCCCAGGAGCCAGGCTTCTCCGGGCGTCTACGGCCTGCAGCCACTCACCCCTGGAGTGTGGTCGCTGACCGTCGACGCCGACGGACACTACAGAGGCCAGAGGACGGTGCAGGTTGTCGCCGGGCAGACCACAGCCGTCACGATCACTGTCTTGCCGCACCGCTCGGTGCGCAGTCTCATCCTCAAGGCCGATGGCAAGCCGGTGGGCGCAACGGAGGTGCGGTGCACCCTCACCTACCCGCCCGACCCAATGTCCGGCCACAGCAGGCCGCCTTCTCCGCTCGCGGCGCGCACCCGGGACGATGGCTCCCTGCGCCTCGACGAGGTCGGGCAGGCGCAATCCCTGGCGGTCGTGACCAGGCATGGCCACGGGCGCCTGGACAGGCTGGAGAGCCTGGCCTCCGCAGCCGGGCGCGTCACGAGCGAGATCCGGCTCTTGCCGCCGGCCACCGTTCGAGGCAGTATCAAGCTGCCCGAAGGGGTTCGACTGCCTCGGCGCGGGATGGCCGTGGCGCTCTATGCAGGGGGCGAGACCCCCGGTCTCGAGCCGCTGGCCGAGGGCTGGAATGAGCTGGGCTCTCGCCCCGACGACGCTCTTGACAACCTGCGCATCGTCTTCGAGCCCGACGAGCCCCGGTTCCGCTTCGCAGGCGTCGTTCCCGCGGACGCCGGGTGGAAGCTCCACCTCTTCGCTCCGGGACTTGTCGCCAGGCCTGTGCCGCTGAGCCTCAAACCGGGCGAGACGACAATCGCGGACCTCGAGGCTCTGACGGCCGGCGCCCTCCGCGGCCGTGTCGTCGACAGTCGGGGCCGGCCCGTGCCGCACACAGGGGTCTACGGCTACATGGGCAGGCCCGGGCAAACCCCGGAGGCCGAGCTGCCCCGCGAGTGCCGCACCGACACAGACGGACTCTTCGAGGCCCGGGGCCTCCTACCGGGCGAATGGTATGTACTCACGAGGCATGGCAACCGGCAGGGATGCGTCCGGGTGCAGGTCATTGGCGGCAAGGTGAGCGAGGCGAACCTGGCATTGGTGCCGCGACAAAGAGGATAGGGGCCCGGCAACCGGAAACGGCGGCGGGCCCGCCGGAGGTCTGTCTGAGATGCCGAGGCGTGTGGCGGCGTGTCTTGCTCTCCTGACGTTGTCCTCCTGTCTCGCCGGCTGCCGCGAGCGCGCGGCGCTGGAGCGAGCGGTGGATCCGGCCGCTCAGGTGCAGGCGGCGACCGCGACCCGGGAGATGAAGTCATCGGCCAGGTCGCAGACAGAGCGTGGGCAGACCCTCGGCTCGACCCGGCAGCAGACCACCCCGGGGCATGCCGCGCAATGGCAGGTCGCTCCCGCCGCCGCGCCGGGAGACCCCCCGCACATCATCGCCGGCTCGGCGAAGATGCGGCCCGGCCACCTGCCGACGAGCCGGATGTGCGTATCGCTCCCTATGGCCCCGCTGGAACGCGAGCTGCCTCGTGATTTCGTCCGGGTGTGGGTCATGCAGGACGATGCACAGACGCCGGTAGACTCCTATGAGTCTCGAGTGAGCGGGCCCGCCGCCGCCGGGGTTCCCCACCGCTGGTTCCGACCCCGCTTCCGGGTCTTCTACCTCGGCAACCCTCGGCGGGGCAAGCTCGTGGTTGACGTTCGTGCCAGGGGCTTCGACGACGTGTCGCGGCAAGTGACGCTGCTTCCGCGGACGCAGCGGCGGCAGGCGGTGCGCCAGCTCTGCGTGCAGAGACCGTCCGGCCCCGATGTGGTGCTGAGGATGGGACCGGTCGTGCGGCGCTGCCTGGACATCTGCGGCCAGGACCCTCCGCCGACCCCGACGCGCCTTGAGATCGACTGGCGCGGCGAGGGTGTGCACAGGACCCGGAGCGTCCTCCTGCCGGGCAGGAAACAACAACCCACCTCCCACCTCGCGCTGGAGGTTCCCTCGGGCGCCCGGCATGTGAGCGTGCGGCCCGCGGCCGTGTGGGTGGCCACGGCCATGGACCTTGGCCCCCGGGATGTGCGCTCCGACCTGGGCCTTTGCCACCCCGACCCCCCTGTCCTCCGGGGCAGGGTCGTCACCCCCGACGGCGGTAAGCCGACTTCGGCGAAGGTGCTGCTCAAGAACGAGACCACGGGCAGCGCCGTCACCCTTCCTTGCGAGCGTGACGGCGGGTTCCACATCCATGGCTACCCGGCAGGCAGGCTCCGTCTGGAGGCCTCGGCCCTGGGGTACGGGAAGTCGAAGCCCGTGCGGCTCCGCTATGACGGGGACTCAGACGTGGATGTGCCCGCGATCGTCCTGTCACCACCCGGCCGACTGGAGGTGGTGGTGACCGGTGCCGGCAGGCGCCTGACGCAGTGGGTGACCGTCAGGACGTACGGCCGCGGCAGCGGCATGCCGGACGGCCATCTGGGCGTTCCCGGCGCGGTGGCCACCAAGCCCGCCGAGGATGGGACCTACCCCATAGCCGGCCTGACGCCCGGGAAGCGCAAGATCGTCGTGGAAGCGCCGTGCTTCGATGAGCTCGAGACGGTGGTGGACATCCATAGCGGCAGGACGACCGCGGTCGCAGCGACCCTCGCGCCCCACCCGTCCGTATGGGCCAAGCTGCTCAGGCCCGACGGCACCCCTGCGGCGAACACTGAGGTCAGCTACGAGTGCACCTACTGGGCCGTCGGCCCCCCCGAGCCCATGCAGCGTACGCGCACCGGCTCGGGCAAGACGGACGAGGACGGCACGCTGCCGGTTGACTTCTACGCCAGGCCGATCCTCTCTCTGCGGGTGACGACCGAGTGCGGCCGCGGCTACGCCGACGGTCTGGACAAGGCCTCCGCCGCCGGCATCGGGGTCGTCACCATCCGGCTGCGACCGTGAGCGCCTCTGTCATGGAGGCATTTCTCCCGCCACCGTCGAACCTCCGCTCGGGTCACCTCGACCACATAGGGCGTGGCCGAGACCCCCAGTTGGGCGGGTCACGGACCCGCCGAGTCGGGCTGGAACTCACATTGTGCATGAACGCACTGGGGCCGCATTCCGCCATTCCCACGTCGGGAACGGTCGAAGTACTGCCGTTCTCCCCCCTCCTCCCGTCTCCGCCTGCCGTTTGGCGGAGTACAAGCGGCTCGAAGAGACGCCGAGAGGGGGGCCGGGGGGTGAGGCGACGTGAACCGGCGCCTGCCCGGAACCTGCATAGTCTGAGTGGAAAGCCCGATCCCGCCCTGCGGGACGACTGCGAACGGACTTGTCGGCCGCGCTTGTAGACCGCAATCTGATCGAAGCGATGGTGAGCCCCTTGCGCCGGCTTTGCCCCCTTCTGGCGACTACACTCCTCTTCACGGCAGGTGCCCTGGCTGTGGAACTCGACCCCCAATGGCTGGACCGCATCTCGCCCCTCTACGACGGACCGACGGCTACGACCCTCAAGCAGTTGACGGCCTACACCGGCGAGGCCGCCGCGGAGCGCATCGTAGGCGAGGAGCGCAGACGCGCGTATCTGCTGAACTACCGCCAGCTCGGGCTCAACTACGGGGACAATGTGGATTACCGGCTCCGTCGGGAGCAGGTGATCCTGTGCCCGCAGACGGTGGAGCTGCTCTACGGCCCGTTCACTCCCCTGCAGACCCGCTACGCGCCCGGCACGCGGCCGGAGCTGGAACACGCCGTGGCTCAGGCCACGGCAGGCTGTGCCACGGAGACCGACAGGGCCCTGGGGATCATGCGCTTCTGCCGCGATCTGGTCCGCACCGACCCCGAGATGGACTTCAGCCGCTACGTCTACGGCGGCACCGAGGAGCAGCTCCTCGCCAAGCCCGACATCCTCTGCGAGACGCTGGGGCGGCTGATGGTGGCGCTGTGCGAGGTGGCCGGCATCCCCGGGCGCCTGGTGATGCACGACATCGGCGGCCACATCTGCGCCGAGGTCTGTGTGGACGGCGACTGGGCCTACATCGACCCGCGCTGTGGCGTGTACTTCCGCAAGGGTGACGGGAAGCTCGCCTCGGTGCTGGAGCTTTGTCAGGACCCGAGCCTCATCGACCGGCAGCCCGACGAGGTGAGGGCCGAGGTGGGCTACCAGTGGTCCTGGGAGCAAAGGGCCCACAAGTGTCGAGCGATGTACTTCGACCCCCGCGAGGTCAATGGCTTTGAGAACTACAGCCTCGCCGACGCAGACCGCTACAGCTTCGGCCAACTCACCACGCAGCAGGTCACACAGGCCGGGATGTTCGACGTGAACCGGGAATACAGACAAGCCACCGAGGCGGTGTTTGCCATGAGCCCGAGCACATCGAACGGCAAGTGGCAGGATGCGCAGCTACGGCCCCTGCCTATCGCCTACCGCAACGATGGGTTCAGCCCGTTCTACCGCAAGCCGCCCATGGCCCGCGAGGATGTCCAGAAGCTCTTTGTCGATCCCATGGCCGGGAGCAACGTGAAGTACCTTGTCTGGGGGCTGGGGCCGGGGAGCGTGTTCTGCTTCGATACCACAGTAGGCCAGGTCTTCGGCGACGGCCTGACGGAGGAGCAGCGGGCGCTCCTGCGCGAGGGCGACTTGTGGGTGCATGAGAACGTGCGGTCGCTCATCGACGCGGGGCACTGTCCCCTGAAGATCGCCGTGGAGCGCGGGCACGAGCTGGGCTTCCAGGTGCTGGCGCGGCTGGAGATGAACCACGAGTACGGTCCGGCGGACCCCGGCAACTGGATGTGGGTGGCCTTTGTGGGCGACCTGAACAAGGCGCATCCCGAGTACCGCATCGGCAAGAGCGTGCTGCTGGACTTCAAGCACAAGGAGGTCCGGGACTTCAAGCTGGCGATCCTGCGCGAGGCCGTGGAGGCCGGCGCCGACGGCATCTCCATGGACTTCGCCGTCTACCCGCCCTTCTTCGCCGAGCCCGACTGCGACACCATGACCCGCTTCGTGCGCGATGTGCGCACCATGCTCAATGAGGTAGGCAAAGCGCAGAACCGCTACCTCACCCTCATGACCCGGGTGCCCAATGTCGAGTGCGACCGTCTGGGCCTGGACTGGAAGACCTGGATGCGCCAGGGCCTCATCGACATCATCGTCCCCACTCACCTGCGTCCGGCAGACTACTTCGACATCCGGATCGAGGAGTTCGTGCAGCTCGGCCGCGAGACCGGCATCCCCGTGATGCCCACCATCTGGCAGGCCCTGGGCTTCGTGACCACCGATCAGTCGCCGGGGGACAAGGAGAGGGGGGTCCGACGGTACGACAAGCCGAAGACCAGGGGGATGTATTACGCCCAGGCGCTGATGCTGCACCGTGCCGGCGCCGATGGCATCCAACTGGGCATGTCCGAGAACCAGTGGAACTCCTGTCCGTGGTTCGAC
>CAZXDD010000337.1:0-8602 GCA_964639415.1 uncultured Armatimonadia bacterium
GACTCGTCGACCACCGACACGCTGTAGCGCGCGGCGTTGGCGCCGCGGGCCACCACGAAATCCGCCCCGCGTCGGAGGCACAGCACCCGCTCCCCATCCTCATCCGTGCGGCCGAAGGCAACTCTCACCGGATAGCCCGACAGGTCGCCCGCCAACTCGGAGCCGTCGGGGAGCCGGTAGCCGAGCACCACCGGCCGTCTGGCGGACAACACCACCCGGGCCTCGGCGCTGTCCAGGAGGATGGCGTCGCCGGGTTCCTCCGGGCCCAGCAGCTCGTCATTGGGGCGCAACCCGGTGGCATCGCGCAGACGCATCTTTGGCGCCTTGCCCTCCGGCTGCTGTCCCGCGGGGAGCACGGTGAACTGCCCCAGCAGATAGCGACCGTCGGGTGTGGACAGCTCCCTGTTGTCCAGCGCGATGCGTCGCCCCGTGCCCGGTTCGTACAGCCCCAGAAGCAGGTTGTACTGTCCGGGAGCGAAGTCGTCGGGGAGCCGTATCGGCCGCTCTGTCTCGGCCACCAGGCCCCCGGGCATCCAGACGAAGGTGGGCGTCGCCGGCCAGAAGTCGGCGCCGGCCGCCGGGGCCGCGTCCAGGCCCGGCCCGGCGGCATTGCGGATGTGCACGAAGACCGTGTACTCCGTGGCCGCCGGAGCATCGCCTCGATTGGCGAACTCGAAGGACGCCGACAGCGCCGAGCCCGGCGTCACCTGATCCGACGAGAGCTCGAAAGACACGAGCTGAGGCAGAAACCCTTGTGCCATGGCGCAGATGCTCCCGGTGAGCAGCGATAGTGTCCAAAGCGCGGCCTGGTGCTTCATCAGTCGGGTACCCCGGGTACGGAGGATCAGGAACCGCGGATCAGCGGTGACGGTTGCGCCGGGCCAAGGGGACGAGGTGGCGGGCCTGCCCGAGGCGGGCCGAGCCCTCAGGGCAGGATGTGCCCAGAGGCCACCGTCGCGGTAGGCTCGCAACCCGCCGCTCTCCTACCACCCCATCGTCGCCCTGATGTGCTCCCGACTCATCCTCAGCGTCTCTCTCAGGGGGCGCGTGGGCTCGAAGTCGGCCTCCCAGGCCAACTCGACCACCGCCTGGCCGGCGAAGCCCACCTCATCCAGGGCCCGGCGGATTGCGCCGAAGTCCATGGTGCCTTCCCCAACGCTCTCCACCCAGCGGCCGTCCTTGTTGTCTCTCAGGTGCAGGAACACAATCCGCTCGCCCCGACGCCGGATGAAGTCGATGGGGTCGATGCCGGCTCTCGTGAGCCAGTCCAGATCGGGCCCCAGCTCGGCCTGAGGGAAGCGCTTGAGCGTCTCGCTCAGCTCATACTCGCCGTCCTCCACCTCGTAGGTGTGGTTGTGCAGGTTCATCACCACACCGCTTGCGCGACAGACGGCGGCGATGTCCCTGAGCACACCGGCCTGCTGATCCAGTTGCTCGGCAGTCTTCTTCCCGGGTGCCGCCCCGGTGGACACGCCCAGCGTCCGCCCACCCAGCTCCTCCAGGGCCTCCACCACGGTGGCCGCCTGGCCGAGGACCTCCATCTCCCGGCTCCTGTCCCACATTGCCCCCCCGAAGGATGAGCCGATGACGGGGAGTCCATGCCGCTCGCTCAGCCGTCGCACGAGCTTGGCCGCCTCAGGCCGCAGAAGTGGGATGTGCATGAGCTCGATGCCCTCGAAACCCGCGTAGGCGATGTCCGAGAAGACCTGCTCCATGATCGGGAAGATGTCGTACTTCTCCTGCCGTGAGGCGAATACCCACGGATGGGCGCCAACGGTGATCTGCTCGGACATTTCGGGCCTCCCGGGAACGGCCTGGACATCTCGGGGCTCTGCTGCGCCCCCCCTGGTCGCAACGACATGCGTCCGTCGGTGCTGCCACCACACCGCAGGGGCAGCCACGGACACTACTCCGGACCTTCGCCCACCCGCACCAACACCCACCCGCCGGGGCCTAGCCGCAGGGCGCTGCCCTCGATGTGCGTCTCGCGGCTGTCGACCACCTCCAGCACCCGCGGTGCCTTGAGATTCAGAAGCGCCCTGTCGAAGGTCAACTCCGCCCGGACTTCCTCCTGGGTCAGGTTGGCCACAGTCGTCAGAGCTCCCACGCCCGGCTTCAGGTAGCTGCCGGCCTTAAGGCGTGGGTCGGAGGTACCCACCGGCCACATGGGCTCCCAGTATCCCATCCACCGCGCGTCCGAGGCGCCGAAGCTCCGGTAGGCCTCGGTGAAGGCCGCCGTGGTACCATCGAAGGTGGTGGGCACCAGGTCGTGCAGGAGACTGAGGGCGGCGTAGAGCGTGGGACGGTCCTTGTTCTTGTACAACCACAGCGATGGGATGCCGTGCTGGTGGCCCCTCACTTCGGCCCGGAAGCCGGCCAGCGTGTAGCGCGGGTGCTGATCGGGGTACCAGCCGGCGATGTGCTCGGTGCCCAGGGTGGCGTCGGCGAAGGACAGCGAGGGCAACTGCACGAAGCCCGACATGTGGGCCACGATCAGGCCGGGCTCCGGACCTGCGCGAGAGATCAGATAGAGCCGCTTCATCAGGTCGCGGGCGGCCAGGATCGGCAGCGTCTGATGGATGCCGCGGCCGTCCTCGTACCCGCAGCCGTGGGCGCGGTTGGAGCACAGGACGGCGATGCCCGGGCCATCGAGATAGACGCCGCGCAGATCGAAGTCCCTGAACGCCTCCTCGGCGCTGCGCAGGAACCACTCGCGGAAGTCTCCGCCGACGCACGGGTAGTAGAGCAGCCCCTCCTCCAGGTCCATCCCCAGCTCGGGCTGCATGAGCCAGTCTCGGGTGATCCCCTCGGGTGTGCCCCGATGCTCCGGGTCCATCGTGGACCAACTGATGCATGCCTGCAGCGTGATCCCCGCGGCCTTCGCGGCGCGGTTCAGCCGCTTCCATGCCCGCCCGAACTCGCGGTCCCTGCGTTCACGCTGCACCAACTCGGTGATGTTCACCGCGAAGCTGGAGTTGATACCCGCGGCGGCCGAGGCCTCCAGTCGCGGGCGCGGGTCGGGGCAATCCGGCTTCAGGCTCTCGTCGCCGATGATCTGCCACGCCCACCGCACGGCGTCGGTGGGAAGCATCGGCTTCACGGGCCCGGCCATCAGACCGAAGACGAACCTGAAGGGCCTGGTGCCGGTGATCCGGCGCGTGCCGGTCAGGTTCAGTGTCAGTCGTCGCTCCCTGTCCAGCGAGACGAAGTGGCCCAGAGGCGCAAGGCCCTCATCTGACTCGGCGAACCACTGCAATCCGCGCTGCTCGTCGCCGAGCCACAGCGTGTTGACGAAGGGCAAAAAGAGCCCCTCGGCCGGCACCCCTCCGCTGTTGAAGGGGTCGTTTTCCAGGTCCCACTGGGCGATGGGCTTGATCGGGTTGTGGTGGTACAGGCGGGCGAACCGCGGCTGCATGGGCAGCACCAGGTCGATGCGGCGCACGATCTCCGAGGGCGCTTTCGGATTCACGGTGAGCTCGCACAGCGAGAAGCCGTCGAATTCGAAGCGCCAGCGACATGCGGCGGTGAGCGCTTCGGAGGTGGACCGGGTGGTGAACTCGACCACGTCCGGCGCGCTTCGCTCGACGGTGAAGCTCGCCGCTGACCACGCCTGATCGGTGCCGGACCAGGTGGGCTGCGGCCGCGGGTCGACCTTGACGGCCAGGCGCATCGGGCCGGCAAGCAGATCTGCCCCGCCGCTCTCCACCCGGGCCGGAAACAGGCCATCGGCGAACTCGTAGACCCGGTTCCAGCAGGACACCGAGCGCTCACCCACCACGAGCGGTGTCCACGGGTGTGGCACGCCACCCGCGGCGACGGCCTCCGCCGGCGCATCGCGGCCCCGGTCGCCGTGCGCCGCCGTGGCCACCCATCCCAGCATGGAGATGCAGATCAGGGCGGCCCTCGCCACCGCGCCGGCCTGCTCCAGGCCCAAGTCCCCAAAACCGATGCCCTGCATGGTACGCGGCTCCCTGGGATGGCGTCGTCACTTCTCCCGTGGCGGACACGGGTGGCTGCGCCGTAACTCGGAGACGACTGCGGTCTGCAAGGTGGTGCGACGGATCGCCCGGCACCCGGCACACACCGACGCGCATACCTACAGTTGTTCGGCGCCCGCACCACCTCGCCCTCCCGGTAGGTTCCGGTGTCCTGCGCGACGAACCCCTCCTTGACCGGCGCCTCCCAATCTCACTGTGGCGGTGATTGCCTTGCCGACTGTCATCATTGACATCACATCCCCCGAGTGGCGGTTCGAGGCCACCGGTCCGTGGACCGTGATCCGTGACCGCCGGGGCGTCCTACGCATGCGCCATCCCTATGAGCCTTCAAGCCAGGGAGGCTTTGCTTCCGCGCGGCTGACCGTGCCCATCTTCACCGCCCCTATCCGAGTCCTGCTGCGCTTCTACCACAGCGACGACTACGCCGGGAGTGACCGCGAGAACCCTGAGATCGGCTACCCGGCCGAGGACTTCCCGGGCCGCCGCTTCGCCCGCGTCCTGGTCAACGGCGCCGAAGTCTGGTGCCGGGACGTACACGGCCCCAATCCCACCCCGGAACAGCGGTTCTACGAGGTGCCGTTCTCCGCGCCGGGAGGCTCCACGTTCGAGGTGGAGTTCCGCGTGGAGGACCGGGCCGACGTGCCGCAGCCTTTCGCCACCGAGGTCTTCTGGGCCCTGCCGCGCATCGAGCTGCTCACGGTAGGTGAGGAGCCCGGTCCGTGGGGGGCGGACGAGGTCATCACGCCCCCCCTGCATACCCCCGGCGCCGCCGCGGCAGAGCCCGTGGCCATCCGGCGGGTACCTCTGGTGGTCGAGAACACCACAGATCTGCCCCGCACCCGGGAGGCCGTGGTCAGCGGCGTACCACTGCCGCAGGGCGAGCTTCTGGACCCCTCCCGGGCACTGCTGCGAGATGTCGCGGGCGCACAGGTGCCGTGCCAGTTCGCCCCGCTGGCGCAGTGGCCCGATGGCAGCGTGAAGTCGCTGCTGGTCGCCTTCGCCTCCGGTGAGGTGCCCGCGCGGGAACGGGCCTGCTTCTCCCTGGAGTACGGAACCGATGTGCCGCCGGCCGCCGCGACGGACGCCATTGCCGTCCAGGGCGAGGACGGCTCGATAGCCGTGGACACCGGCGCCCTGTGGGCCCGTCTCAGCGCCGCTTCGGGAGCCGTCATCGACAGCCTCGCCCTCCCCGGCCGAGACCCCCTGGTGTTCACCGAGGCTCTGCTCTCCCTGGAGAACTACGAGGGATTCCCGCCCCGCTTGTACCGCTCCTTACCGCCGGAGACACTGGAGCTGGAACGAAACGGCCCGCTGTGCGCCTGCGTGCTGGCAAGTGGGCGGTACGAAGCGCTCAGCGAGGAGGGCTTCTCGTATGAGCTGCGGCTCCGCTTCTTCCGGGACTCGGCACAGATCAAGCTCACACACACCCTCATCAACACCGCGGAGACCCCCCGCACACGATTGCGCACGATCTCCATGCACCTCCCGGCACAGGCCTCGGCCTTCAGCCTTGGCGAAGCCGAGGGCTATCACGGAGGCCTGCAGGGTCTGCGGGAGGTGCGCCTGATTCAGGACCATCACGACCGGCACCGGGTGTACCACCTCCGTGGCGAAGGCCCCGCACCGCTCTCTGCGGAAGACGTAGGGCTCGTGGCCAGGGGCGAGAGGTCCGATGGCCGGGCGGCTCTCACCGGTGAGAGATTCTCCTTGCAGGTGGCGAACCACAACTTCCGGGAGCAGTACCCCAAGGCCTTGCGGCTGCGACCCGACGGGCTGCAGATCGACCTGTACACCTGCGAACGCGTGCCCCACTTGCTGGGCAGTGACCCGCCCTTCGACTGCCAGCAGGGCGAGGCCAAGACCCACGAGCTGCTCCTGCATCTGTCTGCGGCGACGGATCTGGATGAGGTGCTCGTGCAGGCGGGTCGGCTCTCGGTCGGGGCCAACCGACCGCTGTTTGCCGCCGCCACAGCGGACTGGTACTGCGCCTCCGGGGTCTTCGGCCAGATCGCCGCGGCGAGCCCGGCCGACTTCCCATCTTACGAGGCGGCGCTCGGAGTCAAGCCCGTGGAGAGGCTGGGCCATGGAGGCGGCGACTGGTGGGAGCGGATGGTCGAGGACGGTCAGGAAGACCCGGAAAGCTACATGCTCTACGGCATGGAGCACTTCGGCGATAACCCGCTGATCTGGGGCTACCAGACCAAATACTGCATGTGGGCCAACTGCGAGTACGACCTGGGTCACGCGTTGATCGTCCAGTTCGCGCGCTCGGGCGACCTGCGCTTCCTGGACCGGGGCGAGCAATGTGTCCTGCACAATCGCGATGTGGATGTTATCCACCACGACACCGTCCACCCCGAGGATGTCGGCGGCCCACATGGCCACTGGATCGGCCACACCGACCAGCGCCCCAACACGGGGCACCTGTGGAGCGAGGGCATGGTCGAGCACTATCTGCTCACCGGAGACCGCCGGAGTCTGCAGGTGGCGCGGGAAATGGGGCGGTATCTGATGGGGGTGGCCCGAAAGGGCTGGGGCGGGGGCTCGGAGCGCAGCGCAGGCTGGCCCCTGATCGCGCTGCTCGGTATCTGGAGCGGGACCGGGGAGGACGAGTACCTGCGCGCGGCCGCGCAGATCGTGCGCGATGCCGTGCGGCTGCAGGACCCCGTCCGTGGGGTCTGGTCATCCCCGATCTACGAACAGCCCGCCTACGAGGGGGGGACGACCTTCATGACACACATCCTGTGCCGCGGCCTGATGCGCTATGTGATGTCCACGGGAGACAGGGCGGCGGCCCGAGCCATCGTCCGCGCCGCCTGGTGGGTGGCCGAGGAGGCCATCGTCGAGGAGACCGCGGCCGGGCCGCTGTCCTTCTACAAGCAGACACCCCTGTGTGCCCGAGCCTCCGCCGCCGACCCGGAGGCCCTGGCCTATGCCTTCGCGCTCTCGGGGCAGGAACGGCTGGGCGCCCTGGGCAGGGCGGCGGCGAGGATGCGGGCCTCCGAGTGGCGCGAGCGCGGAGTCCCCCTGGCCCAGATGCGCGACCTCCCGAGCATCCTCAAGATCCTCGGGCCCGAGGCCGGGTGGTAACGCCCACAGTAGCGACGCCCGGGAACCAAGACGTCTCACCACGGAGACAATGTCGATGACGATCTTGCCCGACGACGATCCCCTATCGCGCAGACCGCCCCTGACCCTGCTACAGAAGCTGCTCTACGCCTCGGGGCACTTCGGGTTCAGCGTCCTCGGTTTCGGCCTGGTGGCCTCAGTGAGGACCTTCTACTTCCCGGGAGAGAAGGCTCTGGCGGGCGGCGCGGCGATCCTGATCGCCTCTCGATCCCTGGTGGGGTTGGCCCTGAGCCTGGGACGGCTGACCGACGCCATCAACGACCCGCTCATCGGCTACTTCAGCGATCGCCTGCGCAGCCGCTTTGGCCGACGGAAGCCCTTCATTGTGGGGAGTATCATCCCCTTCATTGTGCTGTACTTGTTGGTCTGGTTTCCTCCCTTCGGCACGGATTCGGGGCTCAATTTCGCCTATCTGGTGAGTGTTCTGGTCCTGCTGTACATCGCGTACACCGCCTACTGCGGCCCCTACCTGGCACTCCTGCCTGAGATCGCCGGCACGGAGCAGGAGCGCGTGAGTCTCGCCTCCCTCCAGGGCCTGTTCAACGTGCTGGGTATCCTGGTGGGCGCCGCCGGAGGCGCGGTACTGATCCCGATGATCGGATACCCGGGCACCGGAATCGCCCTCGCCGGCATTGCCTTCGTCAGCTTCTGGCTGCCGGTGCTCGGACCGGGTGAGGGCCGGAGGCAGGCCACGGCTTCGGCGTTCGGGTTCCGTGAGGCGCTGCTCCTCACCCTGCGCAACAAGCCCTTCTTGGTGTACGTCATCGGCTTTCTGGGTTTCTGGACCGGCCTTCTGACCCTAGTGGCGAACCTCGACGACATCGGCCAGTCGCTGCTGGGCCTGGAGGAGGGCGAGGGCCTGTACCTCGTGGCGCTGCCGCTGCTCACGGGGATGGCGTGCCTGCCGCTGGCGGCGAAACTCGCCACCTCCCGGGGGACCAAATGGGCCATGGTCCTGTCCATGGGCGCCTTCTCCGTGGTGATGCTGCTCATGGTCACAGTGGGGGTGTTTGGCGACGAGCGCACGGCTCTTTGTCAGATGGCGGTACTCTGTGTCCTGGCCGGCCCCGGCGTGGCGGGCCTCTTCGCCCTGCCCTACGCCCTCCTGGCCTCCATCACCGATGCCGACGAACGCGCCTGCGGCGAGCGGCGTGAGGCCATGTTCTTCGGCGTACAGGGGATGGTCCTCAAGGCCGGATGGGGGCTGGCGCCGCTGGTTGGCGGCCTGCTGATGGACAACCTGGGCGGCACCGCCACACACCCTCTGGGGCTGCATCTCACCGGCCCGGTAGCGGCGGCCTTCGCCCTAGTGGGGCTCTTGGTCCTTCGTACCTTCCCGGAGCCGCCGGACAGGGAAGAGCATGTCGCCGTGTGACGGTCCCTGTGCCACCACCGTTACGCCGCTGTGCGCTTGGGCCCCGGCCAAGTGGGTAGAATCCGGATACAGAGGGGCGACGGTGGTGGGAGGTCATGCG
>CAZXDD010000338.1:0-7824 GCA_964639415.1 uncultured Armatimonadia bacterium
ATGGAATCTCGTGACTGGAGTTCAGACGTGTGCTCTTCCGATCTTGGTCAGCAAGGCCATGGCGCGGGAGGTGGCCAAGAGATACCGTTCGGCCGACGAGATGCTGGCCGATCTCAACAAGCTCCAGGGCGGCCAGGGCCTGGACCGCACCGGGGTCCTGCAGGCTCCGCAGGGGGCCACCAGTGTCCTGCAGCCGGCGGCCGCTCCGCGGGAGGCCATAGCTCCGGGACCGTCGGGGCGGGGCGAGGCGGTTCAGGTCACGCCCCGGCCCCTGGCCCCGATCATCGAGCAGCGAGTGGAGCCGCGCACCGTGGCGCCCAGAGCTCCGGCGCCGGACACCCGGCGCCCCGCATGGGGGGCACTCCTCGTCCTGTCCATGGCCGCCGTGGCCCTGATCCTGGTGGCCGTTGTGGCCAAGAGGGCACTGTCACCGGGCGACGCCGACACCACGGTGCAGGTGCCGCTGGTGAAGGGGTACAAGCGGGCGGAGGCCCAGAGAACCCTGGAGGCTCACGGACTGAAGCTGGGCAGCGTGACGGAGACCACGGACAGCTCCGCCGAGCCGGGGGTCGTGGTCGAGCAGACCCCGGCAGAGGGGCAGGCGATCAAGGCCGGGACGGCCGTGGACATCGTGGTCAACCGCGGGCGAGAGCAGGTAGCGGTTCCTCCGGTGGAGGAGATGACGTTTTCCGAAGCCAACGAGGAACTGGAGCGCGCCGGGCTCGCCGTGGGCAACGACGTGAAGCAGGTCTACCACGCCACCGTTCCCGCCGGTCGCGTGATCAAGCAGGAGACCCGTCCGGGCGTGAGGGTGAACAAGGGCGACGGGATCAACCTGGTCATCAGCAAGGGGCCCGATCCGGGCGCCACCCCGCCGCCCGTGCGGGTTCCTCCGGAGGAGCCCGTTCCGACCGAGGTCGACCCCAGTGTCGAGCTGACTGAGGACACCGAGTTCGCCCAGATCCACGCCGGCACCGGTAAGCGCCGGTTCTACGTGACCGTGACGGTCCAGGGACAGGAGAGGGCCCAGATGATCAAGGTCGTCACGCAGGACGACCGCGGCGGCAGGACGACGGTCCTGGAGACGGCCCTGGACCCCGCTATGTCCAAGCAGATCCCGGTTCTGACCGAAGGCGCGGCTACCATCGAGGTCTACCACAAGGGCTCCCTGGTATGGCACCAGCCCATGCCGGCCCCCGCGCGCCCTTCCGATGACAGAGTGTCTCCTCGGGGCGACGCACCGGACGGCAACCTCGAGGAACCCGAGCCCCGGTAGCGCGCGGGCGCGCCACGGGGACCATCCCGGCGCCGCGCGCACCGCCTCCGCCAAGCGCCACACCGGATGAGGCGGGCCCGCACCGATCCGCGGACTCACCTGTCCAATACTCATCAGGCCACGCCACAGACCAGGGAACCGAACACATCCTATGGCCCACAGAGCGATTCTCAGACGACTGATAGGCGTCATCGCCTTCTCGCTGTGCCTCCCGGGCAATGCCGAAGAGGGGGATCTACCCACGAACCTGGCCGCCTCCGCGGCCGGTGGCACGGTGGTCGCCGTCTCCAGCCAGGTCAAGCACGAGGACGGTCGCCTCGACCCGCAATGGCAGGTGACCAATGCCTTCGACGGGATCAGGCTCCTCGAGGGGCAAGCTCCGGAGGCCTCCCTGGGGTGGGCCAGCAATGTGGCCCCCCGGCCGGGACAGCCTGAGTGGGTGGTGGTGGCGTTCGGCCCCGAGGCGCCCGTCACCCGCATTGGATGCCTGCGTATCGACCCGGCCACGCCGTCCCCGCCCAATCTGGGACGCTGGGTGCGCACCGTCGAGCTGCAGGTGTCGTCCGGCGGAGAGAACGGACCCTATCACAGCGTCGGCCGCTTCCTGGTCCTCAATGAACCCGGGCTGCAGCGGTTCGATTTCCCGCCCGTGGCCTGCCGCTACGTGCGCCTGCTGCTGCTTGAGAACCACGGCTCCGACAGGTGTGTGGAGCTGGGAGAGATCGAGCTTCACCCGGCTACGGGGCAGGCGGGCACGGTGGAGGACATCGCGCGGAAGCTTCAGGATGTTCTGGCGCGGCTGACGGAACTGCGCGACCTGCAGAAAGCGGAGGCGGCCTCAGGGTACGGTCCCACCGCCGGGGAGGACGAGGTCATCGTGCCCTCGAGCATCGGCCTGCCGGAGGCGGAGGCACGCAGGATCCTCATCGCTGCCGGGCTTCGCCCCGCCGAGGCCGCCATCGTGATGCCCGACACCCAGGTCGCACAGGGGAGTGTCATCGCTCAAGACCTCCCGGCCGGGTCGGTGGCACCCAGAGGCGCCGCGGTGCAGCTCACGGTTAGCCGTGGCCCCGAGGAGGGCGACGCGGTTGAACCGGGAGTTGTTGTCACCGAGGACCCGGGCTTCGCGGCGAACTTCCCCGGCACCGGGAAGCGCCGGTTTGAGGTTGGGGTGACGGCTCGGGGGCAACGAGGAGAGCAGAAGATCGTCATTCGCAAGTCGGACGACCGCGGCCGGGACGACATTGTCGCGGAGATGACCCTCAACCCCGACGAGACACGGGAGTGGGTCGTGGCCACGGAGGGCCCGGCCACGATCGAGGTTGTCCACGAGGGGCGCGTGGTATTCAGCAAGCACTATCCGATCCCCGGAGGCCAGTAGGCGCACCCGGGTGCGGTAGACCCGCAGCAGGTAAAGGAGGCCAGCGGTGGGATGTTGAGAACGACCGGTGGTACCAGGCTCGCGTTTGTCGGCGCGACGCTCATCTTGGCCGGTGCGACGGCGCTGGCCGCCGGAGGCACCGTGGCAGGCAGCACGAACATCGCCGCCGCGGCCAACGGTGGCCGCGTCGTGGCTGTGTCCAGCGAAGCGCAATACGACAACGGTCAAGTGATGCCCCACTGGGCGGCGAGGAATGCCATCGACGGCCTGTTCGTCGTCGGCAATCACACGCCCCCGGACTCCTATGGCTGGTCCACGCAGACGCCGCCCACGCCGGGCGAGCCGCACTGGATCATTCTCGCCTTCGGCCCTGAGGACAAGACCCACCTGATCAGCCGCATCGTCATCGACCCCACCACCGACGATCCGTCCATCATCGGGCGCTGGGTCAAGACGATTGAGGTCCAGGTGTCTGTCACCGAGCCGGATGGCCCCTATCGGCCGGTGGGCAGCTACATGGTGGTCAACAGGCCGATCAAGCAGGCCTTCGACTTCCCGCCCGTGGAGTGCCGCTACCTCAAGATCATCATCCACGAGAACCACTCCTCCGACCGTTGCGTGGAGTTGGGCGAGATCGAGGTCTACGAGGCGATCGTGGGCGAGGACCAACTGGATCAGCTCATCATCCAGATGGAAAACCTGCTCCATGACCTGAAGAAGTTCCGGGATGCGGCCCGCTATCAGGATGAGAAGAGGACGCTGCAGAGCGTGACGGAGAAGACCGAGCCGACCTCTTGAGGGCGTGGGTAGGAGAGAACTGAAGTAGACGGCCGGGCAGCGATGCCCGGCCGTCTGTGGTTCCTGCGGGAGATGGGGAGGGTCGCGGGGCCTCTGGTTACGGTCCGTAGGTCGAGGCCACAAGCTGGACCCCGAACTCCACCTCGACATCCACCTCGAACAGCCGCCGCCAGGGCAGTGAAATGCGGGTCTCCTCCAGCTCGGCAAGCACCAGGACGCTGGGCTCCTCCTCGGAGGTGTCGCTGCCCAGCGACACGCAGCGACGGCCCAGGAACTGGTCGATCCACAGGTCGGATACGGCGCTGGTGAGGTTGTCGCGCACGAGACTCTCGGCCTGGCTGTAGCTGCCGGAGAGGTCGAAGACCCCGTGGTGCAGGCCGTTGCAGATGTGCTCCGTCAGACGGGGTCTCAGGCGGGCCTGGTAGAGCCAGTCGTCGGTGAGTCGGGTGAGTAGGAGGCGGATGTGCGCTTTCTCCGAGGCGATGAGTGTGTCCAGAAGCTGCAGGTAGCGCATGGGGGACATGTCACCGAGGCGGCTGGCCAGATCGAAGGCGCCCTTGTCCTGCAGGGAGATCAGACGCAGCGAGGCGTGGGACAGCACGGTGCCCAACGAGTTGCTGGCCGTTCCGCACCCGGCGTAGCTCAGCAGGCGGGGCAGCTCCGGAGTGGCGGAGACCAACTCCTGAACGAAGATGTCGTCGGCACCGTTGGAGAAGCCGGCGTCACAGACGGCGGCGGAGCGCCCCCCGGCGGCGGCGATGGCCTCGGCCACGAAAGAGCGGGCCCGCTTACGGTGGGCACGGGCCACGGAGGCGTCGTGGAGGTCGGCGCGATTGTAGGCGATGGGAGCATTGACGATCAGCACCATATCGGGGGCGCGGTCGCCCTCCTCGGCCGGTCGGGCTCCCACCAGCCTCAGGTGTGAGCTCAGGCTGTCCGAGAACGGCCGGTCCTCGCCGGCCGGGAGCTCTGCCAGTGCGTCCGGCTCCGGCACCAGAACGCGCACCGTGGGTGTCTTGCCCATGTGGGTGTGCACGAACCGGGTGAGCAGGCACATGCCCAGCTCGTCGGTGCCGGGCATGGCAACGACCTTGTGCTGCACTCCCTGCTCCCGCACGGCATTGTCGATCACGGCCTGCTCTTGCCTGTGCACGCCGTAGCGGTCCGCCAGGTCCTGTCCGAAGACGAGGAAGTCAAGACTGCCCTCGGCGACTTCCTTGACGGCGCGGAGGTTGATCTGCTGGTTGCGGTCGCGGATCGCCAGGTATTCGCCCAGGACGGAGGCGGGGATCTCTCGCTCCAGGGCCGCCAGCTTGCGGCGATCCTCCGGGTCCGCCTTGTCCGCGATGCGCCCCACGAGCACCGAATGACGCTTCAGAGCGGCCAGGTGCAGCGCGCCCTCGTCAGAGCTGGTCACCGTGCCCAGACGCAGTATGGTGCTGAGCCCGTAGATTATGGTGTCGGGGCAGGCGGCCCGCAGCCGGGACAACAGCCCCATGCGTTGCTGGGCCAGAGCGGACCGGGTCATGCTGCAGCGCGAGGCCCACAGGCCGCCATAGGCCAGCATGTCCAGCGACAGGATGATCACGTCGGGGTGGCTGTCGGCGTGTGCCACCAGCCAGTCGGCGATCTCCTCGGGTTGGCCGGGGACCCGGAAGCAGCCCAGCATCTCCGCGGGGGGGATGAGGATATCGTAGTCGACCATCTGAGCCAGCAGACGAGGAGCCCTGAGGTTGCTGGGGCGGTCGTCTAGAGGCACGTAGATGATGCGGTGTGGCCGGTGTCTCAGTGCCACCTGAGTCCCTCCTCGTCGCGCGGGTGTTGAGGCGTGGGTCCACCGCCCCTCCGGGCTCGGCCAAGACGCGGGCTAGGCTCCGAACTTGTGCTGCGTGCCCGTGTAGTTGGTGAGCAAGGACATCACGTCGGCCCCGACGAGGTGCCCCAGAGAGCCGCGGGAGCACGCCCTCTCGCCGTAGGTCGTGACGTCGTCGGGCCTCGTGCCGTAGCCGTAGAAGGCGACGGGGATGGCGTCTCCGGTGTGGTCGCCGACGACGACCGGGGTGCAGTGATCGGCCCCGATCATCATCGTGGTGCGCGACCAGTCCAGATGGTCCAGGAGGTAGCCCACGGCCCTGTCCACCTTGGCGACGGAGGCCATCTTGGCCACGGGGTCGGAGTCGTGCCCGCCCAGGTCGGGGGCCTTGATATTGGCCAGGATGAAGTCGTGGTCGGCCCAGGCGGCCTCCACGGCCCTGGCAATGGCGTACTCGTTGGTGTCCGCGCCACCGGTGGCACCGGCCACCTCGATCACGTCCATGTCCAGATACATCCCCAGACCGCGGACCAGATCGACCTCGACGATCATGGCGCCGTGGAGGTGGTATTGGTCCCTCAGCGACGGCAACTCCACGGCGGTGCCCACCCCGCGGGGCAGCGCCGCGTTGGCGGGCGGCAGGCCCTCCTGCTTGCGCTGCGCATTCACCGGATGGGCCTGGAGGATCTCGTACGCGCGGCGAACGAACTCATTGACGATCCTGGCGGTGCGCACGGCCGTGGCGTCGGCGGCGGCCTCGGGCAGCGGCACGCACTCCCAGTACTCCACGCCCTCCTTGTGCGGGTCGACCTCACCGATGCGGTGATCGAGGCCCTCGCCACGGAGCACCAGCGCGGCCCGGTGCTCCACGGACTCTTGGAAGATCACCTGCACGCCGTCGATGCCGTCCGACAGGCCGTCATTGACGGCCTTGGCGAGTTGGTCGGTGCCGGTCTTGATGCGCCCGGCGCGGCGGTCGGTGACGACACCGCCCTCGACGGTGGAGAAGTTGCAGCGGAAGGCGAGGTCGCCGGGACGCACGTCGATGCCGACGCCCTTGGCCTCGAAGGGCCCGCGGCCGCGGTAGAGCTCGAAGGGATCGTACCCCAGGATGGCCATGTGTGCCGTGTCACTGCCCACGGGCCTGCCCGGTCCCGCGGGGTAGAGCATGCCGCAGTCGCCGCCGGCCGCCACTGCGTCCAGGGCCGGGGTGTCGGTGGCCTCAATGACTGTCCTGCCACCCAGGGACGGCACCGGGCGGTCGCCCATACCGTCACCGAGGAAGATGATCGCCTTGCGGTCTGCGGACATGGAGAACTCCTTTCATCCGGCACACGAGACCGGCGGCCGTGCGACCGCGGATCGCGTGGAGCTGAAGAGGTGAGGCGGGCCCGGTGCACGTCCGGAGGTGCCGCGTCGCGCAGGGCGATGGCTGTGGGGGAAACTCCGTACGGGCGCGCGAGGCGGATTCTAAACCAGCGGGGGGTAATAGTCAAGCTGAGGCGCCCCAGGGGCAGGAGGCAGTCGCGGATGGTCGGGCGAGCCCTTGCCGACCCGCGACTCGCGACCCGCCGTTCCCCCACGGAGGACGCCGGCCCACCCACGCCGAACACTGTTCGCAACAGGAGGAATGAGATATGCCAACAATCTCAGCTCGTACACCATGGCAGGGCATGCCGCGCTTCGTCGCTCCGGCTCTGCTTGCGCTGATAGCCGTTGCTGCCACGGCACAGCAGCCGGCGGACGACATCCTGGCCTTCCGCGGGCGAGCCATGTGCGCCTATGTGCACGATGGGCGCGCGGACCTCATCGCCACCTGGCTGGACCCCTCGCGGGTGGGGGAGATGCCGTACGATCAGGTCTACGGCAAGTGGCTGCACAGCCTGGGGCGCACCAAGGACAGGCTGAGCGTCTTTCGGCAGGAGCGCTTCTACGAGGCCGTAAAGGCCACCGCGGCCATGGACGGCCGGCTCAACGCCGATGCGCCTTTGAGCGAGCGGGACGCCGAGCTGGTGCGCCGGTGGCTGGCCGGAGACGACACACTGGCGCGGATCGCGGGCAAGCCGGGTCAGAACCTGGCCCGCATCCGCGCGGCGCTGCTGGCTCTGGAGCCGGTGACGCGGGATGTGATGGTCCTGAGGAAGGGCGCCCCGGAGGCCCAGGAGGACCTGGCCTATCTGGTGACCCTGCCCCTGGTGGTCAGCGAGCGAGGGCGGCAGGTTGTGGCGGAGATCCGCCAGTCCTCGGCCGATGCCGACCTCACCGCCGCCTGCGACAGGCTGCTTCAGGAGCTGGAGACCGGGCGGCAGGACTATGTGCGCAAGGTGCTCGTCACCTTGGCTGACGGGCAGAAGGTGGGCTGGCTGCGGAAGAAGCTGGCCTCGGCTGCGGCGACCCGGCTCGTGGTGGGGCCGCTACTGGAGGTCGTGGGTCTGGGGAGCATCGCCGGCGGTCCGGCGGGCGTGGTGGCCGCGCTGCTACTGGGGTACGATGTGGCCATGACCGTCAGCGGGGAGCACGAGGCCTACCCCCATGCGCGCCTGGCGCACTTTGCCG
>CAZXDD010000338.1:7834-8585 GCA_964639415.1 uncultured Armatimonadia bacterium
ACGCGATCAAACCCGGCCTCAGCGTGCGCTGGAAGGGGTTGCGCGCCGGACTCTCGGCGGCCGACCGTGAAGCCTGCGACCGGTTCGACATGACTTCCCAGACGGCCATCCTGCTGGCCGCTCTGGTGAACGATGAGGCCCAAAAGACACAGGCCGCGTACCAGAAGGCGATGGTGACGCTCGGGGAGATCCCGACCATGCAGCCTGTGGAGCCCGAGGTCTTCCAGAGAGTCTACCAGCAATGGCTGTCGGGTCAGGCTTTCATCGGCCACGCCCCCGCCCTGGCCCGGCACCTGCCCGCGGGGAGCGGAGAGGCCCCCATGCTCCGCGAGCCGGTGCCGGAGCCGACGGTTCCGAGCCTGGGCGAGACGTGGAATCTCGGGCGGAACTAGACGTCGCCGGGCGCCTTCGCCTCTGCTTGCGGAGAGGGGGCACACCAGACGGCCGGGCCGGGTGTGCGGTGAGGCTGCACACTCGGCCCCTCCATACGGCCAACGGCCAACGGCGCCGCTCCCTGCGGGACCCGCTCAGGAGAGGGCTACGGCCAAGGCCACTTTCCGTCGTGGATTGGGTAGGTTCGCCCCTCACCCGCCATGCCGGCCCTGCGGGCCGCCCTGTCGACCTCTCCCGGACGCTCGCTGCGCTTGCTGGGAGAGGTAGAACGGCCAACGGCCAACGGCCAACGGCCAACGGCCAACGGCCAACGGCCAACGGCGCCGCTCCCTGCGGGACCCGCTCAGGAGAGGGCTAC
>CAZXDD010000339.1:0-8547 GCA_964639415.1 uncultured Armatimonadia bacterium
GCTCCTGTCTACCACAGCGCAGAATCACGCTGAGGTCGGAGGTCTCGCCGGACGGCGTGGGCTCGGCAAGGCAGTGGCTGCAGGGCAGGGCGAGTAGGAGAAGGGCGTCGAGTAGAAACGAGTGCATGGCGGCCTCCCGGCAGTGGCTGCGGCGGATGGAGCATGTTTCGCGGGAAGGGGGGAGAGGTCCTCGGTGGTGGTGGGGTGGTCGTTCCAGGCGGCTGTGTTCTCGCGGCTCAGCCGTTGGCTCACGCAGGTCCTCCCCCGTCTCCCGCCGAATGCAACTCGATCACTGTCCGGGAGCGACCCCAGATGGCACAGAATCCCCCGACCAACTACGATGAGAGCAAGGCCGGTCAGTACCAGTTGCCCGATCCGCTGGTCATGCAGGACGGCACGGCAGTGACGGATGCCGAGATGTGGCGGACCCGGCGGCGCCCGGAGCTGCTGTCGCTATTCGAGACTCAGATGTTCGGGAAGATGCCCGGCCGGCTGCCGGCCACGCGCTTCGAGCCCCTTTCGGCCGAGGCGGGGGCGCTGGGCGGGATCGCCCGGCGCAAGGAGGTCAGGGCGCTCTTCGCCGGCGGCGAGCACGGCCCGTGCATGGATATCCTCATCTATCTGCCCGCGCAGGCCGATGGCCCTGTGCCCCTGTTCGTGGGCCTCAACTTCCAGGGCAACCACACCGTGCGTGATGAGCCCGGCATCCGGTTGTCAAGAAGCTGGATCCGCGATGGCGCCAATGCCGGTGTGGTCAACAACCGGTCCACGGAGAGCTCGCGGGGTGTGGCGTCCCGCCGCTGGGATGTGCCCGCCATCCTCGGGCGCGGCTATGGCCTGGCCACGGCGTACTACGGCGACATCGACCCCGACTATGACGATGGGTTCCAAAACGGCGTACATCCCCTGTTCTGCGCAGCGGGACAGACGCGGCCGGCCGCCGACGAGTGCGCCACCATCGGTGCCTGGGCCTGGGGCCTGTCGCGCATCATGGACTATCTGGAGACCGACCCGGAGGTGGACAGCGGCCGGGTGGCGGTGATGGGCCACTCGCGTCTGGGCAAGACGTCGCTGTGGGCGGGCGCCGCCGACGAGCGCTTCGCCCTGGTGATCTCCAACAACTCGGGCTGTGGGGGAGCCGCTCTGAGCCGCCGAGACTTCGGCGAGACACTCACCGTCATCCAGAACGCCTTCCCCCACTGGTTCTGCGGCAACTTCAGGCAGTACGCCGGCAACGAGGAATCACTGCCCTTCGACCAGCACGAGCTGATCGCCCTCATCGCCCCGAGGCCGGTCTACGTGGCCAGTGCCGCCGAGGACCTCTGGGCCGACCCCAGGGGCGAGTACCTCGCCGCCTACAACGCCGGGCCCGTCTACCGGCTCCTGGGGCAGACGGCTCTGGAAAGCCCGGACATGCCGGCCGTCGACGAGCCTTTGGTCGACAAGACGGTGGGGTACCACCTCCGCACCGGCAAGCATGATGTGACGCCCTGGGACTGGCAGCGCTGGATGGACTTCGCCGACCGGCACATGAAGTGAGCGAGGAGGGGGATGTCGCCTGCCGCCCTCCGCCCTCTCCGGCGCGCCTGCATCAGAGCCGCCTGCGGACCGTGCCCCCGGAAGGCGCCCGGACGGCCCGTGTCGAACTGAGCGCAAGCGAGGCTCTGGGCCGTCGGGGCCGGGCCTGTCGGCGCGATTCCACGCCGCTCAGGCTGCCGCAGGGCCCGGGCCTCGAGGCAGTCTGTCGAAGCCGCGGAGCCCACATTCGGGCTCAACCCAGGAACAGGAGGAACGGTACATGCGCAAAGGCTTCACGCTCATCGAGTTGTTGGTCGTCATCGCGATCATCGCGATCCTCGCAGCGATCCTATTCCCCGTCTTCGCGCGAGCGCGCGAGAAGGCAAGACAGACGTCATGCCTGAACAATGTCAAGCAGATGGGGCTGGGGATGATGATGTACGCCCAGGACTATGACGAGACGCTCATCCGGGCGGCCATGTACTATGCGTCCCCGAACTACTACACGTGGATGTACTGCCTGCAGCCCTACGTCAAGAACGTGCAGATCTTCACCTGCCCCTCCGCCAAGAGCATGGGCTGGGATGGTACGCCCAACGCCACCCAGCGCCAGGGCTACGGGATGAACATCGCGCTGAGCGGGTACCCGCTGGGCGAGATCAAGTCTCCCGCGTCCTGTATCATGCTGGGCGATGCCGGGCGTCTGAGCAACGGCAATCCGTACTATCTGATCGACTGGGATCAGGATCAGAGCGACAACGCCGTGCCGCCCCACCCGCAGCATAATGACGGGGCGAATCTTGCCTTCTGCGACGGCCACGCCAAGTGGCTGGAGAAGAGTAAGTACGGTGTCTTCACCGGTGCGGCCGCCACGGCACCCGATCCCACGCTCTGGGTCCCCTAAACGCCGTCGACAGCCACGGGCGCGGTGCCCCTTCCGCGCCCGTCCGCACCCCCGCCGTCGACCGCCGCTGGCCGTTGACCGCCGTTGGTCGTTGACTCGCGACTCGCCGACTCCCCCGGAGGGACCACCACAGTGAGGCCTCTTCTTCCGCTCCTCTTGACAGTATGTGGTGCCGCCGCCTATGCCGAGTATGAGTACCGGTACATCGAGGCGGAGAGCTACCTCGCCATGGAGGGCGGCGGTCTGCGCGAGGAGGGCTTCACCAGTTGGATGCGGCACCCCTCCAACGGTCAGGTCATGGTGCTTGCTCCCTCGGGCTGGCTGGAGTATGAGGTCGAGGGTCTCGGCGAGGGGCCGTACGATGTGTTCGTCCGCGGTCTGGCCTGGACCGCCGGGTGCGAGGTGGATGTGTACTGGGACGGCGAGAGGGTCGGGCGGCCCACGTACCCCACGCCGGGCACCGCGCTCAAGTGGTCCGGGGTGGTTGGGCAGGTTGCGGGGCCGGGCCCTCACAGGCTCCGCATCGTGGCCGACGCCGGCATCACTCAGGCCCCGTACATCGACGCGATCCTGCTCACGAGCCAGCGAGGCTATCGGCCGGCGGACGAGGACGCCGATTTCGTCTCCTACAAGACGCTACTCCCTCTGCTGCGCCTCGGCGAAGGGGAGGATGCGCTCACGGTTCCGCCCGAGCCGGCGGTGTCTGCCCCGTCGCCCGACCTCCAGATGCTGTCGGTGCGGCTGTCGGCTCTTGGTCTGGGCCGGAACGACTGCACGCTGACTTTGCGGAACCCCGGGGCGAGGGCGATAGGGGTGACCGCCGCGGCGACTCTGGGCGACAGCGCACCCACGCCCGTGACGCTTGAGGTGGGTCCGGGGCGCGAGGTCCAGTGCCGTCTGCGCTGTGAGGCCCTCGTCGCCGGCGAGACGCTGCTGCGACTGTCGCTGTCCGGGGGAGAGAGCGGTTCTGTCACCGGCGCCTACAGGATGACGGTTCCCGAGCCCGTGGCCATCGACCTGGACCGCTACGCCTACCCGCTGGGGACCGAGCAGGCCCTCTGGACGGCGACCTTCGCCGCCGACGCACAGGTGGTCGGAGAGCTTTCGCTACGCGCCGAGCTGCAGCAAGAGGACGGGACCACGCTGCAGACCCAGGAAGCCACGGGGAGCGGCGAGGCGCTTCAGAGAGCCTTCGATATCTCGGCCCTCCCGGAGGGCCGCTACCGGATGAGCTCCGTGGTCCGTCGCGGCGAGACGGTGGTGCACCGCGACCTCAGGGAGCTTGAGGTCTACACTCCCGAGCCGCTGGAGCAGTGGGTGGCGGTGGAGAGAACCGAGGTCCGCGGTGACACGCTCCTGCTCAACGGCAGGCCGTTCCTGGGCAAGCTCCTGTACCACGCGGCCCCCGACGAGACCACTCGCGCGCACGGCTTCAACCTCGTCCAGTGCTACGGCTCCGACCCGGACCCGCTGGACAGCATCCAGCGACATCTGGACGGCTGCGTGGAGGCGCAGGTGTGGGGCGCCGTGGCGCTGTTCAACAACAAGTTCTTCCTGCCCGGCGACCAGTTCGACCTCGAGCACCTGCGCATGGCCGTGGAGCGGTTCCGCGATCACCCGGCGCTGTGGGGCTGGGACCTGATCGACGAGCCCGAGGTCTCGGTGCCCCCGGAGGCCGTGGCCCGGGCGGCGCGGCTGATTCGTGAGCTAGACCCGGATCACATCGTGTGGGTGAACCTCTGCCAGTCGCCGCGGGCTCTGGACTACCTCGAGAGCCAGGACCTGTGGTCCTTCGACTTCTACCCGGTTCCGGGGCTACCCGTGTTCTCGTACATGCAGTGGCTCGCCATCAGCGACGAGCACTTCCGGGGCAAGCGCCCGATCGGGTCGGTGATGCAGACATATGCCTATCCGGGCGGCCGCATGCCCACACCGGATGAGCTCAACGCGATGACCTTCCTGCATGTCATCCACGGCTACAAGTGGCTGGGGTTCTACTCCTACTACGACGCCGAGCCCGCCGGCTGCCTGGCCCGCTCACCGGTCCTCCTGTCTTCGACGGCCTCGCTCACCACCCGCCTGCGCGCCCTGGAGCCGGTGATCCTCGGCGACGCCCCCTACGTGCCGGTGGACGCCGATGCCGCGCCCGAGGTCTTCCAGGCGGCCACCAAGGTCCATGAGGACAACACATACCTGTTCGCGGTCAGCGGCGGCGCGGAGCCGATGGCGGTGGAGATGAGGGTGGAGGGGACGCGGGCGGAGGCGCTGTTTGAAAATGGACGCAGCGTGCCGATACAGGACGGCACGCTGCGCGATGTCTTCCGGGGACACGGTGTGCACATCTACACCGTGCACTGATCGGGACGCCGGTCGTGCTAGGACACGAAGTGGTAGATGTCATCCGGCACCGTGCCGGCCTCCACCTGCACCTCCGCCTGCTGGTTCCCTCGCTTGACGGTGAAGAGGATCTTGTCGCCGATCCTGTGCTTGAAGATCAGCTTGCTGAGGCCCTCGATGTCGCTCACCGGCTGACCGTCCACCGCCAGGATCACGTCGCCGGTGGTCAGACCCGCCCTGTCGGCGGGGCTGCCGGGGATCGTGCGCCGGATGACGACGCCCTGGTCGGTCCCCAGGCCGAAGGCCCGGGCCAGGGCCGAGCTATTGGGCACCAGGGCCTCGGTGGGCAGGCCCACCCACGGGCCGCGGTTGACCAGGAAGTACAGCAGCTCCTTGGCCTGGTTGATGGGGATGGCGAACCCGATGCCCACCGTCGTTGCCACCCGGTTGCCCTGGGGGTCGTAGATGGCGTAGTTGATGCCGATGACATTGCCCGCCAGGTCGACCAGGGGGCCGCCGCTATTGCCGGCGTTGATCGCCGCATCCGTCTGGATGACCTTGCGCTGCTCCCCGCGGAACTCCCGCATGCCCATGGCGCTGACCACGCCCACAGTGACCGTGTGCTCGAAGTTGAAGGGATTGCCCACGGCGATAACCCACTCGCCGCTGCGCAGCTTGTCCGAATCTCCCAGGGTCGCGGCCTTCAGGTCCGCCGGAGGGTCGAGGATCTCCAGCGCCGCCAGGTCCTCATTGGGCATGCTGCCCAGGGGCCGGGCTTTGAGCTCTCTGCCGTCGGTGAGCTTGAGGGTGAAGTCCGTGAACTCGGCGATGACGTGGGTATTGGTGAGAACGAGCTTGCGGCCCTCGTACTCGAAGATGAAGCCCGACCCCAGCCCGCTGATCATCCCGCCGGACATCCACAGCTCCATGAAGTCCCGGGGCTCGCGGGTGCCGGTGATCTTGACCACCGACGGGCTGACGTGATCCACCGCATTGACGATGGCGTTCTTGTCGGTGGTCACCTCCACCCGGGTCCGCGGTGTGGGGTCGCTACTGGGCTGGGCGATCACGGTGGGCGCCGGGTTGTTGCTGAGTTGACGCGTGGCGACCAGGTACCCCGCCGCGGCGCCGCCGACGGCGCCGAAGATGACCGCCACAATGACCACAGCAAGTCCGCTGGGGCCGCCTCTTGGGCTCATATGCGTCTCACGCCTTTCGTGGGCAGGTACCCGAGCTCCCTTGTCCCGGCCCTGAGGCCGAACCGCCGAGAGCGGGAACCGGCGGGCGAACGGAGATGGTACCGGTCGGCTATCCGATCTGCTTAAGTACGTTCACCATCTCTATCGCGGTTGCAGCCGCCTCGAAACCGCGGTTCGATAGCTTGGTACCCGCCCGCTCGATGGCCTGCTCGATGGTCTCGGTGGTGATGACACCGAAGATCACCGGGACATTGGTCTGCATCCCCGCCAGCGCGATGCCCTTGGCGGCCTCTCCGGCGACGAAGTCGAAGTGTGTCGTGCTCCCGCGGATCACGGCTCCGACGCAGATCACGGCATCGTACCGCCCGCACTCGGCCATCCTCTTGGCCGCCAGCGGAATCTCGAAAGACCCGGGGACCCAGGCGACCTCGATGTCGTCATCCTCGGCATTGTGGCGGCGCAGGCCGTCCAGGGCGCCCTCCAGCAGCTTGCCGGTGATGAACTCATTGAACCGCGAGACCACGATTCCGAACCGCAGTCCGGATGCATCCAGCTTGCCCTCGATCACTCTCGGCATATCGATCACTCCTGTGGTTCTTCATCAGGCGCGGTAGCGGCGCCGTTGGCCGTGGGCGCGTGGTTCCGGCCCACCTGAGCTACTCCTCCTGGCCCCCCGCTTCGCCGGCGAGCATGTGCCCCATGCGGTCTCTCTTGGTCTCCAGATACCTGCGGCTATAGTCCGTGGGACAGACCTCCAGAGGCACCCGCTCCACGATATCCAGGCCAAAGCCCTCCAGTGCCACGTACTTCTTGGGGTTGTTGGTCATCAGGCGCATGCGCCGAATGCCCAGGTCGGTCAAGACCTGCGCGCCGCCGCCGTAGTTCCGCAGATCGGGGGCGAAGCCCAGGGCCACATTGGCGTCCACCGTGTCGTAGCCCTCGTCCTGGAGGTGGTAGGCCTTGATCTTGTTGGCAAGCCCGATGCCGCGGCCCTCGTGGCCCGGGATGTAGACCACAACGCCACAGCCCTCGTGGTCGATCATCTCCATCGCCCGGGCGAGCTGCTGGCCGCAGTCGCACTTGAGCGATCCCAGGATGTCGCCGGTCACGCATCCCGAGTGCACCCGCACCAGAGGCGCGTCGGCGGCGCGGAGGTCTCCCTGGTACAGGGCAACGTAGTCCGACCCATCGAGGATCGAGCTGTAGATGGCGATGCTAAACACGCCGAAGCGGGTGGGCAAAGTGGCCTCGGCCTGCTTCTCCACCAGCCGCTCGGTGGCCCTGCGATGCTCGATGAGCTCCGCGATGGAGGCGATGCCGACTCCAAGGTCCTCGGCCATCCGGGTCAGGGTCGCCATCGTCGCCGGCCGACCCTCCTCGTCGAGAACGGTGACGGTCACCGCCACAGGCTCCAGTCCGGCCATGCGCGCCAGGTCCACGGCGGCCTCGGTATGCCCCACCCGGCGCAGGACGCCGCCCTCCATGGCCCGGATCGTCTGGACGTGACCGGGCCGGACGAGATCGGAGGCGCTGGAGGACGGTTCGGCCAACGTCCGGATCGTGGCGGCGCGGTCGGCGGCCGAATCGCCGCTCAGCACGCCGCTGCGCGCGTCCACGCTCACATGGAACATCGGCCCCGGCCGATCGCGGTCCGTGAGCAGCGGCGGGATGGAAAGAGCGTCCAGGCGCTCTCGGGGCATGGCCACGGCCATCGTTCCCCGCGCGTGGCGCATGAGCAGATTGGCCTTCCGGGCGTCCAGGTGCTGGGCGGCGATGACCATGTCGCCGGTGTTCTGCTCGCCGGCGTCGTCCACCACGATCAGAAACTCGCCGGCGGCTATCGCCTCGATGGCCTGCCTGGTACTTACCGTGCGTGCTGACATGGGTGTCTCTTTCGGAGCCCGGACGGGCTGCAAAGCGCGAGAGCCAGGTCGGTACCTGATCGGTCGCTCTTCCCCGGCGCCGGTCCACAGGGCGCTAGCAAAACCCGTGCTCGCGCAGGAACTCCTCGGTGATGGTGGTCTTGCCCGGCCCCAGCGCGCCCAGCATCCGGTGGACGTACTTGGCCAGGATGTCCGTCTCCAGGTTAACGGCCTCCTGTGGCCGCAGCGCTCCAAGCGTCGTCTGCCCCAGAGTGTGGGGGATGATGGCCACCTCGAAGGCCTCGTCGCGACAGGCCGTTACCGTGAGACTGATGCCGTCCACCGCGATGCTGCCCTTCTCCACCACAAAGAGTGATAGCTCCGCGGGCAGCCAGAAGCGGAGGCGAGTGGTCTCCCCCTCGGGCATGACGGCCTCCAGGGCGCCGACGCCGTCCACATGGCCCTGCACGAAGTGCCCGCCCAGCCGTGAGCCGGCACTCAGGGCCCGTTCCAGATTCGCACTCTTGCCGGGACGCCACGAACCCACCGTCGTCCGCGCCAGGGTCTCCGTTCCCGCGTGTGCCGAGAAGCTGTGGGGCCCCAACTCCACCACGGTGAGGCAACAGCCGTTGACCGCGATGCTGTCACCCACCGCCGTGGCCTCCAGCACCCGGGCCGCCTCCACCGTGATACGCACTCCGGTGGCCTCCGGCGTGACCCTCTGAAT
>CAZXDD010000340.1:0-8485 GCA_964639415.1 uncultured Armatimonadia bacterium
CCACCCCCCCCTACCCTACACTCTTTCCCTACACGACGCTCTTCCGATCTCAGCTCGTAGGTCCAGCAGAGCTTGTCGATGCCATTGGCGATGGAGATCACGAAGATGCGGATGAGGCTATCGGCCTGGGAGGCCTCGTCGGTGCCGGGGAGCCCCGAGGACGCACCTCCGCCCTCGGAGCAGAGGATCGGCTTGTGGGCGTCACCGTACTGGGCCATCAGGGCGCGCAGGTCCGCGAACTGCTTCTCCGGGTACTGCGTCTCGAAGGGGGTGTCCGGAGCATAGTAGTGCACGTTCATCACATCGAAGCTGTCGGCGGCCCCCTCGTCGTAGCATCTGCGGATGAAGTCCAGGTCGATGCCGGCGGTGTTCATCCCCACCACGCGACAGTCGGGGTTCCCGGCCTTGGCGCCGCGGTACGCGGCCATCTGGTAGGCCGCATACGTCTGCGCGTGCGGCCGGTTGGCCCAGTAGCCCTCGGGGAAGCCGAAGATGGTGTCACGGGTGATATTGGGCTCGATCCAGGGCAGCCACCAGTCCGCGCGGCCGGCGCAATGGGCCGCGACCTCGCGGAAGAAGTCCGTGACATCCTGCAGGTCCTCGGGGCCATGGGTGGCCGTGTCGGGATGGCTCGGGCGCGTCCAGCCCGGGGTGCACCAGAAGGTCACCATCGTGTTGATGCCGGCCTGCTTTGCCCTGGCCATGCGCTGCTCGGCCTGCTCCCAGTTGAAGACCCCGCGCGCGGGCTCCAGTCGCGCCCAGTCCCAGTAGTCGCTGTACCAGCCGACACCGGCCTTTGCCATCTGCGGGGCGTAGACCATGGTCTGTCCGAAGATGCCGAAGGGCGAAGCCTTGCCCGCGAGGGTACCGCGAGGGGTGCAGAAGCCCCTGCGCAGTGACCGCACCGTGTGGCCCTCGCCATCGGTGCACTCGATCCAGAGGTAGTGGCCCGTCATGGGGTCAAGGCCCCTCAGGCGCACGCGGTGCCGCGTGGCGGGCTCCTCGGAGACGGCCAGCGAGTGCGTGGGCTCCAGGGACGACAGGCCCCACAGCACCCGACTGGTGCACGGCTCGTCGGTTTCGAAGCGGATGAACGCCTCGTCCGCCGCCCGGCAGGTGATTCGCTCGCCCGAGATGGCCGGAGCCTCGGTGGCGACGGTGAAGCGCGCCGTCCGGCTGAAGGCCGCGCCATAGCCGGTGCTCTCATCCGGCAACGCCTTGACCCGCCAGTAGTAGATGCCGTCGGCCAGCGGCTGGGGCGGCGCGGCCGTGGTCGTCTGCAGGCCGCCCAGCGTCACCGTGGCGTTGCTGAAGTCGGGCTCCCGGGAGTATTGAACCGTGTAGCGGTCGGCGGAGGCCGAGCCGGACCACGAGAGCTGCGGCGTGGCGGTGGCAGTCGTCGCGCCGTCGTGAGGCCCGATGGGCACCGCAGTGCGGGTGAGTGCGGCGGCGTCGAAGGTCCAGGCGTAGTACGTCGTGCCCTCCTCGGTGGGGTAGGGGACGGGGTCCTTGACCGCCAGGCGCAGCGTGTGCGCGCCCCTGCTCAGTTCAATGGGAGGCGCCACGGCCCAGGTCAGGGTCGCCCGATCGCCGTACCGGGAGCCCTCGAAGGCCAGGGTCTCGCTCGCCCTCAGCAGCGGCCCGCCGTCGATACCGTAGAGGAAGTCGCTCCAGTAATGGGGCGTTGGGTGCATCCCCGCCGCCAGACGAAGCGTGTACTCCCCGGCCTCGGTGACCTCAAACCCGTAGGCGGCCGAGATCGCGGGAGCCGTGTCAACCGGGAGGCGCGCCTTGACCTCGATCCGGCTCCCGCCGAAGCACTGGGGGTCAGGGATCTGTCGCAGCCCCCGCAGCTCGGTGGCTGCGGCCGAATCGATCATCACATCATGGGGCGGAGCGCTCACCAGATAGAGCTCTGTCTCGGTGAGCTTGTTGTCCTCGACCGTCACCGCCCAGGCGGTGCTGCCACCGTGGTCGTCGGCGGAGGCCCGCAGCCAGTAGCCGTCCCTGGCCGCCGGGAGATCGGAAAGCAGGAACCTCCCCTGCCCGTCGGCCACGGTGGCCCTCGTTACCGGGCTGTCGTAGCCGTCCATGGAGTTGTAGATCTCCACCGTCGCACCGGCGGCCGGCGTGCTTGCCGGTGAGTGGAGCACCCGGCCGGCGATGGCGTTCCCGACCGTCATGCCTGTGGCCGAGAAGCTGTCGAAATCCGCCATCACGTCGTACGTCATCAACCCCACACTGCCCACGGGAGGATCGTCGGTTTGCGTTTCGATGAGCGTCTCGCCATCCAGGCTCACGGTCACGCGCTGCTCCGAGGCGTCGACTTCCAGACGCACGAACCGCCCGGCTGCGAAAGCTTCGCGTGCGGGACTCTGGGCGGTGGCGAGGATCTTGCCCATCCGGAACAGGTCCACCGATCCGCAGTAGCGGATGTAGACCATGAACCCGTCCCGGACTCCTCCCGCGGCGTCTCCGCCGATCACCACACCGGCCCAGTTGCTCTCATCGGCGCCGAAGTCGGTGATCCGGAGGTCCACGGCAGCGCGAACTTGAGAGAACTCGCGGTCGGCCAGATAGCTTGCCCCCGTGCCCTCCACCCGGTAGACCCCGTCCCGCACCTGCCACTCGCCGATGTTCACCACCCAGGCGGCGTCGGTATCGAAGGCGTCCCGCAGTGTGGCTTCGCCGGCTTCGGCGGCGAGTGCGACAACGAGCAGGAGCGGCCAAGAGCGGCGCGCACTGGCTCCCATCGTTCCCTCTCCCTCCGGTGAGTGCAACCGACGCGCGGATCGTCCACGTCTCGGCCGGGCACACGGCCGCGGCCGGTGGGCCCCGAGCAAGCGGCTTCGGACCACGCCGGACGCGCCACGGGGACCGGGCATCTCCGCCCGGCCCCCGCGTGGCCACATGTGATCCGGCTCTGCGCGCAGCACCGCCTCGGGGCGCCCTACCTCAGCGCGCCGACGGTGCCGTTCTCCCTGACGATACCCCACAACTCCGTGCGTCCGTTGTACGGGCCGCCCTGGATGCGGAAGACGTTCTTCGTCTCGTTCTCGCAGTCCACGTAAGTGTCGGTGGTCTTGACGGCCTTGACGACCTTCGCGTGCCCATCGGCGAAGGCGCAGTTGGCCATCTCGTTGTGGCGGGCATCGATGGGGGTGTTGAAGGTCTGGGCCAGGTTGCCGTCACCGATGGTGAAGGTCTCCGCCGGCCTGCCGATCTCGGCATCGGAGATCGGGGCGACGAGGCCCGTGAGGTTGCCGTCTTCCCAGACGGCGGTGTTGAAGATGTAGCTGGTCCCGTTGAAGCCGGCGGCAAGAGGTGGCGCGCCCAGGGCCCCCAGCACCGCGTTCAGCCCGGCGGCGCTGATCTCGTCCTTCTTGCTGGGACACTGCAGGATCTGCACGTTCTTCATGTACGGAAGCAGTACGTGGTATACGGTGACGGTCCCGGCGGTGGTTCCGCTCAAGCTCTGCCCGTAGCGCTCGTCATAGTCCTGCACGTACATCAGCATCGCCGTGCCGATCTGTTTGAGGTTGCTAAGGCAGGAAGTTTGGCGCGCCTTCTCGCGGGCGCGCGCGAACACAGGGAACAGTATGGCGGCCAGGATCGCGATGATGGCGATCACCACCAGCAATTCGATAAGCGTGAAGCCGCGTCGTTTCATCTCTCCGTTGCCTCCTGAGACCCGGTGATAGGATCAGACTGCTTCGGCGTGATCGTGCTTCTTCCGCTAACGTACCGAAAACCAGTGGACAGACCCGATGAGTCCGGGAGCAATGAGTACGCCCCCTGCAACGCCCCCTTTCTGGCACCGAACGGCCACACCACGGCCGGGGTGTGGCCACCGACAGCTTGAGCTTCCATCAACGCAGTTCGGCAGAAGGCCACGGAACTCCTGCCGGTATCCCAGGAAATCGCCGCCCGGGCCATCCTTCCGCGCATCCACAAGGGCTGACCGCGCCGGGAGGCGAAGTAACCCGCATCACAGGTCTCAGGCCACGACGCCGCCATGGAGGCGCCCTCATGCGCATCTGCGTGCCATTGCTGCTCCTTGCCTGCTCCCCGCCGCTGTACTGCCTCACAATCGACGAGCACAGTCTCGCCGTCAGTACCATGGTACCCCGGGAGGGGCAGGAGGTAACCTGGACGTTGTCCGTTGTCAATGATTCCGCTCACCTGCTCACCGAAACGGCCACAATCCTCATCAGATCGCAGAGGGAAGCGGATGGCTCCGTCAGCGGCGGCACCGTCGAGGCGGAGCTCCGGCTGCAGGCCGGAGAGAGTGCCGAGGTGTCGGTGCCGTGGACACCGGAGCGAAACGGCACCTACCGCGTGGCCTTCGCCCTCGCCGGTGGAGAGCAGGTCATCGAGCGGCGGGTCGCCGTTACAGCCCGAGACACCTACTTCGTCTGGTTCGGCGCGCCACAGCGCTTTGCTTGGTGCAATGTGCCGACCACGGTGAAGCCCGAAGATCGCGACTGGTGGCTGCGGCGCGGCGCCATTCCCGCCGCCTGGAAGTGTGGGGTGTGCTGCAAGGACAAGACCGTCGAGGAGTTCGTGGAGATCTGGGGAGCGGCCGACCACATCGCCATCGACGAGGTGGGGGGCCCCGGGGAGGTCACGGACAAGTTCATCGAGGCCTGGAAGCGACTGCGGCGCGACAAGCCCGGCCAGTGGGTGGCCGTCTGGTACATGGGCGCCCATGACTACTGGGCGGACATCAAGGACCTCGTGGACCTGTTTCTGCCCGAGATCTACCTCAACTACAGCGGCAACCATCTGGGCAAGTTCGACGCCTACTTCCGCACCGCCCGCCGAGCCGGGGTGATGGATCAGGTGATCCCGGGCCTGGGCATCAATGTCATCAAGGACGAGGCCGGCAATGTCACCAACTCCCCGACGAAAGAGGACGTCCTGCGCCAGTTTCGCTACCTCAAGCGCACGGCGCCGGAGCTGCGGGGAATCGGCTTTTTCACCTCCGACAGCGCGGCCCCCGGAGTGGCGGAGTACGCCGACGCGCTGTGTGAGGACTACTACATCAAGCCCGTGCTCACTGTCGAGGGTCTGCCGGAGGCGATCCATCTGACGAAGGCGCCGGGTGATGAGCGCGGAACGGCCACGGCGGTCATCCGCAATGTGGGCGGCATGGACGCCCACAATGTGAAGCTCCGCTGGCACTGGGACGAGGCGGGCCTTCCGGCGGCGGCGACGGCCCCCAGTATCGGCATGCTACGCGCCGGAGACCGGGCCACGGTGACGCTGGATATCCGGGCGACCCGCTGCTGTCAGCCGCTGGGGCTGTCCATCGAGCCCGACCTGGGCTACACCGTGTTGGACGGCCGTGGGGAGACGACCGTGCTGCACTTGCCGGCCGAGACGGACTACGAGGCGGCCGTCGCCGTACCTCCGCCCCCCGCCCACCCGGCGGCCGTGCCGCTCTTCGCTTCCGTCAACGGCCCGGGCCCGTACGCCCTCCACGGGGCCGACGATACCGCCCTGAGGCCCGTGACGGCCCCCTGCGCCCTCCTTCCGCCGCGGCCGGGGACGGACGAGAAGCTCGTGGCGTTTCCCCTGGTCCGAGACCTCCCGACAGGCGGGATGGCCGTGCTGAGGCAGGAGGACGCCGGTCGCGCTCCATCGGGGATCACCACGGCTCGCGACGGCAGCGTGCTGTCTGTCCGCAACGAGTTCTACGAGGCCCGCCTGGACCTGTCCACCGACGCGATCGTCTCCCTCTCCCCCGTCGGCGGAATGGCGAACGTGCTCGCCTCGCCCTGGGTGTTCAGCGCCCCCGGCCGGGAGGGCTTCGGGGAGGCTAAGGTGGAGGAGCTGCCGGGCTGTGTGGTGGTCACCGTGCCCTATGACTCGGCGACGGCCTCGGGGGCCAGCCAGTACGTGTTCTTCAGCTACAGCCCCGCGATCCGCATTGCCCGGGACTGGCGTCCCAGGGGTGAGGCGGTCGTAGGCTATGCCGGCGAGCGCTGCAACTTGCTGCAAAGAGGTGGCGGATACGCGCTGCAGCCGGGAGTGGGCGGACCGGTGAGAAGAGGGGAGCTTCGCGACTCCTCGGACTACCGCGACCTTCTGTTCGGCTACCTCGGCGAGGCCCCCGGGCCGTACACCGCCGACCGTGCCGGCTGGCTGGACATGTCCTACGGAGCCGAGGACTGCGACGGCGGCCTCGGGGTGGCCATCGAGTACCGCTGGGATGATGGCCACAGCCGCGAGTACGACGTGACGCGTCTGTATGACGCCGCGGACTGGCTGGAAGTGCTCCACGTGTGGGGAGAGGAGACGACCATCAGTAGGCCGCAGAAATCGTGCATCTACCTGATCCCACACCGCGCCCTGCCCCTGGCCGCGGAAAGCACCGTCGCCCCGGCGCAGGCGCTGTGGAGCCGACTCCACAGAGGGCAGTTGCTGGCCATCGGGGAACCTGTACTGTGAGGGGCTCGAGCACCGCGCCCTCCGGCCGCGGCGCAGACCTGACAGGCCCCGGCTGCGCCGTTCGCTCAAGGCCGGACCGGCCGCGCGACCCCTGCCGCAACGACCGATACGAATGAGGAGGAGAGCGATGGGCATCGTCCGCCTTTCCCTGACGGCACTGGCGACGCTTCTGGTGGTGCCGGCCGCGGTCTCGCAGGAGTTGCCGGACTGGGCCGCCAAGATCCGCTCCGATCATCCACGGCTGTTCTTCAACGCGGACACCTGGCCGGCCGTCAAGGCCCGCGCCCTGGGTGAGGAGAGCAAGTGGTACGAGGCGCTCAAGGCGAGAGTCGACAAGCTCCATACTGAGATCGGCGACGTCGAGACCCCGGAGCCCCGGGAGCTCGGCCCCCAGGCGGCCTGGGCGGCCTTCGTCTACCTCGTCACCGAGGACGACAAGTACCTCGATCTGGCCCGCAGGGCCCTCGAGACCAGCCTGAGGTTCTACGAGCAGTGCTACGAACAAAGGAAGGCCGTCAACTGGTACTCCACCTCCAGGGTCCACGCCACGCTGGCGTGGGACTGGCTGTACAACGCGCTGCCGGAGGAGGAACGCCGGTCGTACATGGACCGCCTGGTCACGGTGCTGCACAAGGTCTACACCGCCAAGCCGGCCATCTACCGCGAGAGCCTCAGCAGGTACTCCACGGGGTTCTACGGGGTGACGAACTGCAAGTGGTTCGTGGGCTGCACGGCACTGGGCACGGGGATCCAGGAGCAGCTCACCGAGGAGTGGCTGGTCTGGGGGTACGACGAGAACCACAGGATGCTGCAGCACCGCAAGGACGCCTGCGGCGATGACGGGGGCTCGGCCTCACCCACGCTGGGCTATGCCTTTGGGGCCTATCCCTGGGCGGAGCAGAACTTCTTCTACACCTGGCTGAGCGCGACGGGTGAAAACATTGCGCCCCAATGGCCCCACAGCGCATGGCTGGCCAACTACGTCCTGTGGAACTGGATCGCGACTGAGGGATCGCCGCTGGAGTTCGGGTATGGCGATACCCCCCACACGACCAACGTCCTGCACAGCTCGTCCCTGTACACCCACATGGCCAACGTGCGCCACCTCTTCGGCGGCGTGGCCCCCGAGGCCGCGGCGTTGGCCCGCCATGTCCAGGACCTCCCCCCGAACCAGAACTACACGATGGACTGGTTCATCTACCCATTCCTGCTCACCAACCTGGACATCGCCGCCGAGCCGTTCCGGCCCACGGACCTCCCTCATGCCAGGCACTTTGACAACATGGGCCAGATCTTCATGCGCTCGGGCGATGGTCCTGAGGACACCTACGCCCTCTTCACCTGCGGGGGCACTCTGGCCCAGCACCGGCATTACGATGCCCTCAACTTCGTGATCTACCACGGGGGGCACCTCGCCCTGGATTCGGGCACCCGCTACGAGGAGGTCGAAAACGGTCAGCATCTGGCCAACTACTTCGCTCAGAGCGTGGCGCATAACGTGGTGCTGGTGCACCAGCCCGGCGAGCCGCCGGCCCGCTACTGGGGAGGGACGGTGGAGAGCAACTACGGGGGGCAGCACCGGCAGCTCGGATCGGTGGTCAAGGCCTTCGAGACCACCGGCGAGTACGTCTATGTGGCCGGCGACGGCACCCCCTGCTATCTGCACGGCGGCGTCAAGCGCGAAGGCGAGCCCGACCTGCCCGAGAAGGTCACGGAGGTCACCCGGCAGTACCTGTTCATCCTGCCCAACCACTTTGTGGTCCTGGACCGTGTGACGACCACCGATCCGGCGTACCGCAAGGACTGGCTGCTGCACACCGCGCACGAGCCCCTGATCGACGGTGCGCTGGTGCAGGCCGATCACGTGGCGGGCCGCATGCTGTGCCGCACGCTGCTGCCGGAGGATGCGGCGATCGGCAAGGTCGGCGGACCGGGGAACGAGTTCCGGACAGGCGATGTGAACTGGGACATCAACCGCGGCAACCAGATCGGAAGAGCGTCGTGTAGGGAAAGAGTGTAGGATAGGGGGGGG
>CAZXDD010000341.1:0-8464 GCA_964639415.1 uncultured Armatimonadia bacterium
AAGGAGAGGGAAAGCGGGTCGACAGACCCGCAGGGAGCGGCGCCGTCCGCCGTTCGCCGTCAGACCCCAAGGACCGGGCGGCGACTGCGACGCCGACGCTCCAGAATGACATGAAGCAGACTAGCCGGACTTTTCGGCCGGACCTCTAGACCCTCGGCAGCCAGTACCTCTTGGCAATCTCCAGCGGGATGAAGGGCGTCATATTGCCCCAGACGATGCCGCCCCAGAAGAACTGGCCGATGGCAAGACCCACGAAGCACGGGATGAGCTGCCGGTACAGCCGCACCCCGCCGATGCGCAGGATCAGGGTCTTGAGCAACCAGATCAGAAACAGGTCGCCCCAGATCGGGCACTCATTCCAGTAGGCCGTGGCGATCAGGTAGCCCACCGGGTGGAGCGGGAAACGCAGGAAGACGAACCGTAGCGACGCCAGGGCGATGGTCACCGCCGCTCCGCCCAGGGCAAAGCCGGCACTGGTCCTGTCCGGGACCGTCGCGCCGGTGGTCAGCGCCTGCAGGCTCTCGAAGGTCGAGGTGGCGACCTTCGAGCGGTGGTCGCCCAGACCCGTGCCGCCGTCCACGATGTTCTGGCCGTACTGGTAGTACGCGGTCAGATGAGCCCAGGCCGCGCCTGCGAAACCCAATGCCATGGCCAGGAACAGTGCCAGGGCCATCTCGCGCCGGCGCACGCGGGCCTCATCGGCCAGGCAGAGGCCGTCGATCTGGTACGCGGCCATCAGGTGCGCGTAGTAGTGATACGATAGCCACCCCAGACTCCCCAACACGACCAGACTACGCTCGCCCCCGAACGCCATCATCCCCCGAGAGCCCAGGAAGATGGGCAGGTTCTTGAGCGGGAAGTCCGTGGGGAAGATCTGCGAATACGGAATGCCCGCTTCGGCCCGGATCCTGGCATACACCAGAGCGTAGCACAGGACCGTCCCGATGAACAGCCCGGCCAGCACCACACTCATGCCCGAAACCGCACACCAGCCCAGGATGAACACCAGCCCGCCCAGGAAGGCCAAGACCGCGCCCCGATGCGACAGCGGCTCATTGGTGTCATCCCCGCCACGTGCAAACCCCAGGGCCCCGGCGAAGATGCCGGCGATCTCCCTGCGAGTGAGGAACACCAGCACCAGCGCCATCGCCGGATAGCCGCCGGAGCACTGCTCCATCATGTACGGCATTGCGCTATTGTCGTGACCGAACGAGCGGGCAACGACGGCCAGCGTCTTGTTGGCCAGGAAGAAGAACCAGACCGAGAAACTGACCTCGAGGTTCACAAGATACCCCAGCCCGACGACCTGCGGGAAATGGTGCCAGCGCAGGGGCCGCGCCGCGTCCCACGGGCTCTCGGTGAGCAGGTCGCCCAATTCCGTGACCGTTCCCATCGCCGGGAAGCCCGGATTGAAGGCCCGCAGGACGTTGGTCAGGTTGAACAGCAGCGCCGCCACGAAGCCGACGTAGAACACCGGGTTGCGAAACAGGCTCAGGCCTCTTCCGGCGGCGGGAACGATCTCGGTGGGCAGATAGAGGATGGGAAACTGCAACCTGTCTCCATCCACCCAGCGCTGACGGAACAGGGAGACCATTCCCATGATGCAGACGAACAGGGCCGAGAAGAGCAGAAACCAGCGGGACAGGACGGGGATCCAGTGGCCCCAGGGCACCCTCTCATTGGGCGCGGCCTCGAAGCACTGACGGATGATCTCCTCATCCCGCACCACCTGCCAGTCGGGAAGCATCTGCCACCACTGCTCGAAGCCGTTGGCGGGTGTGGAAAAGTAGCTCAGCACCGTCAGATGGGGCAAGAAGGCCCGCATCACGCCGTAGCTGGCCATGGGGACGGCCAGGGCCATGGCCGCGTAGACCACCAGCATCTCGGCCCGCGACAGCCGCAGCAGCCCCCAGCCCCGCCCGGCCGTGGCCCCCACGGCCACCAACAGGAGCAACCACCCCACAGCCACGGCCGGAGGCGTCCCGCCGGTGGCATAGCTGCCGGTCAGAAGCTCCGTCTTCAGCACCCAGAACATGGTGAAACACAAGATGGCGATGAAGACGATGACACAGCGGGCGGTGAGCCCGCGCTGGAGGCCCGGCGTGGGTTGGGTCATGGTAAGGGCACAAGGGTAGGTGTGGCGTTGCGCCGCGAGCAGACGGCGGCCGAGACGCGGGCCGCCGCGCCCTACAGGTACCGCTTCCCCTTCTCGTACCTGCGCAGCGCCTGTCGCTTCCGGTCCTCGCTCCATAGATAGCGCGGGCGCATGACCGTCTCCGAGAGCGGGAACTCCCGGCAGCGCTTGCGAATCGTCGCCTTCTGTTCAGATGACAGGCCCAGGCCATCCATCACGATGTCGTCTATCTCGGGCTCGATTTGCTCGTGCAGCTCGGACAGCAGGTCCTCGCGCCGTGCGCAGGCGTCCTGGATCTGCGCGACCAGAGCCTCTCGCGTCGCAAGCTCCCGGGGCAGAGGGATGTCCATCGGGGCGGCCCGGCCCAGCGGAGGCTCGGCGAAGGCCAGCAGGTGCCACCACAGCAGCTTGAGTGTGGCGGCATCACCGGCCACAACGGCCTGGGGCTTGAGCCGCAGACCATCCTCCGTGAGCTCGGCGGCCTCGATACCTCCGGCCTCCACCTCGGCCTCGCCCCACCCGGTCCAGTTCAGCAACTGCGCGGCGCGGATGGTATCCGTCTGCTGGGAGCCGAGTTCCGCCCACAGGTCCGGAGCGTCGCGGGCGATGAGGGCCGAGACCTCGTGCGCGCGCCGCGAGAGGGCATCCAGCCGGGCCACCTGCGCCTGGGTCAACGAGGGGCAGGGGAGCGAGTTGATGGTGCGGGGGTACAGTGTGGAGCGGCGACGGAGCAGTATGCCGGCCCGCAGCGCCAAGAGAGCCACATATCGGGATGAACTCGAGTTGATGACGGCGCATCCCGTGTGCGCCGAGACACTACGCGGGCTGATGACCAACGTGCTATCGTTTGCGCACACAGACATGGCGTTCGCGACCACGGCATTGACGGTGGGGTGAATCTTCGGAACCAGCGCCACGAAGTCGTGCCCCGGCCCGTCGGCCGGCATTAGCGAGCCCTGCTCTGATGACACCCGCCGGCAACCCCAGATGGAAGCATCTGCCATATCTGCTAAGTGGTCGGTGAGGACATGGGCGTCCGCGGGCGAGTGACCCCATGAGGCGATGCTGTCGCCCTTGAGATAGGGCATCGCCGTAGGCCCGCCATCGGGCGGCGCGCCCTCGTGCACCCATTGCGCCCCCGAGCCCGCCTTCATGCCGTAGGACGTGCGCAGCCAGCCCGCCTTCTCCAGCGTCGGCCGTGCGCGCAGCGTCGCCAGTACAGCCAAGTCGTCTCCGGCAACCTCCGGACACCAATCGCCAGAGGGGCTCACCTTGAGCCATTCGGCCTGTGGCAGGCGGGTCAGCGTGGCCGCCCTCTTCTGTTCATCACCCACCAACTCGCCAAACTCATCCAGGGAGGCGAGGCCCTGCAGGAGTTCCACCTGGTGGCCATCCGGCGGCGCGCCTGGCCCCACAAACAGCAGCATCGGGACGATGTCGGTGCCCTTGAACAGCTCAGTGGCAATCCACTCCAGTGAGGAGACCTCCAGCAGCGTCCTGTCCGCCAGGTATGCTCTGAGCCTGGAGGTGGCGTCGCTGTTGGCAAGCCCCAGGGAGACCACGAAACCCAGCACTCCGTTGGGCTTCAGCCAGCGGCTCACCGCACGGTGGATGAAGTACGCCGACAAGTCGGTGTTCTTGTACTTGATCGAGGAGAAGGCCGCGTCCATCGCGCCGCGATCCTCCGGCGGGACCCGTTCGTTCCGCACGTACGGAGGGTTACCGACCACGTAGTCATAGGCCGCAGCCAGGCCCTGGGGTTGGTGCCGAGCGACCCACTCGGCGTCCGTGGTTCGCTGGTCGAAGTACAGCAGCGAGTTCACCCAGTGCACCTGGAAACCCGGGAGCCGGTACTCGGGATCCTCCGCCTTGGCCTGTTGGTACAGGGGCAGCACCGCGAAGATCAGGTTCATCTGGGCGATGAACACCGCAAAGGGGTTCACATCGAAACCGACGACAACGCTGGCGACGCGGTCGATGAGGTCCGCGGCCGGAAGCCCCGCTTCCTCGCCGGTGCGCAGGATGTGCTGAGCCGTCCGCACACCGAAGGTGAACGAGCCGCACGCCGGGTCCAGTACCCGTTTCTCCGCCAGGTGCGGGTCCGTGGTGATCCCCGTACGCCACAGGATGTAGTCCACGACCTCGATATCGGTGTAGAACTCCCCGAGCTGCTTGCGCTTCTCGGCAGGCAGGAAGCTCTGGTAGACGTCGCCCAGCACGTCCCTGCCCAGGCCCGAGAACTCGAAGGCACTCAGACGGTACAAGATGCGCTCCAGGGCGGCCGAGAGGGCCCCGTTCGTATGGGCCCACCAGTCGAAAACCGTGCGCTCAAACAGCCCGGAGTACACCTGACGGGTGGACTTGAAGGCGGCGTCGATGAGATCGCGGTAGACGGCGGGCATATTGCCCATGAACTCGTGCCAGATGGCCACGCCACGGTGGGACACCTTGGGCGAGACCATCCCCAGGTCCTCGCAGATGCGCACAAACAGGAGGCGGGAGAGGATGATGTAGGCGGTGTCGGTGATGTAGATGCCCAGGAAGTGCTTCTCGCCGACGGTACCGGCATACGCCTGACTGTGTAGGAAGGCGAGCCAATCGTCCTGGATGATGCTGACGATGTCGCGTACCGGTAGTGTGACCTCATGCAGCTCGTGGATCGCGTCTGCCTTGGCCTTGTGGTCGTCGCCGGCGTCGGCGATGCGCTCCTCAATGGGTTCCGCCTTCTCCCGGTACTCGGCATACACCGTCTGCAGGTCCGCCCAGGCCATGCGCAGCACCGGCTCCAGTTGGGACAGGGCGTAGCGTACCACCGTCTCGAAGCGCCGCAGGTTCTACTCGTCTACCGGCAGGCGTGCCGGCGCCGCGTGCCCGGAACGGAAGGTCTCATACTTGCGCTGACTGCAGGCCTCCTCGTAAGTGATACGCGAGAGCATGGCCCAGCGCATCGTCCGACAGCGGCCGCGCGTCGCCGCCCAGAGCATCCGCGAGGCCCAACTCCTCGATGTGCACGCCCTCCAGAACCTTGCCGGCGAGATCGCACACATACAGCGTCCGCGGCCCGATCAGACACACATACAGCGTCTCGGGCTCGATGTAGCGCCGTGCCTGCTCCTCCCACAGTCGCCTGCGTCTGTCCTCCCGCCGGATCTCGTCGTCATCCCCCTTGACCTCACAGACCACCCACGCCTCATCCTGATCGCTGTACAAGGTGAGGTCCGGGATCCCATCCTCTCTTCGCTGGTGGGTGCGTACCCTGCCCTTGGGGTACCCCAGCACCCCACGCATGATCTCGGCGTCGAGGGGGCCGTAGAGCTCAATCTCCCCCAGGTCCGGCTTGGCCTCGAGTTCGGCGACGTATGCAGATAGGCTCATTCGCTCACCAGCTTCTGATGACAACTCGGCGCCGGATGGCACCCGACCACGCTATCGGGCAGAGGGAACGACCAACTCGCTCGCGAGGGAACGCAGCGACCGCGGGGATGGCCGGCGTGTGCGGTTCGGCGTACGGGGCGCCCCGCCTCTCCCCTACCCCTCCAGGAACTGGACCCCGCGCTGGGCAAGCGCCTGTCTCAGCGCGCTGCCCGAGACCCTGTCCGGGCTCGTGCCCGCGGCCACGGCGCGCGCGGCCGCAAGGCCCGCGGCCTGCCCCGTGGCCATGCAGGTGCCCGTCACACGGTACGACGCGTGGGCCTCGTGAGTGCCCGAGATGCACCGTCCGGCCACCAGCAGACCCGTCACATCCCGCGGGACCAGGCAGCGGTACGGGATCTCATACGGCTGCATCGCCGCCCCATGGCCCGAGGGTACTCCGGCGCCCGGTGCCGGCTCGTGGATGTCCACCCCGAAGCCGCAGGTGGCCACGGCATCCTCGAACCGCGCCCCCCGTGCCAGGTCGTCGAGACAGAGCTGATAGTGCCCCAGGACGCGCCGCGACTCGCGGACGCCGATGTGCGCCGCGCTCTGGGCCAGGCGGATGCCTTCGAGGCCCGGGATGCGGCGGAGGATCTCGAAGGCCTCCGCTATCTGTCGCCGGGCCTCGACCGTCCCCCGGGTGACGTCCTCCGGCTTCAGGGCATTGAGCCGATAGACATGCGTGAGCTGCACGGCAGCGGCCCCCGGGCGCGGCAGGGCGATGACCCACGGAACGTACCCCACCCGCCCGAAGGGTAGCTCGTAGTCCAGTCCACTTGCGGCCAGCGCCTCCGCCATCCGGTCGAACAGCTCGGGGGCGCTCTCGTGGCCGAACTGCCCGGTACCCTCAAGCTCGAACATCAGGGTCATCGGCTGCATCAGGCCGTCCCGATCGCGCCCCAGCTCGAAGGGCGCGCCCCCCCGGGCGGCCGCGTCGCCATCGCCGGTACAGTCGATGACCACATCGGCCAGTACCGCCTCGCGACCGGCTTTGCTCTCGATGATCACACCACGGACGCAGCCGTCCTCGACGAGGGTCTCGACGCAGAGGGTGTGGTACAGAAACTCCACCCCCGCATCGCGAAAGAGCCGCTCCAGCACTCGCCGCATCGCCTCGGCCTCGAAGGTGAAGGCGTACCTCCAGGGCGTCCAGGCCCCCTCCTGCTCTAGCGCCGAGATGAGCCGGGGCACAAGCCAGCCACCGCGATTAGCCTCGAAGAAGGGGTTCACCAGGCCTGCGGTCCACATGCCGCCCAACATGCCGTGGCGCTCGACGAGCATGGTGCGGGCACCCTCGCTCGCCGCCGCCAGGGCGGCTCCCACGCCGGCGGGGCCGCCTCCGACCACCAGCACATCGGTAGCGGCCCGCACGGGGGTCTCCCGCGGCTCCTCACGCACGAGGGCGCTTTGCCGGTCGACGGAAACGGGATGGGGGATGATTCGACGCGTCAGGCTCACAGGCTCCTCCAGGCAGACAGACAGGCTCAGCCCCTATTCCCCGCATTTCGCCCCGCGACCTGCCAGAATCGCGACGCCCCGGCGAGGGTGCCGGGGCGTCGGAGATCATCTGGTCTGTCCGGGGACGAAGCTGGGCTCCCTGGTGCCGTCTCGCACGCCCCGGAGACAAGCCGGGCCAGCGAGCATGGCCGCCGCTACTCGAACCTCTGAGTGCCTGCCTTCGCCGCCGCGGTGTCCGCGGTGGCGGCCGTGCTGAAGTAGTAGGTCCGGCTGAAGGCGGCGCCCTCGTACGTCGCGTTGATGCGCACCTGATAGGTGGTGTTCACCGCCAGCGGGTCCTGGGGCAGGGCCACGATGGTGTAGAAGTTGGCGTAGGAGACGGCCGGCTCCTCGATGGCCGGGAACTCGGGGGTAGTGATGTACGTGGGGAGCGGAAGCCCCTCCAGCGGCGTGATGAACAGCGAGGCGTTCCTCACGTCCGACCCGGTAGGGAACTGGCAGGTGATCGGAAAGCCGACGCTGGAATCCACCACACCGTTGAGCGGATCGGGGCTCTCGAAGCCGGCGTAGGTGGTGGGAACCAGCACCTGGTTCGGCGCGGGATAGAGCACGGGCTCGTCTCCGCGGCGCCAGGTATTCCTCATGTTGCGCCCCACGTCGATGACCGTCGCGGAGCGCTTGAGTGTGTCGTCGCTCTCGTAGCCGATGGCGGTTCCCTGCCAGTTGGGGCTGAGGTGGCCGACGCGGTGGAAGGGGACGTTCACGAGGCTGGCCGTCTGCTCCAGGACGGTGCGTGTACCGCCCCATACGATGGCGATGTTGCTGTTTTCGGCCGCCGCCAGACCGTCCGTCGTGTAGCCGGGGCTGCCGGGCAGCTCCGTGTGGGGGCTGTGGCTCAGGGGCATGTTGAGGATCAGATAGTGGGCATGGTTGTTGACGCTGTCCTGCAGCCCCGCATCGAGGACCACCGGGGCGACCCCCGCCGTGCGCCGGATGTTGTTGAGATAGGCCAGGGCCTCGCCGGGAGTGGTGCCCGTGGGAGACGGCGTAATGACCTGTGACCCGTCGGCGATCGCTCCGGGAGCAACCTGGTGCTCGCTGCTGCTGGTGACGCCGCCGGTGGCCGTCACCCGGTAGCGGCCCGCGGGGACATTGGCGAAGCCGTACTGGCCCGAGGCGTTGGGAGCCACGGTCTGCTCGGAGCGGACCTGGGCGCTGGAACCCGCCGACACGGACTGCAGGCTCACCTGGGTCACCGCCGCCGGCGAGCCGCCGGAGCTGATGGTGCCGGAGACGCCCCCGGTACCGGCCACGGTGATGTCGGCGGCCGTCGCCAGCCGGCTCAGCGCCGTGATCCCACCGCCGCCCCCGCCGCCGGTGGCCACCACGACCGACGCGCCTCCGGTCAGGCCGCCAGATCGGAAGAGCACACGTCTGAACTCCAGTCACGAGATTCCA
>CAZXDD010000342.1:0-8448 GCA_964639415.1 uncultured Armatimonadia bacterium
TACACCCTATCCTACACTCTTTCCCTACACGACGCTCTTCCGATCTACCCCGGAGACGGCCGAGGCGGCGGCAGAGGCAGGAGGACAACGGGCCGGAAATACGGAACGGTCGCGCTGCCGTGTGCGGACACGAGCATTGGCTGTGGGAGGGGAGCCATGCCTGCGAAGGGGTCCGAGCTGGTGGAGGGAGAGTTGACCGAACGGATCATCGGTGCCGCCATCGAGGTTCACAGAAGCCTGGGTCCGGGGCTATTGGAGAGCGCGTACGAGGAATGCATGTGTCACGAGTTGCGTCTGCGAGGCATACCCTTCTCCCGGCAGCAAGCCCTCGACATCATGTACAAGGGGTCGGCAGTCGGGAGCGCCTGCAAGCTTGACCTGCTGGTGGACGAACGCGTCATCGTCGAGCTGAAGGCGGTGACGGAGGTAGCCGAGTTGCACCGCGCTCAGTTGCTGACCTACCTCCGGCTCTCGGGGAAGCCCGTTGGGCTGCTGATCAACTTCAATGTGCCTGTTCTCAAGGACGGCATCACCCGCGTCGTGCAGTGAGGTGCGAGTGCGTGGACGAACTTCTGCCGGTCGATCTGCTGTTGCTCCCCTGGCGTTCGCCTGCCTTGCCGTTCTCCGTGGAACTCCGTGTTCTCCGTGTCTCCGTGGTGAGACGTTCCTCTGTGCCGTCTGCACCGTTCTCTCGCCATTGTCCAGCCTTGCCGTTCTCCGTGGTGAGACGTTCGTCTCGTCGTTCTCCCGGTCGATCACAAGGGGTGACATGCCATGCTCTACGACCAGCTCTGCACCCAGGCCCGCTCGCTCTCCAGCCGATCTCTTGCCGTACCGTACTCACCCTCGGAGTGGGAGGCCTCCCTTCTTGCCCGGCGCGAACAGTGGCTTGAGGCGCTGGGGCTCTCGCCTCTGCCCGAACGCACGGAGATGCATGCCACCATCACCGGCAGGCTGGAGCGCGGGGACTATGTGGTGGAGAAGCTCCACTACCAGAGCGTTCCCGGTGCGTACGTGGCCGGCAACATCTACCGGCCGGCTGTGATGACGGAGCCCCTGCCCGCCGTCCTGTACCTCTGTGGCCACACCAGGGGCAAGGTCAACCCGCCCTATCAGGCCAATCCGCGGTGGTTCGGTCAGCACGGCTACATCGCCCTGGTGCTGGATCCCATCCAGCTCGGCGAGTGCCAGGGCATTCATCACGGCACCTACAGCGCCGGGCGCTGGGACTGGTACAGCCGGGGCTATACCCCGGCGGGGACCGAAGTGTGGAACGCCATGCGTGCCCTGGACTACCTGCAGAGCCGACCCGACGTGGACCCCAACCGTCTCGGCGTTACCGGCCTCAGCGGCGGCGGCGTGATCTCCTGGTGCCTCGGCGCCGCCGATGAGCGGGTCAAGTGCATCGTTCCCGTCTGCCAGACAGGCACCATCGAGCATATCGTGGTGGATCGCGCCACCGACGGCCACTGCGACTGCGCCTTCTGGATCAACTACCACCGCTTCTGCACCCCGGACATCGGCGCCCTCATCGCTCCCAGGCCGCTGCTCGTGGCCGCCGGCACCGAGGATGTGCTGTGGCGCCCGTACGGCTTCCGCGACGCCGTGCACCGTATCCACCATCAGTATGTTGCCCTCGGTGCCGCCGAGAACGTGAAGCTCGTCGAGGACCTCACCCCCCACGGCTACACCCCCAAGCTTCGGCAGGCCATCTTCTCGTGGTTCGAAATGCATCTCAAGGGCGTGAAGACGGCGGTGGAGGACGATGTCACCGACTTCGTGGAGCCCGAGGAGAACCTGCTGGTGTTCGGGGGCAATCTGCCCGCCGATGACAGGATGCAGCAGATCGACAGGCTTCTGGTCAGGCGGCCGCCGCAGCCTCCGGGGCCGGAGGCCTGGGTTGCCGAGCGAGTGCACAAGATAGAGGCTCTTCGGCAGACGACCTTCAAGCATATCCCGGCACGGCCTGCCCCCGGCCCGGTGGAGTACCGCGCCGATGGGACCTCGAAGAGTGCCGATGGCAAGGGCACGATCTTCGGCACCCATGTGTTCGACACCGAGGACGGGCTGCGTCTGCGGGTGAGGACCGCCGCGGCCGCGGGGGGCGAGCCCACTGCGCCCACGGTGCTCTATGCCCTGCAGCCCGATGCCAAGTCGGGCTTCGGGGGCGGAGGCGCCTCGCGCCCGGCGGTCGCCTACGGCATCACCACCGCGGGTGTTGAGGTGCGCAATACGGCGGCCACCTCGGTGGGGCCGGGGTACTTGTGGACGCTGAGGAGGGCTCTGCCGCTGCTGGGCCACACACTGCCCGAGCGCCAGGTCTTCGACCTGCTGCAGGCGGCGCAGATCCTGCGTGCCCTGCGTACCACCGGGCCGCTGTCGGTGTTCGGGCGCGGTAATACTGCCGCCCTGGCCATCTATGCGGCGATCCTGGACGAGAGCCTGGCCGAGGTGATCCTGCAGGACCCACCGGAGACCCACGAGAGCTCCGATGCCCCGGAGCTCCTGGGGGTGCTGCGCATCGGCGACATCGCCCAGAATCTCGCGCTCGTGTTCCCGCGCCCGGTGACCTTTGTGGGCACATTGCCACCGGCCTTCGAGTGGACAAAGAGAGCCTACGAAGCCGTGGGGGAGGGGGCCAAGTTCCGCGTGGTGGAGGACGTGGCACACTGGCGGCCATCGGCGCCGTAGGGGCGCGGCCGAGGGCGTTGCGGGGCGCGCCCCCCGCCATGGCGGGAACCGGTTCGGCCGGGCGGAGGCCTGCGGGGGCAGTCTCCCGGCGACGCCTGCGGGGGGGCGCCCAAGAAGACTCCGGTGCCGGCCAATCCTGTGGCCCAATGGATGGGGGCCACAGGTCCGGCGCGCTGCAGACGCACCGTTGGGCGTATGGGGTCCACCACGCGCGTCTCGGCCTACCTGGGCGGGATGCGGTCCTGTAGCGGCGGCCGTTGTCGGGCCGGGATCACCGGGTCGTAGGGGCGGCCCTCCGTCTTCCGGGCGAACTCCTCCTTAGCCTCTTTCAGCACTGCGGGGTCTGTCAGCAAGTCCCAGGCGCTGAAGGCCAGCGTCTGTACCGCCACCCTCAGCCCCTTCATCGCCGCCGGGGCCAGGGACTCCTCGTGGACGAGGTAGTGGTGCCCCGGGGTGCCCCTGCTACTGCAGGCGACGTTGAGCACTCCCAGAGGGGTGATCCAGCTCACATTGCCTTCGTCGCTGGAACCCGAGCCCTGTTCGGTCTTGATGTCACCGATCTTGTCGTCCAGATCGCCGGAAGCGCCCAGGGCTTTGGCCGCCTCACGGTCGGAGTCGTCGAACTGCGGGGCGCCCACGAGTCGCAGGTTCGCATCGAGGACCCCGGCGATGGCGTCATTGCCCAGCCGGTTGTAGCAGGCCGCCAGTATCGTGCGCTTCATCTTCGTCTCGGTGGCAAGGGCCGCCGCCCTGGCGCACTTGTCCACCCGCTCGCTGACCGCCGCCACCTGCTCGCGGTCCCTGCCGCGGATGAAGTACCAGCTCCGGGCGTAGGGCGGCACGACATTGGGTGCCTTGCCGCCGTCCATGATGGCGTAGTGCATGCGCACATTGGACGGAACGTGCTCGCGCAGGAAGTTCACGGCGACGTTCATGATCTCCACCGCATCCAACGCGCTGCGCCCTTCGTGGGGGTTGCCGGCGGCGTGAGCGGTCCTGCCGAAGAACTCATATGTCAGCGAATCCATGGCGGTGCCGCCCCCGACGTCCACACGGCTCGCTGCTCCGGGGTGCCATGCCAGGCAGGCATCCAGCCCGTCGAAGGCGCCGTCCCTCGCCATGTAGACCTTGCCCACCAGGGTCTCCTCCGCCGGCGTGCCGAAGAGCTTGATCGTCCCCGGTAGGCCGGCCTCCGCCAGGAGTTGCGCCACCGCGATGGCCGCGTAGGTGCCCGCCGTTCCCAGCAGGTTGTGGCCACAGCCGTGCCCGGGGCCCTTGCCCCCGGGCCCGCAGTCGGGGAGGGCATCGTACTCGGCCAATAGTCCGATCACCGGACTACCCGACCCGCATGAGGCCACGAACGCCGTCGGCATCTGGGGAAACTCGCGCTCGATGGAGAGGCCGCCTGCGGTGAGGGCCTCGCGCAGGAGCGTCGCGGACTGGGTCTCCAGGAGCGGAAGCTCGCGAAACCGACCAATGGCGCGCGCGGCGGCTTCAGCCTGGTCCTGTCGATCCCGGCAGATCTTGGCCAGTCGCTTCTTGTTCGGCTGCATGGTACGTGGGCTCCCTGCGCTCTGGTGATGTGATTCCGGATACGGAACAGGCCGGCGCGTGGATGGCGCCGGCCTGGTGGGACCGAGACGAGTGGACAGGGCCGGCTACTGCGGCGCGGCGAAGGTCATCACGTAGAGGTTTCCAGTCTCGAACTGCCTGGTGCCGGAGACCTTCAGGCTCTGCGGTCCGCGGACGGTGTAGCTGTAGTCTCCGGGCTCCAGCTCCCGAGTCTCGGTGGTCTGCCCGGCGGGCAGGCCCCAGAGCTGCTTGGTGCCCCGGTGCTCGATGACGACCGTCAGACCCGTATCGGAGTTGTTCACCAGCTTGAGGGCGGCGCGCCCGGTGCCTGAGGGCGTGGCGGTGACTTCCACGTCACCCAGTGCCCGGCGAGCCCCGGTGGCCACAGCGGCCTCGGCCGTCGGGACGATTGCGGGCGCCGCCTGAGCGACAACGGGAGCCGGGTCGTCCTGAGGGGCAATAGAGGCCACCGACACCGCGCGGAGGCCCTTGGGGTCATTGCGGTGTCGGGCGATGAAATCGGCGATCTGGGCACGGCGGTTGGTGTCGTAGCGGTCGGGCTGCGGCTTGGAGAACATCTCCACCGCCTCGGCCGACTGACCCAGGGCGGCGTACGCCCGGCCCAGGAAGTACCAGGTCCAGCGACTGGCTCCGGCCTCCAGGAGCGGGGCGGCGACGGCGAGCTGCTCCTCCGCGCCCTCCGTCTGTCCGGCCAGGGCATAGGCGGCGGCGGCGATGGCGGCATACAGCTCGTTGGGCGGCGTCACGCCTACGGGGCCCGCCACGGCGGCCGCGGCGGCATCGGCATCCAGCGTTTCAACCAGCACGGCGGCCATGACCGCCTGAGCCGCGATATCCTTGCCATCCAGCGCCAGGGCGTCGTCGGCTACGCGCCGCGCCTCGGCGGCCCGGCCCTTCTCCAGCAGTGCCCAGGCCTTGACGCAGGTGGCGCGCAGGCGCGCGGCATCCAGAAGCGAGAGGGCCTCAGACTGCATGGCTTCATTCCCGGCGGCCCCACGGGCCTGGAGCGTATTGAGGTTCGCCAGGTTCGCGTCGTAGTTGGCCAGCGCCGCATTGCTCTCGCGCAGGGCGCCCTCGACGCTGCCGTGCTTGAGCAGCACGGCGGCCAGGCCCGCCCGGTACTCCGTGACGTCCGGGGCGAGCTTGACGGCGGCTACCCAGGCGTCGATGGCGGGGTTCAGCTTGCCGTTGTCCAGCAGGGCTCGGCCGAGGTTGGCCTGGAAGTCAGAGCGCGAGGGAGCCAGTGCAACCGCCCGCGAGAGCATGCTCTCCGCGTCGCCGGACCTGCCCAGCGACAGCAGCGCAACGCCCAGATTGTTGTAGGCCAGCGCGTAGTTGGGCGCCAGCTCGATGGCCTTGAGGTAAGACAGCGCCGCGTCGTCGTCCTTGCCCTGCTTGCGCAGTGCATAGCCCAGTACGTTGTGGGCGAAGGGGTTGTCGGGGGCCAGAGCGATGGCTCGGCGCGCCTCCTGCTCGGCACCTGCGAGATCGCCGGAGTTGATCAGAGCCTGTCCCAGCTCGATGCGGGACTCGATGTAGTTGGGGTCGATGGCCAGAGCCTTGCGGTAGGCCTCAATGGCCTTGGCCGGGTCGCCGGCGTTCTGGTACCGCGCGGCCTGGGTGCGCAGGGCGGGGGCGGTCAGCGGTGCCAGGGACAGGGCCTGGTCGTAGGCCGCGAGCGCCTCGTCAATGCGCCCGGCGCCGGCCAGCGCGTCTCCCAGCCGCTGGTACAGATACCAGTCATCGTCCTCCAGAGCGATGGCCTTCTGCCACTGTTCCACGGCCTCGTCATACAGCCCGCGGGCCTGAGCCCAGGTGGCGGCATTCATGTAAGAGGTCAGATCGGAACCCCTCGTCTGCACCGCCAGCACCCCGCTGGATCCATCGAAGGACAGCGTCCAGTCCAGATACCCGGCAATCGTCTCGAACGGCATATAGACCTTGCCGTTGTGCCACTTGGGCGCTACCGGCAGGCTGCGCAGCGCGTAGCCCACCTCCGCCTGGCGAGTCCCGATGGTCAGTTTCACCGGGTACCTGCCGCCGGAAAGCTGCAGGAAGCGGTGATTGAGGCCGCTGCGAGTGGCCGTCAGGCCGAACTCTTCGGCCGCCATGACGGGAAGCATGAGCTGCCCATCCAACACGACGGCCTCCTTGCCCAGCGCCGTATCGCGCCCATTGACGCGAACAGTCAGCCACGGGTTCTGAGGCCACCGCTCGGTGACGGTGGGGCTGGTGACCCACATCGTCACGGACTTGGCGGCCCGCTCCCCGGTCACGCACGTGTCGCACGGCCCCTTGCAGTACGCGCTATAGCTTGTGTCGTTCAGCGACGGCAGTGCGAAGCTCGTCAAAGGCAGCGACAGTAGCGCCCCCATGACGAAGACTGCGGCAAGCGTGCGTGTCATGCTTCTTCCTCCCAGGCCTGTCATGTCTTTGCATGCAAAGGGCCGCACGCAGACGAGCTTTCCCGCGTGCGACGGTGGAGCGATGCGCGAACGGGGGCCATGTAAGGACTGCCCCTCTGTACCCGGGCCGGTCGGCGCCGCCTGGAGGGAGACGCCGCTTCCCCGCCGGCACGACCACGTGGGTGTAGCCCCGGACGCGCTGTGCGGAGAACACAGATAATCCGAAAGAATCTAAGCCAAGTCGCCCCGGAATGTCAACCTGCAAGCGCGTCCGGCCGTGCCGTTCACCTCCCGCGGGGGGAGATGTGAGCACGGCGACGGCAGCAGCCTACGCTCCTACAGCTTCACCGCCGTGCCCTTCTCGATGCTCTCGTGCACGCCGGCGGCGATCTTCGTGGCCTCCACACCGTCCTGCCCGCCGGGATAGGGACCCAGGTCGGCAATGGACCCGCCGTCGGCCAACACGCCCAGGTTATAGGCGAAGTCGGCAATCGAATCCATCCCGTACCCTTCCCAGATCTCCCGGCCCTTCTTGTCGATCCTCTGGCGCAGGAAGCTCTTGTTGTGCGTCTCCATCCCCACGCGGGAGGTCTTGCCGCTCACCACGCCCGGCGCGTCGTCGGCGATGCAGGTGATGGTCCCGCGGTCCTGGGAGTCGCACTCCAAAAGGCCGTGGGTGCCCACCAGCCGAATGCCCTGGTTGACGACGGCCTCAAACTCGTAGGGGATGATCCAGGAGGTGTCGTAGCACACCGAAGCGCCGGTATCGAACAGTACCTTGGCCGAGATGCTGTCCCAGGTATCCACCCCGAAGCTGCTCAAGCGCCCCTTGCAGCCGGTGGCCCAGACCTCCACGGCATTGGCCTCCAGCAAGAAGCGGGTCAGGTCGTAGAAGTGGATGCCCAGGAACCAGGCCGGGGACGAGTTCTTGGCCCAGCCGGGGAACCAGTCCTTGGGCACCTCGATGCGGTCTTCCATGTGGGCATAGCCGTACTGAATCTTGCCCAGATCGCCGGCCTCGAGCTTCTGCTTCATGGCGATGTGGTACTCATCGTACCGCTTGTGGAAGTCCACCATCAGCAGGATGCCGGCCTTCTCGGCGGCATCGATCATCTCCTGGCAGCCGTCGACGGTGACGTCCAGGGGCTTTTCGCACAGCACATTGACGCCCGCTTCCGCCGCCGCCAGGACAATGTCCTTGTGGAACGGGTCGGGGGTGACCACCGTGATGCCGTCGAGGTCCTCCTTAGCCAGCATCTCCCTGTAGTCGGTGTACGGGGTGAAGTCGAACTCCTTGCCCCGCTCCTCCAGAAGGCTTTCGTTAAGATCGGAGGCGGCGACAAGTTCGGCCACCCCGATGTAGCCGAGCTGCCGGAAGCAGCGCAGATGGTTGATGCCGAAGGTGCCGATGCCGACGACCCCGATGCGCGGTATTGCCATTGTCAGTCCTCCCGAATAAGGCCTCACGAGGAGCCCTCGCGGCCGTCCCCGTGCTGGCCTGGTGAAGCTACCTTCCCCGCCGGAAAGCGGTAGACCTTCCGGTGCTTGCCGCGATGCGGCGGCGACCGCGTCACCAAGACCACGGACCCTCTGGGCAATGGCACCGAGGTGGCGTATGACGGCCTGGGCCGGCGCACCATCGTCCTGAACGCCGACGGGCAAGCCACGTACTACCAGTACGACTTCCGCGGCAATGTCACCAAGCTCGTGGACCCGCTCTTCAACGAGTGGACCTCCCAGTTCGATCTCCTGGGCAACC
>CAZXDD010000343.1:0-8443 GCA_964639415.1 uncultured Armatimonadia bacterium
CGGCGACTCACGGGCACCGGGTAGCCGGCGTCCAACCTGGCCCTCTGCGGTCGCGCGCGCCCGCTCAGTCTCCCAGCACGTCGAAGCTCACGCCACCCCGGTGCCGTCGACCCGAAAACTCCCCCTTCTTCAGCTTCGTCGTCTGCTCGCTGTGTCTCACCGCCACCAGCTCCCGCAGGGACGTTCCCCCACGCGACGCCAGCTCCAGTGTGAGATCATCGGTATCGATCTGCACCCGTACCAGCAGCCGCACGTGGCGCCACTGCTCCCCCACAGGCGCCGTCAGCCGCAGGCTCTCCATCTCGATGCCGTGATGCAGCACGCGGAGCATCAGGTCATCGCCCCGGGCCAGGCAGGAGACTTCGACCAGGTTCCCCGCGTCGATGGCCGCGAAGGGGCCCAGTACCATGGGGTCGCGGGACAGGTCCAGCGCCTGTCTCTCCACCAGGGGTGCGATGGCCACGTGGGAGTGGAAGGGCACCACGTAGACGGAGCCCTCCCAATCGCCCTCTGCCGTGATGCTCTTGAGCAGGCCGGTGCGCTCCGGACCGGTGCCGACGGCCACGATGTCGTAGCCCCCGGCGGCACGAACCTGCCCCGTGCCGCCGGTGAGGGCCGGTCGCGGGCGATCCTCCTCGGCAAGGCGCGTCAGAGCGGCGGCCAGCGAGGCGTTATAGCCCCTGTCGTGCCCCTGTGGCCAGTTCATGTTGTGGAGGAACTGTACCCCGTGGGTCCGCATGTACTCGAGCTGCTGATAGGCCACGTCCGCATCCGGGTGCAGCGACTGGTACTCGCCGATGACCATCGCGTCGAAGCCGGAACTGTGGGGCCCCTGGACGCAGTTGTGCTCCTGGTTGTACCAGACCCCGTACTTGGTGCACCCAAAGCCCACCCCGGCGTTGAGGTTCCAGTCGATGGGGGTGATGCGGCGCGCCGGCTTGCTGAAGGCCGCCAGGCTCGCGATCGCGTAGTGATCCGGAATCTGGTGGCACTTGATGGCCTCCGGCGGGAAGCCCGCCAGCAGCGCCTCCCGGTACGTTCCCGCCACCACCCGGTAGATCACATAGTTGAGATACCGCATCCAGACCAGGTAATAGGGGTTGGACTCCGAGTACCCGTCCCACTTGCCGCGCCCCAGATCCCTTGGGGCGTCGAAGCGCTCCGGACTGAAGTCCGTGCCGAACACCGCGTTGATCCCCTCCAGGCTTCCGTACAGGCCCAGAAGATAGCGCAAAAAACCGCGGATCATGTTGGGGTTGTAGTCGCCGTGGGAGGTCTCGCTCTCGGCGTTGATCTCCATCTCGTGGTTGGGCTCCACGGCCACGAAGTGCTCCGGATTGCCGCGGAACTTCACCGCCAGCTCGCGCAGGAATGTGCGCAGTGGATAGGTGTAGAGACAGTCGATCGGCGTCACATGGGGGGCGTAGGTACCCGAGACGAAGGCCCTCGTCTCGCCGAACTCACCGTAGTAGCCGGTCTCGTTCTCGCGGTCCACCAGTACGTAGGCCGGCAGGCCGGTCTCCGGGTCCAGCGCCTCGGCCCACAGCTTTGCCTGCCCGGCGAACCAGCGATGGGTGAAGCAGGGCTCCCAGCACACCGGCGGGTCGGTCTCGTAGTTCGCCACACGGCTGCGGGCGGCGTCGCGGTAGGTCTCGCCGGCCCAGAACTCCGGGTCCGTATTGTCGAAGTCCGGAGTTGAGGCCTGAGGACTGCCGAAATCCGTACGGATATGGGCAAAGCGCGAGCGCTTGACATACCTGCCCTCAGGCACCACATCGAAGGCGCCGTCCGCGGTGACCCAGAACAGGTTCTCGCGCTCGCCCACATTGATGCGCCCCCCGGTTCCGTCGCCGACGACGGCCAGGTGAGAGAACTGCGGCTCGGTCATCGAGGCCACATGGCGTCCGTCCGCCGCGGCGTACACTCCGGTACAGTCGGCGCCCAGTCCGGCCGACACCGTCTCCACCTCCTCGGACCGCGGATGCAGCACGTAGTAGTCCGGCCGGCCGGCTACGTAGGCCAGGATGAGCTGCCCTCCCACCCCACCCTTTGGCCCCGCCGTCGAGAGCGAAAGCGCGCCATCCGCCGCCTCCGGCAGGTTGGCCTCCAGTCGTGCCAACTCACGCCCGGCGCCGGACAGGATCAGGACCGGGAAGCCCTCACCCGCCACCTGTCCCGGGGCCACGGCGATCTCGTCGCCCGCCTCGTCGGCAAAGTCGCCTACGGCGATGGCAAACGGCGCCGGGATGTCATCGGCGATGCGCAGCGACCCCGTGCGGTTCCCGTTGCCGTCGAACAGGCGCAGCTCGCGCACGTAGCCGGCCGCAAGGGGCGCCGTGACGATGGTCTGGTCGCCGTCGGTCTCGCCGGAACAGACCCGTACGCCGCCGGTCACCTCGGGCGGGTAGGCCAGGAACTGCACCTGACAGATGTGGTGACGGTTGAGAAGACGCACCACCGTGTGGTTCCCCGGGTCCGGCCCCTCGCCCACCACCAGCCGCGGCGGCAGGTGGGCGGCAGGGTTCAGTGCATCGGCGTGCTCCCGCAGTTGGCTGGCCAGGTCCAGGTCCTTGCCCACCACGGCGATGTGCGTGTCTCCCAGGGCATGGGTGGCCGCCAGCACGTTCCCCGCGGTCTCGATGCGGGCCGGGGAGACCAGTGCCGCCTCGACCCTGCGCCTCAGCTCGGCCGTGGCCCTCTCCCTTCCCGCACGCGCCTGCGCCTCGGCCTGCACCTCGGTGGCGTTCATCGGCCGCAGCCGGATGTCGCGCACGCGCACCGTCTTGCCCTCACCGCTGCCGAAGTCGATGCGGAACTGCTCCACCGTGCCGTCCCATTCCTCGGGGACCACGGCCGCGACGTTGGCGGAGAAGTGGGTCCACTCCGTGGCGGGGGCGATGTCCGGCACCACGGCGTGCACCCAGCTTGACCGCGGGGCGATGAAGAACACCTCGAAGAAGTCCAGGCCCTCGGCGCAGATGTAGTCGAAGCCGAACACCCGCAACTGCGAGGCGTCGTACCCGGGGGCGATCTTGTCGCACAGGACATAGGGGTCCTCGCCGACGGTGCGGACCTCGAACTCCCCCTCTCCCAGGTCGCGCACGGCGGCGCTGTGTCCCGCGGGCTGCAGCCGCAGCGGGATCCCGGCGGGCTCCTGGGCGGGACAGGCCGCCGGAAGACCGAGAGCGGCGAACAGGAGCATCGTACGTGGGTTCATGGGTCGTCTCCCTTCTCGAGGGCAAAGTTACCCCGTGCTCCGGGGCCGCTGCTCTTCCTGGCGCCGCAGGCCGGAGGGCCGACGGTCTCTGTGCCCCCCGGATCCGAGTGCCGACGCTCCCCGGCGTGTCTTCATCCGGCCGCGCGGGTCGTCGCCGTTGCCATCATCCCCGAGGCCAGGTCGGTCACCGTGACGGTCACCTCCCCCTCCGGGAACTGCTTCAGGAACGGGGCTTCCCAGTCCAGCACACCGTCTCGGGTGGTGGCATAGACCGTCTGGCGCACGCCGCCGGCCTCCAGCTCGATCCGGAGCGGCACCGCACCCTGCAGCACGCCCGCCTCCGTGGTCACATGCGCCTCCACCTGCACCCCCGTGGGTGTCCGGCTCGGCGCCGCCAGGAGCCTTACGCCCGTGATCCTCTGAGGGAGAAGCAGGAAGACCGCCCCGTCGCCGCCGTCCAGGCTCAGTGGGAGCTTCGTCCCCTGCGCCTCGAGTTGGATCGGCTCGCCGGGGGCATTGGGCAGGCGATACAGGTAGCCCGGTTGGCGCACGGTGAGCTCGGCCTCCGCCGGCGGGAACTCCATGGGCATGAGCATGAAGTGGTTGTAGCCCTGGCGCTTCCGGCGCAGCTCCGGCGAGGTGGGGTTGATCTGGTGGTCGTTGATGCAGAACAGGTACGTGGCCTCACCGGCCTGCCGTAGGCTCCAGACCACCTCCGGGTCGTCGATGGCGATCGGCGACTGCGCGGTGAATTCGCTCAGGACGCCGCGCAGCCGGCGGGCCTTCTCCAGGAACGGGCCGATCAGGTACTGTCGCACGCGGCGCTGGTTCCACTCATCACGGCGCTCCTTGGGCCACCATGTGGTGAACTTGGTGTCGAAACTCACCGGGAGCTTCGCCGCGCCGGGCAGCTCGAGGCTGCAGTTGGCGCCCACGTACACCTTGCCACCCCCGGCGATGAACCGCTCCAGCGCCTCCCGTGTCCTGGCGTGCAGATGCTCGGCATAGGGGATCACCAGAGCCCGGTAGGGCAGATCGCGTCCCTCGTACAGCCGGTACTCGCTCACGACCCCGCAGGGCACGTGGGCGTACTTGAGCACCTCATAGGCCTCCTGGGTGGCGTGGTGCGCCCACCAGCGGATCACGCCCTTCCACGGCTCGTCGTCTCCCCACGTGGCCCCTCTGAGCCCGTCCACGGCCTCCTGTGAGTAGCTGTAGAGCAGACCCACCGGCTGGGGCGAGTTCTCCATCTCATACAGTGTCGGCGTCATGGGTTCCAGGAGGTCGTGGGCCAGGCGCCCGCATTCCTCCCAGGCCTCGGTACCGGGCAGGTTCCAGAAGAACGCGTTGTAGACGAACCAGCCCACCGAATCGATGCCATGCGCCACCGCCTGCCAGACCATCTCCCGCATGTATGGGGCGGGGGGCATGTTGGGCACGCGGTCGTAGGAGTCAAAGCCCTGAAGCAGGTTCAGGATCGGCGCCCTGGGCCGCCCCTGCAGTTGCGCGGTCTCCTCGAGAAGCTGGGCATTGAGACCCACGCGGATGGCCATGGTGCCGGGGTAGGTGTGGTCCCAGAGCAGATCGAAGCCCGACTGGGTATGGTACTGGTCGTCACCGTGGCACATGCCACCCGTGATCGGGAGCGAGGCGAACATCCGCAGCCGCGGATTGGCCGCTCGTGCCGCCCGGGCCGCCCTGCGGTACATCTGCCCGATAGCACGGTTGCGGAACATCTGGAACTCGATCCAGCGGTCCAGGTACTCGTCGGAGAAGTCATCCTTCAGCTCCGGCAGCTCGTGCCCGGTCTGCTCGCGGAAGGCGGTCCGACAGTGCTCGCAGAAGCACAGCGGGTACTCGGTCTCGTCCCCCATGTGTCCGTACGTGACCCAGTCCGAATCGCCGGCCTCCGCCGCCCATTCACCCATACGCTGGGCCATGTTCCCGAGCGCCTGCGGGTTGCTGAAACACGGGCTCTTGTCGATGGGTCTGCCGGCGGCATCGACCATCCAGGTCTTCGGGTCCTCGAGGGACGCCGGGGCGCGCAGGGGTGGGCCCGAGGACAGCCAGCCCTCGATCCCCGCCTTGCCCAGAGGCTCCGGGGCGCCGTAGTAGCTGGTGGCTGAGTGTGTCACCAGGTCCCGGGCCCAGAGGCTGTCCATCAAATCGTCGCGGTGCGCGAAGTACCCTCCCCACTGGAAGTTCATGGGCTGCTCGGGATGGGCGAAGGCCGCCGTCCTCTCCCACGCAGGCGCGAGGTCGGGTGTGGCGGTGATGCGGGTCACCTCGCCACCGCTGGCCAGGGCGGCCAGTCGGCGCCACAATGTCCCGGCGTAGGGGTTCACATGGCTTTGCTTGCCCGCCCGCACCCAGGCCAGGTCGTCGCCGGTATACACGATCAACCGGCCCTCGCCCCAGGTACCCTCACAGATCAGGGGCCTTTGGTCCAAGGTGGCCAGCACTTCGCCCCGCGGCGCGCAGGCGTGGAGGCCCAACAGTAGCCAGCCGCCGGTATCGATGCCCTCACCCAGTCCCGGGTCGAGGAACTCCGGCCTTTGGGCCTCCGCGGAAGCGCCGGTGAGCATCTCCAGGTCCGGTGTGGCGGTGATCTCCACCGGGAGGATGGCCCCCAGCGGCGTGCTCTCGTAACTGCTGACCTCCTCGGGCACCGAGTATTCCGTCTTGGGGCAGCCCCCCAGTCCCCAGCGCCCGGCGTAGAACACAAGCCCTCCGCCGCCCCGGACGTACTCCACCAGTGTTTGCTCGTGAGGGTCGCAGACACATTGACGCACGTCATCGACAATCACCAGATCCACGCCGGCCAGGTTCAGCGGCCCCTCCAGACGCTCCAGGTCGACCCTGCGCACCCTCCAACCGGAGAGCCAGCGGGTGAACCTGTCGGCATGCTGTGTGAGGCCGCGGATCAGGAAGTCATAGCCCGGGTGGTGCAGCGGGAACTGGGCCTCCTGGTACCTGGCCCAGGCGTACTCGGAGACGTAGCCCTCGGCCAGGACCAGGCAGGTGGGCTCTTGAGCATGGCATGGCATGAAAAGACCTCCCAGCAGCATCGCCGTGAACAGGCCGGCCACCGGGGCGAACCGGCCGGTGGGGTGTGCGGACCAGATGCGCATGGGGACCTCCGAGCCTGTCGGCAGAGTCCCTACGCATCCTCGAACATGCGCGGCCGGCTGACGTCCCATGGTTCATCGCGTCCTCTTTGCGGAGATGAGCCATCTGTGAAGCCATAGCGACACTTATCCTGCGCGTTTCGAGCCATGGCGCCGAGGCACGCAGGCGACCCAATTGGCTTAGCCGACCGGTTCCTCCGCTCGAATTGTCATGAAGCCTCTATTGGGCGCAGACGGACCGGAGACCTGCCCCGGCCCGGGTGACGACGTGCCTTGCGCAGCGCGACCGCAGACACGAGGTCCCTCCTGCTCGGTCGCCGAAATCCCTCTGCCTCCGTGCCCGAAGCATGCGGTGCGCGCCGCCACGTCACCCGAAAGGACACGCCATGCTCCCACGCGACCCCCTTTGTCTGACCACGCTGCCGCTGGTGCTCTTGACCTCCCTCGCCGCCTGTCGGCCCGCGGTGGTCTTCAACGCCGGAGGCCTGAACTGGGAAGAGCGCTGCAGCCTCGAGGCGCTGCAGGGCCTGGCAAACCGTTCCGGCCCCCTCTTGTACCTGGATTTCGGCAACTCCTGGGACCGCAAATGGCTGGACATCTACCGCGAGCGCAACGGCCTGCAGGTGGAGTACCTCGACAGTCTGCCCGAGGTGTTCCGGCGCTTCGCCCCGGATGCCGGTGGCCTCGTGGCGTACGACCCTGATGTGGATGGGTCTCGGTATGTGGCCATCACGCTGGCCGGTGTGGAAGACCTCATTCCCGTGGCGCCGGAGGTGCTGGAGGGCCTCAGCCCGGGCTTCACCGGCCCCGAACCGTGGCCGGGGCTGGACTTCTCCGGCGCGACCGACGTGGACCTGCGGAACCTCCGACCCGCCGCCGACCCCCGGTTGTCCATCGTCCCCGGGCGGGGCCTGCGGATGGTCGAAGGCAATCCGCGGGAGGACTGGAGCTTCGCCTCCTACGGGCCGTTGAGCGTCGACATCTCGCAGTACCCCTTCCTGGAGGTGGAGGTCGCCTCCGTGCGGGGCGCGGGGGCCGGATGGCAGATCAAGCTCACCTGGGATCGCGACGGCGACGGGGTGATCTCGGGGGGCGAGGACGACCTCTGCCTCCCGGTGCAGCACGAACCGGGGGTGCAGCGCTGGAATGTGGCCGAGCTGGCCGGCATCAGCGGGCCGCAGCGGTTCTCGCACATCCAGTTCCACGTGATCGGACCGAAGGCGCGTGTGCTGTGGCGGCGCGTGCGCTTCGTGTCGGCGCAGGGTCAAAGCCCCGCTGCCGCGCCTCCGGTGCCGCTGTCGCAGTACGGCCTGGAGCTCCGGGAGGACCTGCGCGGCAGGTTCGCCGACAGTCTTCACGCCTATGACTGGGCGCTGCGCGAGCTCATGCCCCGCTGCAACCGCCGCTTCGCCCATGCGGTGAACGGTCGGGTGGAGGGCATCCTCGCCGGCTGCGGGCCCTTCGCCGGCTTCGACTGGCCTGTGCGGGAGCGGGGCTTTGTCTTCAACCTCGCCTGCCCCCCGGACGAGACGCAGAGCTACGGCGCCTCCAGGGTCGGCGGCAGCCCGGAGCAGGCCGCGATGTACGAGCGCATCGTCGAGGCCCTTGAAGCCCCCGCTCAGATCACCGGCTACGGCGAGCCCGAGGACTACTGGTGCAGCCTTGTCAGCAACAGCGGGCACTACTCCTTCCACTTCGGCGACAACTGGAGCTTTCACTGCGGCATCCCCGCGCAAGAACCGCTCAAGCAGGCGCGGTCGCGATTCGCCGGTGGCAAGCTGGACCCGGACAAGTTCTACGTCTGCTTCATGACCAGCGAGGGAGACACGATGAAGGGCCCGATGCCCTTCTTCTACGGGAGCTGGTTTGAGAAAGAGCGGGGGCAGGTGGCCAATAACTGGGGCATAAACCCCCTGATGGCCACGCAGTTCCCGGCCATGCTGGAATACTTCTACGAGACGGCCACGGAGAACGACTACTTCTTCGTGGGCTGTTCGGGCGCAGGCTATGTCTACCCGGATGTGATGCCCAACCTCGAGCAGTTCGCCGAGCACACCAGGGCCGCGGCGGAACTGGCCGACACCGACTGCATCGACAT
>CAZXDD010000344.1:0-8383 GCA_964639415.1 uncultured Armatimonadia bacterium
GACTTGAGGCGGTTACTTGACTTTGCGTGCAAACGGGCGGTATCCTTCCCCCAACGAACCGCCTATGAACACACCCACCGCCTCAGCGAGGACCGGGCCGGAGCAGCGAGCACCCAGACGCCTCCTGGTGCTGGGCTCGACGGGGTCCATCGGCCGCCAGACGCTGGAGGTTGTGGGTCGGCACCCGGGACGTTTCGAGGTGGTGGGACTGGCGGCGGGCGGCGGCGTCCCGGCACTAGTCGAGCAGGCCCGCGCATGGGGCGTGGGGCATCTGGGCATGGCGGCGAAGGAGGCGGCGACGGCACTGCGCGCGCAGGCCGGCGGAGCTTCAGTCTACGGCGGACGGGCGGGGCTGTGCGAGATGGTGCAGGAGTTGCGCCCGGACCTGGTGATCGCCGCGGCCTCCGGTGTGGAGGGGCTGGCGCCCATTCTCACGGCCCTTTCGGCGGGGATCGATGTGGCCATCGCCAACAAGGAGCCACTGGTGGCGGCCGGAGCGCTGGTCACCACGGCCGCCCAGCGCTTCGGGGCGCGCCTGATTCCCATCGATTCGGAGATCTCGGCGGTCTTCCAGTGCCTTGACGGCCGTGACCCACGGCATCTGGACAAAGTCTGGCTCACCGCCTCCGGTGGGGCGTTCCGCGACTATTCGGCGGAGCAACTGGCCAGGGTCACCCCCGAAATGGCGCTGTCTCACCCCACGTGGACAATGGGTCCGAAGATCACGGTGGACTGCGCCACGCTGGCGAACAAGGGCTTTGAGGTCTTTGAGCTCAAGTGGCTGTTCGGCCTGGATTTCTCGCAGATCACGGTGCTGTTGCACCACCAGTCCATCATCCACTCAATGGCCCAGTTCGTGGACGGGTCAATCCTGGCCCAGCTCACCCTGCCCGACATGCGCTTCGCCATCCAGTACGCGCTGAGCTATCCGGAGCGGCTGCCCAACGACTTCCCCCGGCTGGACCTGGCCCAGCTAGGGGCGCTGACCTTCGGGAGCCCCGACACCCAGCGCTTTCCCATGCTGCGCCTTGCCTTCGAGGCCGGCGAGGCGGGCGGCAGCTATCCGGCCGCAATGAACTCTGCCAACGAGCAGGCCGTCGAACTATTCCTAGACAACAAGATCCGTTTCACGCAGATCGCCGAGACGGTGGAACGCACTTTGGAGACCCATGAGGCCGTGGCGCTCAGGGGCCTGGACGACGTCTTGGCCGTAGATCGTTGGGCCAGGGAGCGTGTACGGGCGCTGGTAGACTAACGAGCGCGCCGTATCGGGGGCACAGGACGAACCATCAACGGTGACAGGTGACTAGAGGCATGGAGACCGTGATTTCCTGGGCGAACTCCGGACTGGCAATCCTCGTGGTTCTGGGCCTGTGTCTGTTCTTCCACGAGGCCGGGCACTTCCTTGCCGCCAAGGCCTGCCGGATGAAGGTCTACGAGTTCGCCATGGGCTTTGGGCCCGCACTGTGGAAGCGGGCATGGCGGGGTACGGACTACGCTCTGCGTATCATCCCCTTCGGTGGGTTCGTCCGCATCGCCGGCATGGAGCCCGGGGATGGGGCGGACGTGGCGGATGGGTTCCACAGCAAGCCGCGGTGGCAGGGCGCGATTGTGGTGTGCGCCGGAGTGTTCATGAACATCGTGCTGGCGGTGTTGGTCTACTGGGCGGTGTTCGTGTTTTCCGGCGTGGAGGTGCCGGGGAGCAATGAAGTGGTGATCCGCAAGGTGTTCGCGGACGGCTCCGCGGCGGCGGCGGGTGTCGAGCCCGGCGACCGAGTGGTTGCGGTGGGCGAGAGCCGGCGTTCGACGACGATTAAGTCTGTAAACAGCGGTTCCCTCGGCCAGAGGATCGGGCTCAAGCCCGATTCCAGGGTCTTTCAGGTAGGAAGCCGGCGCGTCTCGGACCTGGAGGACGCCCTGTCTCTGATGAAGGCCAGCGCCACCACGGGCGACAAGATCTGGATACTGGACGGCAATGCCGCCAGCATCGAGACGGCCTTCGTCGCACTCGAGCCCTTGTCCGAAGCCGATGCCGCCCGGATCCCGGAGCGCATCGAGCGCCGAGATCTGGACGGCACCGTCCAGCGCGTCCTGGGCGTTACCTTCAAGCCGCTGGATCAGACCGGGGTCTATGAGTACATCGCCGGCAATCCGGGCAAGCATCTGAGCCTGACGGTCCTGCGGGGCACCGAGACGGTGCGTCTCTCGCTGGTACCGAAATCCGAGATGGCGCGGGTGGAGAAGGTGTCGGAGCAGGGCAAACTGGGGCAGCCTCACGGTACCGTGGGCCGCATGGGAGTGACGCTGGGGCCGGAGCTGCAGCGCACGGGAGTGCTGGAGGGCCTTGTGCTGGGCGCCAAGCAGTCGGTGGCATCGGTCTACACGGTGGTGTACTCGTTCAAGCTGATGCTGAACCGGACCATCGAGGCGGAGCCCACCGGGACCATCGGGATCATGGCCATGACGGCCGAGACGGCCAAGCTCGGCTGGGCCGCGGTCCTGAGCTTCTGCGGGCTTATCAGCGCCAACCTGGCCGTCCTCAACATGTTCCCCATCCCGCCCTTCGATGGTTTCCACGTAGTCCTGCTGGGTCTGGAGGGCTTGCTGGGCCGTCGGGTGAACGAGAAGCTCGAGGTCTACGTGCGTCTGGCCGGGTTCCTCCTCATCATCAATCTCTTCGTCCTGCTGACCGCTAAGGATGTGCTGAACCTCATCAAGTATGGCACCTACTAGCCTGCCGGATCGCCATGCCAGAAGCCAGAGCCCGCCTTGGCCACGCCGACAGAGCCGTCAGGTCTCTGTCGGCGGCGTGCTTGTGGGCGGTGGTGCGCCGGTATCGGTGCAGACGATGACGAAGGCCGACACGGCGGAGCCGGAGGCGGTGCTGGAGCAGATACTCTGCTGTGCCATGGCCGGTGTGGAGATCGTGCGCGTGGCCATTCCCGCCGCCGGGGCTCTGGAGGGCTTCTCTCGCATCTGTGCCGAGAGCCCCCTGCCCGTGGTGGCCGACATCCACTTCGACTATCGCCTGGCGGTGGAGGCCGCGAGGCGCGGAGCCGCCAAGCTGCGGATCAACCCGGGAAACATCGGCGCGGATGACCGCCTGGGGGCCGTGGTGGAGGCCGCCGGTGAGGCGGGGATCCCCATCCGTGTGGGTGTGAACGCCGGCTCGCTGGAGAAGGACCTCCTGGAGCGCTACGGGGCGGCCACCGCGGAGGCCTGCAGCGTCAGTGCGCTGCGCAGCGTCAAGAGGGTGCAGGCTCTGGGCCCGGCCGACATCGTTGTCTCCATCAAGTCATCGGACGTGGCGCGCACCGTGGAGGCCAATCGGCTGTTCGCGGCCGAGACAGACCTGCCCCTGCACCTGGGGATCACCGAGGCCGGGTTCGGTGAGTCCGGGGTGGTGAAGTCCACCGCCGGTCTGGCGATCTTGCTCGCGGATGGCATCGGTGATACCATCCGCGTGTCCTTGACGGACGATCCGGTGGAGGAGGTCCGCGTCGGGCAGCAGATACTGCGCGGTCTGGGGCTGCGCGGTGGGCCGCAACTGGTATCCTGTCCTACCTGTGGCCGCTGTCGCGTGGATTTGCCCGCTTTGGTCCGGCGCGTCGCCGAGATGCTGCAGGATGTGGAGGACGATATCGTCGTTGCCGTGATGGGCTGTGAGGTGAACGGGCCCGGTGAAGCCAGGGAAGCCGACATCGGCGCCGCGGGCGGCAAGGGGCGCGTCGCTCTCTTCCGGCACGGCGAGATTCTGCGCACCGTCCCCTACGAGGAGGCCGCCGAGGCCCTGCGCCACGAGATCGACGCCCTGCTGGGCCGCTGACACGGTGGGCCCGCAGGGGGCGTCGCCACCGGCGCAAAGTCGCTTTCGCCGTCCCTCGATCGCCGCCGGGGCGGGATGCTGCCGCCGGTACAGTCGCCAATGCGCTCGTCTGAGGTAGCCCCACTGTGAAGATCAAGGTCATCGCCTGCGGTGTGTTCGAGCCGGAACTGACCGAGCTGAGCGGCAAAGTGCCCTCTGAGGTGCATCTGCACTTCCTGGACGCCGGTCTGCACAGCACTCCCAACGTTCTGCGGGAAAGGGTGCAGGAAGCCATCGACGCCGCCGAGGGTCAGGGCTACGACGCCATCGTCGTGGCCTACGGCCTGTGCGGACGCGGGACATCGGGCCTCGTGGCCCGCGATACCATGGTGGTCTTGCCCCGGGTGCATGACTGCATGACGCTGTTTCTGGGCTCCCGCGCCGAGTACCGCCGGCAGTTCCAGCAGCATCCGGGGACTTTCTACACCACCCCCGGCTGGTACGAGAAGAAGCTCTTGTTCTCGCGCGGCGCCCGGGACGGTGGCGGCTCGCCGGGGGGCATCGCCCGCGACCCGCGATATGCGGACTTCAGCCGGCGCTTCGGCGAGGACAATGCCGAGGCGATCATCCAGTTCTATGACAGTTGGAAGCGCAACTACACCCGGGCGGCTTTCATCGATACGGGGATCGGGAACCGGGAGTTGTACGCAGGCTATGCCAGGGAAATGGCGGAGGAGTTCGGCTGGGTCTACGAGGCGCTGCCCGGCGACACCTCTCTTCTGCGCAGGCTGCTGGCGGGTGAGTTTGAGGACCCAGGCCTGTTCGTCCTGGAGCCGGGGCAGCGGAGCACTCTGACCGGGGATGACGGCATCTTTGCGGCCACCGACATTGCGGGGCCCGAGCCCGCGGTGGCCTGTCCGGCCCGCAGCGGCTGCGCGGAGACCGTTCGCCCCGTGCCCACCTGCGCCGCCTTCGCGCCGGAGCAGGACGCGGCCGATGAGGGGTTGCAGGTGGTCGGCCTGGGCATCGATGCGGGGGGCACGTACACCGATTGTGTGCTGTACGACCTGCGCACCCAGCAGGTGCTGTCCAAGGCCAAGGCGCTCACCACGCACCACGACCTGCTGCTGGGCATCGATGAGGCCCTGGATGCTCTGCAGATCCCTGAGCCGCAGGACATCGGACTGGTGGCCCTGTCCACGACGCTGGCGACCAACTCGATCGTCGAGGGCAAGGGGGGGACGCCGGGAGCCATCATCCTGGCCTCGGGCCTGGCCTCGGAGGAGGACATCGATTGGCGGCCGACGCGGTTCGTCCGCGGCCGTCTGAGCATCGCCGGGGTGGAGCAAGAGCCGGTGGATGAGGGGCAGATCGCGGCGGTGGTGGACGAGCTGCTCGCCGCCGGAGTGGACGCTTTCGCCGTCTCCGGCTATGCGAGTGTGAAAAGCCCCGCCCACGAGCTGGCGATCCGGCAGGTGATCCGCACCCGCTCGGAGCTGCCGGTGGTCTGCGGCCACGAGCTGTCCAGTCGCCTGAACTTCATCAGCCGCGCGAACACGGCGATTCTCAATGCACGACTGCTGCCCGTGGTTCGTCGGCTCATCGAGGCCGTGCGCCGCTCCCTGGAAGGCCGCGGCATCTGCGCCACCATTACGGTGGTCAAGGGCGACGGGTCGCTGGTGAACTGCCGGACGGCTCTGGAGCGCCCGATCGAGACGATCCTGTCGGGCCCGGCGGCCAGCGTGTCGGGTGCCAAGCATCTCACCGGCATCGACAATGCCATCATCCTCGACATGGGCGGCACCACCACCGACACCGCCGTGATCGAGGACGGTCTGGCCCGCATCAGCCCCGAAGGCGCCAGAGTAGGGGGCTGGCTCACCAGCGTCGAGGCCGCCGACATCTCCACCACGGGGCTGGGCGGCGACAGCCACCTGGATTTCACCGTGGACCGCAGGCTGCTGGTAGGGCCCGGGCGCGTGGTGCCGCTGTGCTATCTTTGCCACAGGCACCCCGCGGCGGCTCAGACGCTCATGGCCCTGGACCCGTCCACTATCCTCGACCGCTCCGGCGCCGCGGCTCTGGAGTTCTTCGTGCTCTCCGTGGGTGACGACTCCGCCCCGCTGGACGCCCACGAGCGGGCGATCGTCGCCGCCCTCAAAGGCGGTCCGCTCACGCGGGTCCAACTGGCCGGGCGCGTGGGCGCGCCGGCCCCCAGCCTCCTGCGGACGAGGAGACTCGAGGAGCTGGGCATCCTCCTGCGCTCGGGCCTGACGCCTACGGATATCCTGCACGTGAGCGGGGAGTTCCGGGCGTGGGACGTGGCCGCCTCCGCGCAGGGCCTGCGCCTGTTTGCCGAGCTCTATGGCGCCACGCCCGAGCAGATGGTGCGGCAGGTGCGGGAGTTGGTCGTTCGCCGTCTGGCCGGCGAGATCATGCAGCGCGAGCTGCCCGACATCGTCGGGTCCGAGCCCGCCCGCTGGCCCTCCGTGTTGCGCGAGGCCTTCGCGGATGGCGCGAAGAGCCATCTGAAGGTTACGCTGAGCTACGGGCGCCCGATCATCGCCATCGGGGCCCCGGTGGAGCCGTTCTTCCCGGAGGTGGGGCGGCGGCTGGGGGCGGAGGTGGTGATCCCCCGACATGCGGAGGTGGCCAACGCCATCGGCGCCATCGCCAGCGAAGTGGTGGTGCGGGAGCGGGCGGTGGTGCGTCCGGGCGATATCGCCAACTTCGTGGTCTACACCCGCGCCGGCCGCCGCGAGCACGAGACCTTGCTGGATGCCGTCGAGGCGGCTAAGGCCGAGGCGGCCTCCTTGGCCCGGAGCCGGGCCCTGGCCGCCGGCACGGCATCGGAGAAGGTGCGCCACAGTATCGACGAGCGCCGCGCGTTCTCCGCCGAGGGCGAGGAAGTCCTCATCGAGGTGCTGGTGGAGGCGACGGTCAGTGGGAGGCCGCAACTGGCGGCGGCGACGTGATGCGGCCCGCCACAGGCCAGGGACGCCTGAGGCGCTCTTGCCGCGAGGGGCTCGAGGAAACCCCTGGGACATGGCGAGATCCTTCGCTATCTCGCTACGCGAGATTGACGCTCAGGATGGCATCTTCACGGTAGAACCCGCTTTTCGGCCCTACCTCTGGGCGTATGGGGGTTCCGGGGGGACCGCCGCCGTGACACACGACCGCTGCCGGGCCCCGCTTTGCTCCGCGCACCGACCCTATCTCTAGCAGGTCGATACCCTTGAAGTCCGACACGCAGCTAACACCCATGTACCGACAGTGGGCCGCAGCCAAGCGGGATTACCCCGACGTGCTGCTGCTTTTCCGTATGGGCGACTTCTACGAGATGTTCGACGAGGACGCCAAGATCGGAGCCGAGGTGCTGGGGCTCACTTTGACCAGCCGCAAGGCCCACGGCGATAGTCGCATCGCCATGTGCGGGCTGCCCCATCACGCCCTGGATCGGTACCTGGTTCAGCTCGTGAAGAAGGGCTATCGGGCCGCGATTTGCGAGCAGGTGGAGGACCCGCGCGAGGCCAAGGGCCTCGTGGACCGCAAGGTGACACGGGTCGTGTCTCCGGGGACATTGCTTGAAGATGAGCTGCTGGGCGGCGATGACCACAACTTCCTGCTCTCGGTGGCGGCCAGGGACGAGCGCGCCGGTATCGCGGTGGTGGACATCTCGACGGGTGAGTTCCTCGTCACGGAGATAGACGCCCACCGGCGATCGTCGGAGAGCGGCAACGGCAGCATGGACGAGCTGCTCCGTCCGGCTGAGGGGCGGTTTGGGCTGGTGGCGGACGAGATCGCGCGCCTGCAGCCGGCGGAGATCGTGGTTCCCCCGGAGTTGGCTGAGGAGCCGGCGATTCGCGGGGCGGCGGAACGGGCGGGGGGCGCCCACATCACCCCCGCCGTGGAGGACGGCCTCGAGTTCCGCTCTCCGGGCCGGCAGCTTGCGGAGTTCTTCGGCGTCGAGACCCTGCGGGGCTTCGGCTGCGAGGACCTGGCCGCGGGGCAGGCGGCGGCCGCCCAGGCCCTGGCCTACCTGCGGCACAACCGCCAGGACGCCCTGCCGCACTTGTCCGGTATCACCACCTACTCCACCGCGGAGTTCATGGTGATCGACGCCGCCACTCGGCGGAACCTGGAGCTGGTGCGCACACTGCGCGAGGGGTCCAAGGAGGGTAGCCTCCTGGCACTGCTGGACCGGACGCTGACCCCGATGGGCTCGCGACTGATGAAACAGTGGCTCCTGCAGCCGCTCTTGGATGTGGCGGCCATTCGGCGCCGGCTGGATGCGGTGGAGGCCCTGGTGCGGGATGGCGTGATGGCCGACGCGCTCGTGGCGTCTCTGCGCGGAGTGCGTGACCTCGAGCGCCTGGTGAACCGTGCCACCGCCGGTACGGCCAATGCCCGCGATCTGGCGGCGCTCGCGGGCTCCATCGCCGGGCTGCCGCAGGTCGTGGCCACGTTGCGTGCCGGCCTGGCTCAGGCCGCAGCGGCGTGCGACTTGGCAGCCGCAGGAGACGAGGATGGCCCCCCGGGCCCTGTGCCCCCGGTTGCGGAGGGCGGGCCCACAGAGGC
>CAZXDD010000345.1:0-8359 GCA_964639415.1 uncultured Armatimonadia bacterium
CTTCGGAGCAGCGGCGTGTCGACGCCATCCTGGCGTATCCGCAAGATGGCGCCGTTGGTCTTGTCAAAGACGATGCGGTACGTGTCGCCATCCAGCACCACCCCCTCCGGGGTGTCAGCGATGTTCGCCGCGACACGGCAGGGGACGCCACAGGACAGGCAGACCAGGAGAACGCAGGCAGCGCGCACGGGGTACCTCCTTGTTCCACAGTCGGAGATGGGTTGGGCCAACCAGACCTCTGTCACCGGTGCGGGCTTCATGACCAAGCAAGCCGACCCGGGAAGCCGGCAGCGGCACTCGGGGAGCGCCCTGTCCCGCCCTGAGACAGTCCCCACCGTGCGCTGTTCACAGGTGCGGCCACGGTGTCGGCGGAGCCTCGCCCCAGATCGACCGGGCTCCCGCCGAGGGACCATGGCTACAGCGTGCGCCGAGCCCTCCCGCGCGCCGCGACCGCTCGAAGGTCGGATGGACGCGTCCGAGAAAGGCCGCGACGGCTCCAAAGCTCACTCCCAGACGCCAGGAGGCGCGCCCGCACAGGCACAGAGTACCGGGGCGCTGTCCACCACCATTCGCCACGGTGCATGTCTACCCTCCCGTGCCCGTCGGGGGCACGCGAATATGCCGCGACAGCACAGACCCCTGTGCCGGGCGACAGAGGCACTCAGCCTTGTCACGGGAGTTGCCCGCAGGAGAGCTGGGTAGGTCTGTCGGCAGGAGCGCCTGAGGCAGCGGGGGATCTTCGAGCCGGCGTCCGCGACCTGTTCTGGCGTGGTGGCGGCATCTGTCCGGGTCAAGCGCCGGGCACCGGACGCTGGCCGTCTCCGCGCGGGAGGTCCGCCCCATGCCCCTGACGAAGCCTCGCTTGTCGCGATCACCAAGCCCGCCGAGGGGAGAAGTCAATGGGTTTCCGCAGCGCATTCCTGGGGTGCGGCCCCCGTGCCAATGGCCACGCCAGGGCCTACAGCCTCGTGGACCGTGGCGAGATCGTCGCCCTGTGCGACATCAACCAGGACCGCCTCAACCAATTCGGCGACACCTATGGCATCGCCGCCCGCTACACCGACCTCGAGGAGATGCTCCGCGGGGAGAAGCCGGACCTGGTGCACCTGGTCACCCCTCCCACCCTGCGTGTGGAGCTCATGACGCGACTGGCCGATGCCCGCGTGCCCGCCGTCCTCGTCGAGAAGCCCGTCTGCATCGGCGCCGCGGACTACAAGGCCCTGCGGGCGCTGGAGGCTCGCTCCGGGACCAAGTTCGCCGTCAACCACCAACTCCGGCATCACCCCCGGATCCTGCAGTACCTGCAGGACGTGGCGGAGGGCGCGATCGGGCAAGTCCGGATGATCGACGCCTCGGCGGTGCTGCCCATGTCCGGCCAGGGGGTGCACGTGCTGGACCTGATGTTCGCCTTCAACGGCTACGCCGCGCCGCAGACGGTGTTCGGTGCCTCTTCCGGCTACGACGATATCAACGGCACACACCCCAGCCCGCGCACCGCCGAGACCATGGTGACCTTCGAAAACGGCGTCCGGGCTCTGCTTCAGTCCGGAGAGGGCGCCCCGATGTTTGTCGAGGCCCCGAGCTGGGGACACAAGCGCATCGCCGTCTACGGCACCCACGGATTCCGGCATTGGTGGATGTCCGGCTATGAGAAGTCATTGCCCGACGGGAGCGTGGAGCGCGGGGAATCGGTGTATGCCGAGGAGGATATCCAGGGACAGGCGAATCTCACCGGCGCCATGTTCGACTGGATCGCCGACGACGCCAAGACCGCGCCGACGAACCTGAGCACCTCACTGGATGAGTGGGCGGTGATCCTGGCCGGGTACCTGAGCACCGTCGAGTCCAGGCCGGTGGAAATGCCCTTTGATCCCCCCGACGATCTGCTGGAGCGGTTCAAGGCCTTCAGTGGAGTGGGTGCCTGAAACCCACCCGGGGGCCCTGCGGGGAGGGGCATCCCGATGAGCCGGCCCCACCTGTGGAGGCCTATTGCCCGCCGGAAGCGCCCCATCGCAGGCCCACAGCCCGACACCGCCGGAGGTATCCCATATGCTCTCACGCACCTGCATCCACCCGATCGTGCTGGCCCTGCTCGTGGCGCCCGCGGCCGCCGACATGATCTGGGACCTTGAGGCTCCGGAAGAGGTCACCGGTGCCCACAATCTGCACGCCGCCGAGTTCGCCGAAGGCATGCTGGTGGCAAGAACGGTCTGGGACCCCTTCCTGTATCTACGGCTGCCGGAAGCGGAGGTGGACGTGGGTGCGCTACCGTACCTCACGGTCCGCATGTACTCCTCGGCGGACGCCGACCTACTCGATGTGTACCACAAGGCGGCCGACGGAAACTGGGGCCTCGGCGGCGAGTTGCCCGTCAAGGCGGGCTGGGCCGTGTACCGCGTGGACATGCGACGTGCCAACTGGCACGAAGGCACCGGTGCGGGCAAGAAGTGGGGCGGGCCGACGGGCAAGATCATGAGCTTCCGCATCGACCCGGGTAACCAGGGCGACAGGCTCGTGGCGGTGGACCAGATCGCGTTGACGGCAGAGCCCACGGGTCCGCTGGGCACTGAGCAGGAGCCCGGGGGTACTCTGGAAGGCCTCCGTGTGGACGCTCCCGCGGCGGTGGATGCCGGTGACGCCATTGGTGTCACGCTCCGGGGACGCTTCGAGCGGGGGCAGGCGCCGGCGCAGGGCCATGCCGTGGTCGAGTTGATGCGGGGGACCACGCCGGCCGGGCTGCGGGTGCTCCCCGTGGACCTGCGAACAGGAGAGGTCGAGCTGACCACCGAGTTTGGGACCTCGCGCTATGCCGTGGACGGACAGTTCCGCGTCCATGCCGGGATTCTCGAGCTGGACGGTGTCCGGGTCCCGCCCGCACAGGTGAAGGTCACCAATCCGCGGGCGGGGGTGGCGACACCGCCGGTCACCGCGGTGGCTCCCCATGGGGGAGAGCCCACGCTGTTTGTGGATGGAGAACCGGTGCCGCTCATGGCCTTCGTCCGCTTCGGCGCGCCGAAGCCCGAGCTGGACCGCATGTACGCCGCTTCCGGCATCCGTGTGTTCGCCGACTGGTTCGGCGGCTCGCGGCAGGGCGCTTTGGGGCAGGTGGAAGCCGGGGTCTACGACTACAGCGCCTACGACCACTACTTCGCCACCGTGCTCGACGCCGTTCCGGGCGCGTACTTCATGCCACACATCGGCGTCACGGCTCCCGACTGGTGGCAGGAGGCCTATCCGGAGGAGTGCTGCCTGTACTCCAACGGCAAGCTCGGCCCCTCATCAATGGCCTCGGAGCGTTGGAAGGCCGAGATGGGGGAGGACCTCCGGCGCCTGATCGCGCACCTGCGCAGCGCTCCGTACGCCGACCGCATCCTGGGCTACATGTTCTACAGCGGGTACACCGCGGAGTGGCAGATGTGGGCCACCTGGCAGGACTACTCCGACGACTACAGCGCCCCGGCGCTGGCCGCCTTCCACAGGTGGCTTGAGGGCCGCTACGGCACAGACACCGCACTGCGGGAGGCCTGGGCCGACCCCGACGTGACACTACAGACCGCCCAGATGCCCACCTACGAGCGAATCCAGGATGAGGGCAGCTACGTCCGCGACCCGGCCGCCGATAGGCAGGTCATCGACTTCCATCGGTTCACCAGCGAGATGGTGGCCGACGCCATCATCCACTTCGCCCGCGTCACCAAGGAGGCCTGCGGGGGCGAGCAGGTGGCCGGCACCTACTACGGCTACATGGCCGCTCACGGCGCGCGACAACCCCGATGCGGGCACAACGCGCTGGCGCAAGTGCTCAGGTGCCCGGATGTGGACTTCCTCATGAGCCCCCCGATGTACGCCAACCGGCAGCTCGGAGGAACCAGCACCTTCATGTCCGCCACCGAGTCGGTGAAGCTCCACGGGAAGCTCTGGATCGACGAGTCGGACCTGCGCAGCTACCTCTCCGACCCGGGCTCGGGCTACGGACGCAGCGAGACAGCAGATGAGTCCGTCGCCGTCACGTGGCGCGAGTTCGCCAACGTCCTCACCCGGCGAGTCGCGGTCACGTGGTACGATATGGGCGGCGGCTGGTTCGCCGGCGAGCCCATGCTCGAGGCCTACGGGCAGATCCTGGACGTTGCGCGCCGGGCGCTGAACAGGCGAAGCCCTTTCCATGGTGAGGTCGCTCTCCTCGTGGACGAGGACAGCTTCGCCTACTGCCGCTGGTCCGATGCCACGCGGCAGATGGTGGGCGAGGTCGTGGCCCAGATGCCCACCGCGGGAGTGACCTGGGACACATACCTGCTATCGGACATCGGCCACGCCGCCATGCCGGCTTACAAGCTCTACGTGGTGCTCAACGGGCTGAGCATGGGGCAGGAGCACAGGAAGCTGCTGGTCGCGAAGGCCGCCGCCGAGGGCGCGACGGTGGCTTATGTCTACGCCCCGGGCTATGCGGACGAGAGGTCCTTGACGCCGCAGCGGGTCGAGGCCGCCACGGGGCTGAGCGTGGACATGAGCGGTGCGGGGTCGGGCGCCTACCACCTGCGGCCCGGCACCTGGCTGGCTGAGGGGCTGGACCCGGCCGCCGCCTACGGCCCGGCCCTGGAGCTGCGGCCGCGACCGGTCATCGTTGGCGATGCCGCGGAGCCTTTGGCCACGTACGCCGACGGCACCGTCGCGGTCGCCGAGACGGTGCATGAGGGCGTCCGGACGGTGACCTGCGCCTCGGCGGCACTGCCGCCGACACTCCTGCGCAATCTGGCCCGCAGCGCCGGAGCCCACGTCTACTGCGAGACTGCAGATGCCTTCTACACCGACGGGCAGTACGTCGCGCTCCACGCCGGCGTCGATGGGCCCAAGTGGGTACAGTTACCGGAAGCAAGGACGCTCACGGACCTCAGGACAGGCGAGGCCCTGGGACAGACGGCCCGTTTGCAGCGTGAGATGAAGGTGGGGGAGACGCTGTTCGTCGAGCTGGACTAGCCGGCGCGACGGCTTCTGCGGCCAACCGCCCATCGGCGCGAGCCGGCGGAGCGCGCGAAGGGGCAGGGGCGTGCGGCGCTCTCCACGGGTTGCCGCCATGGCCAGTATGCACTGCCCCTTCGCGGCATTCGGCGACGGCACGACCAACAGCTCGCCGCCCCCCGCCGTTGCCGTGCTCCCCTATCGTTGAGGAGAGGGGCGGGGGCGAGCACGCCTCCCAGCCTGCTTGCCCTCGCCTGAGTGGTGTATGCCAAGGAGAGGGGGTGGGTGAGGCACCGCAGTTCGCGGCGGTGACGGCGTCCTCGCCCCCCGGCCCCCTCCCCGCGCGCGACTGCTCGTCGTGCACATCCCGGACGTGCCGCGCTACCCCTCGCCGCCCTTGAGCAGCCCGAAGGCGAGACTGTCGACGAGAGCTTCCCAGCTTGCCTCGATGATGTTCTCGTGCACCCCCACCGTGCCCCAGCTCCGGTGCCTGGCCGCGTCGGTGGTCTCGATAATGACTCGGACGCCGGTACCGGTGCCGTGCGTGCCCTCCAGGACGCGGACCTTGTAGTCGGTGAGCTCGAGGCCATCGAGCTCGGGATACTTCTCCTTGAGCGCCTTGCGCAACGCCTGGTCCAGTGCGTGTACGGGCCCGGTGCCCTTGGCCGCTGTATGGAAGTGGGCCCCGTTGATATCCAGCTCCACGGTGGCTTCGGCGAACGGTTCCGAGCCCTCCTCGTGCTTCCCGAGGATGACCCGGTAGCCGTGCAGCTCGAAGAAGGGCTCTCTTTCTCCGCGCAGGCCGCGGGCCAGCAGCTCGAGCGAGGCGTCGGCGGCCTCGAACTCGTAGCCGCGGTTCTCCAGCTCCTTGACCTTGTCCAGCACCTGACGCACGAAGGGGTCCCTGCGGTCCATATCGGGCCAGATGGCCGCCAGCTTGTGGGCAATGGTGGATGTCCCGGCGACGTCGCTCACCAGCACCCGTCGCTCGTTGCCCACGGCCTCGGGCTCCACGTGCTCAAACGAATCCGGCCGCTTGAGCACGGCATTCACGTGCATTCCGCCCTTGTGGGCGAAAGCCGAGTCGCCGACGTATGGCTGGCGGTGGTCGTGGGGCAGGTTGGCCAGCTCGGAGACGTACTTGGAGGCCGCCTTCAGGTCCGCAAGGCGCCCCGGCGGGAGACAGGGCATCCCCAGCTTCAGCTCGAGGTTGGGGATGACCGCACACAGATTGGCGTTGCCGGCCCGCTCGCCGTATCCGTTCATCGTGCCCTGAACGCAAATGCAGCCGTGCTGCACGGCGACCACTGAGTTGGCCACCGCCGTTCCGCCGTCGTTGTGGCAGTGGATGCTCATCGGCACGGCCACCTGTGCGGCGATGGCATCGATGATCTGCGCGATCTCATGGGGCAGACAGCCGCCATTGGTGTCGCACAGGCAGACCACATCGGCTCCGGCCTGTGCCGCGATGACCAGGGTCTGGAGCGCGTAATCGGGGTTGGCCTTGTAGCCGTCAAAGAAGTGCTCCGCATCGAACACGACTTCCGGGGCGTTGGCCTTCAGGAAAGCCACGGAATCGCCGATCATCTCCAGGTTTTCCTCCAACGAAACCCGCAGCACGTCCGTGGCGTGCATGTCCCACGACTTGCCGAAGATGGTGATGACCGGAGCGCCGGAGGCCACCAGCTCATTGAGGTTGGAGTCCTCCTGGGGCTTGATGCCGCCACGCCGAGTGCTTCCGAAGGCGGCGATCTTCGCGTGCGACCAGGTATGCTCTCGGGCCTGGCGGTAGAACTCGCGGTCCCGCGGGCTGGTCTCATTGGGCCAGCCGCCCTCGATGTAGGCAACCCCCAGCTCATCAAGACGGTGGGCGACCCGCAGCTTGTCCTCGACGCTGAAGGTCACGCGCTCGCCCTGACATCCGTCGCGCAACGTAGTGTCATAGATCCGCACCGCGTTTGGCATGGCCGTTCCTTTCTACCCGCCCGGTGGTCAAGCGTGGAGCCGCTGTCCGGCAGCAACAAAAAAGGCGCGTCTCAATACAGAGACGCGCCTTGTGGGCACGCGGTACCACTCTGCTAGGCCGAGCGCCTCACGGCGCCTGGCCCGCTTCGTCGGCACGGCCGGCCTGGCCGGCGATGCCGCCCCTCTTGTAACGGTGAGGGTCTCCGTCGGAGTCTACTCGAGCACCGTGCCTGCAGGCCCGGGGGCTCTTTCGGTCCGCAGCTCAGGGGGGATATTCGCCGCCGGTCCACCTGCCGGGCTCGCACCGTCCCCGGCTCGCTGAAGGGGAGGTCGACGGTTACTGACCCCTTCACCGCCTTTGGCCTGTAGTGTCACTTCTCATAGTATATCATGGGAGCCGGTCCAGGGCAATAGCGGTCGCGACGGGCTCCCGGGCTAGTCCGGGTCCGGGCCGCCCCCGACCGGCGCCGCCCGTGGTCACTCGGCGGTCAGGTGCATGATGGCGTAGTGGGTGGTCTCGCTCCAGTTGCCCGCTCCGTCCAGTGCCCGGATATGGAAGTACCAGCGCCCCTTGTCCAGCTTGGGGAACTTGCGCTGCGACCTCTCGGTGCCCTCGGGCGTCTCGTCCGGAACGGTGCCCGGTTCGCGGTCCAGTTCGTAGCTGTAGCCGGCGATGCCGGTGGTGTCCGTGGCTTCCCAATGGAAGACCGGAGAGCGCGTACCGATCTGGCCGATCACGAAGTTGTCGAAGTGGGCCGTGGCGCCGGCGGGGTTATCCATGCTGTTGCGGTCCGTGAGGTACAGGTACTCCACCTCGAGGGCCCCCTTGGGCTGCTGTCGGCGGAGTAGCGCCTGCAGATCCACCCAGGCATGCCGCCACTTCCCGTCGGCTTTCACCCCCGACACCGAGCCGATGGCCCCGGTGGGATTGTCGCTCAGAGCGACGGCGTAGTCCTTACCGTTGGCCATGCGGGCCACGATGTCCAGACGGGTCTTGGCAGGCAGCATGTAGTCGAAGCTAAGCAGCGGATAGCGGTCGGCCAAGAAGGGCTCGGAAGTGATGATGGCCGCCATGGTGCCGCCCGCCTTCTGCTGAGTGAGCTTGACGCTGGCCTGGCCACTGGCGGCCGTGGTCGTGTCCAGCTCCACCTTCGCTCCGGCCTCACCGCCGTGGTTCTTCCACCCGCCGATGCCGTCCTCGAACGTCTGAGTCAGAATGGTCGGGTGGGTGCGCGAAAGCAGCTTGCTCAGGCGGGGTGCGGTCTTGTCCTGCTTGTAGTCCATGGTCCATGACCACTCGACAGCATTGGGCACGGCATTGCCGGCGTAGTCGCTGGCGGACTTGAGCTTGATCGGAACCGAGGTGGCGTCGGGTAGCACCACCGGCTCGGGAAGATCGGAAGAGCACACGTCTGAACTCCAGTCACCGCTCATTATC
>CAZXDD010000346.1:0-8331 GCA_964639415.1 uncultured Armatimonadia bacterium
GGGACCCGCTTTCCCTCTCCTTCGCAAACACCGCTCAGGAGAGGGCTACGGCGAAGGGCCGTGGCGCGTGATGCGTGGCGCGCAACGGCAACGGCAACGGCAAGGATGACGGCGACGTAGGCTGGCGAGGTCGACCTGCGCCTTCACCGACGGTGGGAGCGAAGAGCAGCGGCGGCAGCAAGGGCGGCGCGGCCGACGGTGTCGCGAGGTCCCGTGTAACCGGGGCCGCCCCCGGCGACGTAGCCCTCGCTGCGCCCCGTCGCATCCCGGCTGACCCAGAAGGCATACAGGCGGCCATTGGTGAGCTCAAAGCGGAAGCGTACAGCCCTACCCTCGAGCTCGGGAAGCTCGGCGCCGCTTTCCCAGATGACGGGCTCCAGGGTGCCGTCGGCGGTGAGCGGACGGCAGTTGGCCAGGGTGAAGGGCCGGATGGGGCTACCGTCTGCGTCAAGCAGCTCCACGCGCAGCGCGCCTTGAGCGGCATCCAAATTGACGAACAGGTGGCGGCCGGAGAAAGTGACCGGACGGGTGGTGAGCGTCGCCGGCCTGTCGCCGGCGTCCATGGATGCGAAGCCGTCGCGGCGCAGGAAGGCCACGCCGGTGGCGCCGCGGTGGTACATGCCGTTTCTGAGCCAGTTCACGCCGCGGCGGTCCACGTCGCCCTGGAAGCCGGTGTAATAGATGTAGAGCCTGTCGCCGTGGACCGTGCAGATATTGCCGACGGACTGCACGTACCCGCGGTCCCAGACATCGCGGCGCTCCGCCGGGATGTGGGTCCTGCGGTCCGGGCGGTGCCAGTGGAAGCCGTCGCGGCTGTAGGCGAAGTTCAGCTCGGTGATCTTGGGCAGTCCCAGGGCTTCGCAATCCGGGTTCTCGGGGCCCCGGTGGATCTCGAAGGCTCCGAGCATGAGGCTCTCATAGGCCACGGCGTCGAGATTGTAGAGCTGTGGGATGAAGCCGATGTCCGGGTCGGGCGGGTCGTTGCGGTCGGCCATCGCCCAGGGGACGGGCTCATTGCGCTCCCAGTGGGCTCCGGCCAGGAAGTCGTCACACTCCCAGTATTCCCGTGCGCGGCCCCTGCCTCCGGAGCGGATGCTGTGCACCCACTTCTTCCGGAAGGGGTTGTAGAAGTGTGTGCTGCGGTCACCGGCGGGGCCGGTGGGGGTGCGGTTGGTCCAGTGGATGCCGTCGGGGGAGGTCATGCACAGGCCGGGTTGGGTGGCGCCCGGGGGCTGCAGCCGCAGGGTGTAGCTCCGAGACGGGTCCTGGGCGGCGAAGTCCGGCACCACCGTCCACGAATCCGGGGTGAGGTCCGCCGGGAGCACCTGATTGGTGCCCGGGTTCACGTCCAGAGCCGGGCGCTCCCAGTGCAGCCCGTCTTTGCTGGTGGCGTAACAAATGGTGCCGATCCAGCCGGCCTCGTACCACATCTTGAAGAGGCCCTCGGCCGGGTCCCACCAGACGCCGCCGCTCTTGGGCACCGCCGCGGAGTTGAGCTCCCCGTGTAGTTCCAGCTCCGTCTCCGGCTTGAGAATCGGGTTGCCCGCGTACTTCTCCGGCATGTGGAAGGTGCGGCGCAGGTCCGTGTGCTCGACCAGGAAGTCATCGACGAACAACTGCCGGCCCACGTCGATGGGAACCACCTGTGGTCGCGCCTCGAGGTAGGGGACAGGCAGCGGATCGGTGCCGGCCATGACGATCGTGGGCGGGGGCCAGGTCTCGGGGAGCACGATGCCGTTGTACAGGCGCTCGCCACGGTTGTCGGCCCAGGATGTCGGGTACTCGGCGGTCTGAGTGGCGCTGTGAAACCCGGCGAAGAGCACGTACTTGCGGGCGATGAGCTCCTCGCCCCGCGCCACCATCTTGCGGTAGACGCGGACGATGTCCAGACTGCTTTGCCCGAAGAGCTGGAAGGTCTCCGGGGGCGTGATGGGAGCAAAGCCGTTGCGCTCCAGCCAGGCACCCTGAGCGCAGGCGCCGGGGTCTCCCGGGTCGGGGGTGATGGCCAAGAGCTCCCCGGGCTGCGCGACGCCGATGATGGCCGGATGGTCGATGCTGCGGCGCAGAAAGGACGTCCCGTCCAGGGAGTCGGGGAGGTCGGCGGCCAGATAGCTCCGGTCGGTGAACAGGAGCACGCCCGGTTGCAGGGTGTCGACGGCGCCTTCGCCTACGAACTCGATGCTTGCCCGGGTGGACACAGGCTCGGCTCCTCTCGCGTCCGGCAGAGTGGTGAGGGTTCCCATGGCGGCCAATGCCGCCATCGCGGTCAGTGAGGCTGTCATCGTGCACCTCGGGCGGTTGCGGGCCCTTGTCGCGCCGGGCAGTACCACGGGCCCGGAGCCCCGAGCCCGGCGTCTGGCTTCCCGGCAGCCGCCGTCCGGAGTAAGCGAAGTTCGACTGGGGCGCGGGTGAGACCTGCCCGGCGGCGGATGGTATCGGGTCGGAAGACGGGAAAGGTGCCGGGTGCCTGTGAGAGTTGCAGGCGGCCCGCCGCGCAGGTCTGGGCCTGCCCGCGGCGAAGTGTCTTCCCGGCCGGCTACCGGCGGGGGCAGCTCGAGGAATCTCCCGGGACGTAGCTGGGCCCCTCGCTATCTCGCTGCGCGAGACGGACGCTCAGGATGGCATTTCCACGGCAGGCGGATGTTTTCGGCCGAAGTATGGAAGGACCCCGGTGCATCTCACAGGAGGCAACAGCATGCGCATCCATTCGATGGGATCGGGCGTGGCGACGAGGTTCGCGGCCAAGGAGCTCCGGCGGTACCTGAGGCTGCTCATTGGGGCGGAGGGGGGAGAGGCCAAAGCGGGGGGCACTGTGCGTCTGGGCACCTTCGCACAGATGGGCCTTCCCGCCACCTCCGAGAGCGAGTTCGATGACGAGGTTGTGGTTGAGATGGGCCCGGAGGGCGGGATCATCGCGGGCGCCAACGACCGCAGCGTGCTGCTGGGCACGTACCGCTATCTGACGGAGTTGGGCTGTCGCTGGGTGCGGCCGGGCAAGAACGGCGAGATCATCCCGCACCTGGGGACGACGCTGCCACAGGTTAACCTGCGCGAAAAACCCTCCTACCGGCACCGGGGGGTGTGCATCGAGGGAGCGGTGAGCTGGGAGCACGTGCGCGACATGGTGGACTGGCTGCCCAAGCTGGGCTTCAACGCCTACTTCCTGCAGTTCCGGGACAGCTACAACTTCTTCCAGCGCTGGTACGAGCACGAACTCAACCCGCGCCGGCGGAGCGAGGGCATGACCGTCGAGAAGGCCGCAGACCTCACGCGGAGGCTGCGGGCCGAGATCAGCAAGCGCGGCCTGGCGCTGCACCTGGTGGGCCACGGCTGGACCTGCGAGCCCTTCGGGATTCCCGGGCCGGGCTGGTACCCCCATGAGGGCCCGATCCCCGAGCAGGCCGTGCAGCACCTGGCGGAAGTGGGCGGAGAGCGCCGGCTGCACGGCAATATCGCCCTCAACACCAACCTGTGCTACGGCAACCCCGAGACGCGCCAGATCATCACCGAGGCCATCGTGCAGTACGCCCGGGAGAACCCGGATGTGGATGTGATCCACTTCTGGCTCGCCGACGGGGTCAACAACCACTGCGAATGCCCCCTGTGCCGCGATACCCGCCCCTCGGACCTGTATGTGAGGATGCTCAACGAACTGGACGAACAGCTCACGGCGGCGGGTATCGGCACGAAGATCGTGTTTTTGGCGTACGTCGACCTGCTGTGGCCGCCGCAGAAGGAGCGGATCAGTAACCCGGAGCGCTTCCTGCTGATGTTCGCGCCGATCACGCGGTCGTACTCCAGCTCGTTTTCGGCCGCCAAGGTGCAGGACGCCAAGCTCCCCCCGTTCCGCCGCAACCGCCTGAAGTTCCCGGCCGACCCGGGGACGAACATCGCCTTCCTGAGGGCCTGGGAGGCGCAGTTTCCCGGCGACGGCTTCGACTTCGACTACCACTTCATGTGGGACCACTATAAGGACCCCGGGCAGTTCGCGCTGGCGAAGGTGCTCCACGACGATGTACGCGGCCTGGGCAAGATCGGCCTCAACGGCTTCATGAGCTGCCAGGTTCAGCGCGTGTTCTTCCCCACAGGCCTGGGCATGGCCGTTCTGGGACGGACGCTGTGGGACAGCAGTTTGTCGCTGGACGCCATCGCAACCGATCACCTGGCGGCATGCTACGGCGAGGGTGCCCAGGACGTGGAAGCGTATCTCAAGAGCCTGTCGAAGCTGTTTTGCCCCAGCGTGCTGCGTGGCGAGGGGGGCGCGGAGGCCGAACTGGCCGCGCGCCGCGCGTGGGCCAAGATACCCGCCGCCGTGGACAAGATGCAGCCCATGGTGGCGGAGGGCCTCGAGTCGCCGAACGCCACCCAGGCGCGGTCCTGGGAGATCCTGGGCCACTTCGGTGACATGGCACGGTTGCTGAGCGTGGCTCTGGTGAGGAGGAGCGAGGGGGCGGCGGATGCCGAGGAGGCGGCGTGGGCGGTGGTAGATTGGGCCCGGCGCACGGAGCGGAAGCTGCACCCGGTCCTCGATGTGTTCGAGTTCCTGATGACCATCGGCGGCTACCTGGGCCTGAGCCAGGAGGACCTGCGGGGCGAGCGGGAGGCCTGAGGGCTTCCGTGGCCGAGAGCCGGGCGGCGAACGGCCGTGGCGCGTGGTGCGTGGCGGGGAACGGCCGCGGCGCGTGGCGGGGAACGACGGGGACGGCACGGGTGGGCCGTCGGTGAGAGCCTACTCGCGATGGCTGCGGCGCCGTACCTTGCGGGTCCCGCCGGGCGGGACCCGCGGGCACGGGTGGGGCGGTCCCATCGCGTCGAGGGAGTACCGACCATGTGCCAGACGCCGCAGTCCGAAGGCGGTTCGCGCCCCGTCCTGGGCGAGGCGGCGCGGGAGGCCCTGCGCCGGCTTGCGGCAAGCCGGGCGATAGGCGACCGTCGCGAGTGCCTCCGGAGGCTGTGGTGGGCTGCGAGCCCCGGCAATGCCGACATCGTTTTCGAACTGCTCGAACTGCTGGCCCGCGACGCGCGCCAGGAGATCCGGTGGGGGGCGGTGGACGGCCTGAGCGACCTGGTCCGCCGGGATCACGAAGGGTGCTGGAGTGTTATCCAGCGCCTGGGGAGCAGCCGCTCGGCGGACGTGCGCGCGGCCGTGGCCGTGAAGCTGCTCCGTCAGCTTCCCGACAGCTACTTCCCGCTCATACGCGAGCGCATCCTCGCCGGTGACTGGCAGATGCGGGAGATGCTGGGCCTCCGGGAGTGGAACTGGGGCCCGGCTCGCGACGCTCCGGAGCGCGCGGAGTGGACGGCGCGCAACCTCGAGATGGACGTCCTTGCGCCGCCCTACTGGCTTTTGGAGATTCCGCTCCCCCCCGATCTCGCCGCGAAGAGGGCGCGGAACCGGATCGGCAGGATGCATCCCTATGAGTGCTGGCACCCAAGGCCGCGCTTCAATGCGGCCGAGCGGGAGGCCCTCAGGTACCTCGCGGCAAGCCGCAGGTTCGCCCGCCGCTACCTGTGTCTGGAGTGGCTGCGCGAGGGCCAATACCTCGCCCAGAACGCGAGGTTCGTGCTCGACCTGACGGAGGAGCTGGCCACCGACCCGCGCGACGACATCTATGCCCTGGCCCTGTACATCCTGGAATGCGCCATCGAGCCCTATCCTGAGCGGGTCTGGGGCGCCTTCGAGCGTCTATCGACCTCGTCGCGGCCCGCATTCCTGGGCTGTCTGGCCGCCTTCCTTCTGGAGCACCTGCTCGGGTTCGACTGCGAGAAGTACCTCCCGCGCGTGCGCGCCCAGATCGAGGCGGGGAGTTGGCGCATGGCCTCGATGCTGGCGTCGAGCTGGATACTGGACACCGCCAAGGAGCATGCGGACGAGATCATGGAGTTGCTCTTGGAGCACCGGGCGCTGCTGCGGCCGCTGTGAGGCAGGGCCACGCCGCCAGCGTAACGGCATGAGTACGTGCGACTCTCTTCGAGGGCCGCCGGCCCACGGCGCACCTTGCCGGGCGGATGCGCAGGAGACGAGCGCCTGAACCCGTCGTCTGCGGGGTATACTCCCTTGCCGAGAACGGCGTCTATTCCATGGCACCTTCAGGGTGGTAATGCGGATGCGCAGCCTTTGGTGGTTGTTCGGTCTGCTGTTTGTCTGCTCCCTGGCCGTATACGTGGTGGGCACGGGGTCGCTCAGCGCCATGGCGGTCAATACCGCCGTCGGACATGGGCGTCGCCAGCTCGATGCCGAGCGGGTCGTGGCGGACATGACGGCGGCGCAACAGGCCCTGCTGCAGCACCGTGACCGGGTGCAGACGCTGGGATTCCTGTTTCCCAACCCGGACTTTGGCAGGGCCGATGCCATGTACCAGCAGATCGAGCAGTTCCGTCAGCAGTTCCAGTGGCTCGCCACCTCCGGGGCGACGGAGACGGCCCCGACGCAGCAGTTCGCCACGGCCATCGAGCAGCTCAAGGCCTTCCGGGTTTCGTCGCTGAGCGTGATGAGTCCGGGGATGCAGACCGCCGTCGGGGTCCTGACCCTGGTGCTCGGCGTGCTGGCGGCCCTGCTCTTCGGGGTGCGCTTCCTGGCGGGCGACTAGCCCGCGGGCGAGCAGCCCGGGGTCGGCGAGCAGCCCGGGGTCGGCGGCCTCCTGCACGGCTTTGACCTCCCAGGGGCGAGCTCATGCGGGCGAGTAGAGGGTGCGGGCGATGAACTCATCCTGCCACTCGGGCTCCAGGAGCACGAACCGCACGGAATAGCCCGCGAGGCGGACGACGAGGTCGCGGTGGCGCTCCGGGTGCTCCCTGGCGTCCAAAAGCTCATCTGGATCCACGCAGTTGAGCTGTAACATGCCCACACCTGACTGCGCAAACACCCGCTCCAGCGCGGCCAGGGCGTTGTCGTCGGTCTGGCCGAGGGGAAGCGAGAGGGTGAGGAGACTGTCGGCCGGGCAGAGGCTCAGGTCGAGGGCCGCCGCGCTTTGGATGGTGGAGGTGAGATCGCCGCGGCGCAGGCGGGAGGGGACCAGCCCGGGCTCGAACACATCCCCGGCGCGGCGTCCGTCGGGGGTGGCCGAGGTCAGAGTGCCCCACCAGAGGGTCTCCTTGTAGACGTAGATCCCCAGTTGGAACGGCCCGCCGCGCTCGTTGACCAGGTCGCGGGTGTTCTCGTGGATGTCCTGTAGCAGGCGTTGGGCCAGTGCGTTGGAGACCGTCGAATTGTCGCCATAGTGCGGGGCGGCGAGGGCCTCGGCCCGCATGGCCTCGGAGCCCTCCCAGTTGTTCCGCACCGCGGAGAGCAGCTCGTCCAGCGTGTGGTGCTCGGTGGTGAAGCAGAGCGTCTGGATCGCCAGGAGCGAGTCGATGAGGTTCGCAAAGCCCGTCAAAGGCAGTCCGTGCGGATTGTACCGTCCGCCGCCGGCGGTATAGTCCCGGCGGTTGTCCAGGCAGTCGGCCAGACAGGCGGAGAAGAAGGGCGAGGGGTTCACGTCGGGCCAGACGCATCCGTAGCGGCCGATGGCCTGGCACATCTTGCGGATGGCCCGGATGATGTTGCCGGCCACCCGCGTGTAGAGATCCTCGAAATCCCGGGCGTCATCGAGCTTCTCGCACCGCAGGCCCACCTCCGCCTCGACCTCGGCGTGATCGTGGATGGAGAAGTCCAGGATGCGCAGCATGTTGAAGTAGTTGCTCGCCCCCGCCGAGTGCTCGCAGCCCTCGATCATCACCTCCCAGCAGCCTCCGGCCACGTAGAGGCGGGCGTCTTCCAGACGCTTGCCGGCCTTGACCTGCGCGGCGATCAGCGCCTCATCGCTGAGCAGCGCCAGCGTATTGCGCCCGGCGGCGAAGCTGCGGTTGATGCGCGCCAGGTATTCCGCCGGAGAGTCGGGTGAGATCCGGCAATGGGTCTTCGGGAAGTTGAGCCGCAGGTCGTGGTGGGCATCGAGGAATAGGAAGGTGAGGTCGTTGCAGACCGGTTCGCCCTCCGCGTCGCAGCCGCCCAGAGTGATGGTGGTGGCCATTTCCAGGCCATTGACGCTGTCCTTGACGGGCCTGTCCATGTCGTACTTGGACTGGGCGAGGATCAGGAAATGGCAGATGAGGTCGTAGGCCTCGTCCCGGGTGAGGCGGCCGGCCTCCAGATCGCCGTGGTAGAGATCACGCAGGGTCAGATCCAGATGGCCGAGGAGTGAACTCACGATCCCCTCGATGGAGCCACAGAGCTCGAAGAGCAGCCAGATGGTATTGAGGCCCTCGTGGAAGGTCGCCGGCGCGCGCCAGGGCACCTCGCGGGCGGTCTGGGAGATCCATTGGAGGTTGCGGCGCACGGCCGGGTCGGTG
>CAZXDD010000347.1:0-8324 GCA_964639415.1 uncultured Armatimonadia bacterium
GGCCAGGGAGCACCACGATTCGGCGCCCACCACCTTCGGCGGACCGTGGGGCATGGACTCAGACTTCATGATCCACAAGGTCATCCCCGCCTGGGACGACGTGGAGGAGAGCCCGGCCATCACACCCGAGGAGCAACTGGAGGTCTCCCGGATCCTGTTCCAGTGGGTGTCGGACACGGCCCCGGGCGAGGCCTCGGGGCCCATCGGCACCGAGCACGTCCGCCACAACCACCAGACCTTCCCGGCGCTGGGTCTCCTGTACGCCGGTGACTACTTCGGCAAGTCCTACGGGGCGGCGGAGGCGAAGCGCTGGGTGCAGATCGCCGACCTGCTGTTCGAGCTGCAGGCCCGGGCCTTCAAGCCCCACGAGGACTGCAACGGGTACCAGTGGCTCACCTTGTACCACACCATGCTCTACTCGCTGGCCAAGCCGGACTTCACGTTCTTTGACAACGGCAATGCCCGGCGCTGCGCGGATTTCGCCGTGCTGTGCATGGACAATCTGGGCTACCAGGTGACCTACGGCGACACGGGCGCCTTCACCGGCTGGTGGAGCGAGATGCCTTTCCTGGCCGGGGCGCTGTGGAACTATCGAGACCCGCGGTACGCCTGGGCACTGGAGAAGAAGCAGCGGGTCAGCGGGCGGGCGGCGCTGGGGGAGTTCACCGTAGCGATGGAGGGGCGGCCGATGGACGACCTGCTCGGGTCCATCGCCTGGCCCCTGGACCCCCTCTACTATCACAGCTTCGGCGGCCCGGACCGCGTCTTGCAGGAGCACGCCGTGGACAAGGTCGTGTTCCGCAACGGCTTTGACCCCGACGACCAGTACCTGCTGCTGGATGGGCTGAGCAACGGCGGGCACAAGCACCTGGACGGCAACTCGATCTCGCGCTGGAGCGAGAACGGGCGCATCTGGCTGGCCGATGCCGACTATATCCTCTCCCTGCCCAAGTACCACAACGGCGTCCTCATCTTCAGAAACGGACAGTCCGCACCGATCCCGGACTTCGTGGAGCTGGAGCACTTCGTGGACCTGCCGCGGTTTGGAGCCGGCACCACTACCTACCGCGACTACGCCGGAGTGGACTGGCGCCGGCACATCCTGTGGCTCAAGGACGGCTTCTTCCTGGTGGCCGATGAGATGGTGGCCAAACAGGACGGCGACTACAGCTTCCGCGTGGTGTGGAACACGGTCGGTGAGGCCAGGCTCACCCAGGGCGGGCTTGCAGTCACCCAGGACGGGCAGCATGCCTCGATCGCCGTCAGCCCCGACTGCCGCCTGACTTTGGACGACGACACCAAGACCGGGGTCAACTGGAAGACCTATCCCTTCATCCGAGATCCCGTGGTCCGGGTCTTCCGGGCCATCCGTGATGTGACTCTCAAGGCCGGGGAGCGCACCGTGATCTTCTCGCTCCTGCACGCCTCGGGTGAAGAAGAAGCCACGCCTGCGCTGCGCCAGACGGTGGACAACATCGTCTTCATCGAGGGTCTGGACGAGCCGGTAGTGGCCGGAGTCGGCGGGGTGCGGCACCGGTACGCGGTGGAGGGCCGACAGTTCACGGCGTCCGCCGAGGCTTCGCTGGTCACCCCGGAGCTGCTCTGCCTCGTCGGGGCCTCCTCGACGGAGGGCTTCGGGCCGCTGGATTCCCGGGCCGAGAACTTCGACGCGCAGATCGGGCTACAGACCGGGCAGTCGCAGATCGTGCTGCCGGCCCGCACCACGGCCGACGCGGCCCCCTCCATGGCCTACGAGACCCCCGGGTACAGCCCGGACGACGTCGCGGCCGCGAACCGCGCCATGGGTGAGCGGGCGCCTGCGCTGTCGCGGCCGCAGGCCGCCGCGATCCAGGCCCCGGCGACCCTGGAGACCCTGTGGCGGTACCAGGAGAAGCTGGACGCCTATCTGCTGACCAACAATACCCGGGCCTTCGAGGCCGTGGACGCAGGGCTGGAGCTGACCGCGACGCCGGAGCCCCTCGAAGGCAATGTCTTCTCACCGACGCCCGGAATGAACACCCTCGACAACCTCGTGGACGGCGACCTTCTTGCCACCGAGGGCGGCTGCATGTGGGCCGACGAGCAGCCGGTCACCCTCAACCTCAGCTTCGACAACGAGTACGACATCAAGCGGATCGTGCTCAAGGCCTGGTTCGCCACGGCTTCCAGCAAGGACAAGCTGTTCCAGTTGGGCGCACTGCGCGCCGCGGCCTCCGGCGACGGCTTCGCGCAGGATGCACGGGAGATCATCGACTTCCGCGACACCGATACCCACGGCAACTGGGGCGCTCCGGGGTACGGGCCGCAGACCTACGACTTCTCCGACCTCAATGCGAAGGCCAAGTCGCTGCGCCTGGAGCTGACACCCCGGCCGGGGACGGCCATCTACATCGCCGAGCTCGAGGTGTGGGGGAACCGGGAGGGCCTGGAGATCGACTACGCCACTCGAAGGGAGCGCGGCGTTCCCGTCCATACCTTCGACGCGCTGTGCATGGATGACCTCGACGGCGACGGCGGCGACGAGATCCTCGCCGGAGCCTCGAACGGGAAGGTGTACGCGCTCGGTGCCATCGGCCAGAAGCTGTGGGACTTTGAGACCTCCGGCGCGGTGAACGCGGTGGCCACAGTGGACTTCGCCGGAGACGGCAAGCGCTCGGTGATCGCCGGCAGCATGGGCGGGGCCGTCACGGCCCTGGACGCGCAGGGCACAAAGCTGTGGACGTACGCGATCGGCCAGTACCACCAGGCCCCCCACGTGCGCACCGTGTTCGGGGCCGCGGACGCGGAGGGCAGGCAGATCGTGATCGTGGGCGCGGATAGCTGGCGCTACTACGCCCTCGACGCCACCGGGAAGCTGCTGTGGACGTATGAGAGCGTGCGCGCCTCGACGGTGGGCGGGGCGGCGGATGTGGACGGCGACGGTGTGGACGAGGTGATCGCGGGGACGGAATACTACTCCTGGCACCTGCTGAACCGCGACGGCACGCGCCGGTTCTCCTACAGCACCCGGGGCGGGCCGACGGTGAACGCCGTGGCCTCGGCGGCCTTCTCCGGCGGGCCGCAGCGAGACGTACTCTTCGGCGGAGCCGATGGCAACGTACACTGCTTGGCGCCGAACGGCAGTCTCCGCTGGCTGTTCAACACGGGAGATGAGGTGACGGCTCTGGCGGCCTGTGACACCACCGGAGATGGGAAGGACGAGCTGCTGGCGGGCTCGATGAGCTTCAATGTGTATGCACTGGACGGGGAGGGGCAGATGCTGTGGCGGCGCGACCTGGGGCGCGAGGTGAGCGCCATGGCGCCGACTCCGGACCCGGTGGCCGGTGTCCTGGCGGGCACCCGCGACGGGGGCCTCTACCTGCTCTCGCGGGCCGACGGCGCGCCGCTTTCCGGGGGAGCTCTGGGCGACGGGGTCCTGCGGATCGCCACGGGGAGAGCGGGGCAGCGGCCTGTTGCGGCGGTGAGTACAGCCGCCGGAGAGCTGCGGCTGATGGGGCTGCAGTAGGTTGGCGCCGGAGAGAAGGCCGTCGCCGTGGGGCGTCGGCCGCGGCCGCGACTTTTCCTCTCGGGCGGTGGAGGTGCTTCCCGCGTTCCCAGCGAATCGTGACCTGCAGTTCCACCCCGAGCGCGCGAAACACCGCGGACGGGTACCGGCAACTATCAGTCGTTGAAGAGGGGATATCTCAGATGACCTACGGCGTTATCCACTACAATGCCCCGGGCGCGAACCTCGAGGAGTTCCTGGCCTGGGCCTCGGGCGCGGGCTTCGAGAGCGTCGAGCTGCAGGTTCGCGATGTCTGGCCGGATGAGACTCAGTGCGGCAAGGCCGCCACTGAGGAGGCCAAGGCCCTGCTCAAGAAGTACAACTTGATCGCCAGCGCCGTGTCCTCGGGCAACGACTTCGTCTACCTGGACGAGGCGGAGCAGGACAAGCAGGCGGAGCGGATGAAGAAGATCTCCGAGTTGGCGCTGATGCTGGACTGCAATGTGATCCGCACCGAGGGTGGGCAGCCGAAGGATGCCGTGCCGGAGGACAAGTGGGTCGAGGCCATGGTCGGCTGCGTGCAAAAGTGCGTCCCCTTCTGCAAGGAGATGGGCATCAAGTTCGCCATCGACAATCACGGCCTGGTGACCAACAACGGCGACGTGCTGCTCGCGCTGCTGCAGACGGTAAACGAGCCCACCTGCATCGGCTCGAACCTGGACACCATGAACCTGCGCTGGTTCGGCAACTCGCTGGAGGAGTGCGACCGGTTGTACAAGGAACTGGCGCCCTGGGTCTTCCACACCCACATGAAGGACGGCACCGGCTCGCGCCAGGACTACAAGGGCCGCGATCTGGGCAACGGTGAGATCAACCTGGAGTACGCCGTCCAGTGCCTCAAGGAAGCAAACTACGACTACGCGTGGACCGCGGAGTACGAGGGCAAGGAAGGCGACGGCCTGGGCTACGAGAAGTGCCTGCTGTGGATGAGGCGGAAGATCTAGCGAAGCTCCGGCCCAAACCGACGAGTACGGCGAGGAGGTTCGCCTCGGGTCGGTGCCACGGCCAGACGGCGATCCCGCAGGGCGCGATGGCCCAGTCGGGCTGGGAACTCACAGTATGCATGGAGGCATTGAGGCTACATCCCGCCACAGTCAGGCCTCTATCGGTCGCAGTAGTGCCGTTCTCCCCCCTCTTCCCGTCTCGCCGGTCGTATCGGCGAGTACAAGCGACTCCGAGAGACGCCGAGAGGCGGGGCTGGGGGGGGTGAGGCGACGTTAGTGGGCGCCTGCCCGGAACCCGCATGATCTGAGTGGAAAGACCTACCGAGTGGCGAACCGCTTTGCTGCGGCCCCAGGACTTGCTGCAAAGATCGGGAAGTGCGCCCACATGGGCATCTAGACCGGCTCGCGGGCAGGACCGAGCATCCAGAGGGCGCCCTTCCGAGGGCGCCCTCTGTGTGATGGTCTGAATGCGGACAGAGCCCGACAACCGGGTCACCGAGGATGGGAGCGATCATGTCGCGAGAGACAATAGCAGCCGTATTCACCGCCCCGGGGCAGTGCGAGGTGCGGCGAGTGCCCGTGCCGGCGCCGGGGCCCACCGAGGTCCTGGTGCGGACCGAGGCCTCGATCATCAGCAACGGCACCGAGCGCTGGGTGTGGAGCGGTCGGTTCCACAGCCCCGGACAGCCCAGCCGGGCCGGCTTCCCATGGATTCCGGGCTACCAGCGGGTGGGGATCGTTCAAGAGCTGGGGGCCGAGGTGGCCGGGCTGAAGGTCGGGCAGCGGGTGGCCGCCACGATCTCGAGGTTCGATGGCGAGTACGCCGGCTCGTGGGGCAGTCACGCGGCGTTGGGTGTCACCCAGGCCTCGCAGTGCCTCCCGGTACCTGACAATGTGGCCGTGGAGGACGTTGCCGGTCTGGTGCTGACTCAGGTGGGCTACAACGGCGGGACGCGCCCGCCGGTGGAGGAGGGGGACGTTGCCGTCGTCATCGGCGACGGCCTCGTGGGCCAGTGGGCCGCGCAGACATTCCGCTCCCGGGGCGCCTACGTGGTCATCTGTGGCCGGCGGCCCAGGAGGGTACAGATCGCGGCCGAGGTGTCCGCGGACGAAGTGGTGGACACCAGAAGCCGTGACATCTGCCGGATCGTCGCCGAGCGCTGGCCGGGCGGCGTCAGGATCGTGGATGAGGCCGTCGGGCTGCTGGGCAATGTGGAGCTGGCCATCTCGCTGCTTGCCCACGACGGCCATCTCGTGCTCAACGGCTACCACCCCGAGGGCGAGCACCTGATGAACATCCAGTGGCTGCACGACAAGGAGATCACCTGCCACGGCATGTCGGGATGGACGACACCGCGCATGGAAGACACGCTGGCCGCGGTTGCCGAAGGCAGGCTGAAGGTCCGCGAGCTGGTCACCCACGAATTCGCGGGTGACCAGGCCAATCGCGCCTACAAGATGGTGTGGGAGAAGGATGAGGGGATGCTGGGCGTCTTGTTGCGCTGGTGATGGGCCGTGCGGGAGCCAGGACGAAGCAGGGGTGCCCGGGCCACGGTGGTCCGGGCACCTTCAGTTCTGCCTGCCGTCGCGGTGGATGGGCACTCCGCCGCTACTGCGGCGAAGCGCTCTGGCCGCCCAGATGAGAGGCCAGGGCCATGAGGCCCAGAGCCAGCAGAGCCACCACGATACCCAGCAGGATCGGTCGCAGCACCGGCCACAGGGGGCCGGGCTTGTCCTGATGATCCATGCTACCACCCCTCCCGCAGCTAATCATGTAACTACATTATAGACGACCAAGCGGGGTGAGGTGTTCGAGGGGGCGGCGTTCGGGAGCCATCTTGCCCGGCGGCCTTTCTCCGTCCAACGGCCTCGGCCATGGCCATCGCCTCTCCCGTCAGGTCGCCGAAGAAGCCATCCGGCCAGTTGACGATCTCTCCCATCTCGTTGAGTTCCACCGGCCGGGCTTCGGCCGCCCCCTCGTGCAACCTGCAGAAGTACAGGGCCAGCTTCCTGTGGGCGGTGGCCTAACAGACGAGGTCTGGGGGCCGTGCTCCAGAAACGACCCGCAGGGCGGTCGGGGCGCAGGCAGAGCCCCAGGACGTTGGCCGTATCTGTTCGCAGAGCGTCGCCTTCCGCTGGGCCGCGCGGGGCTCAACGTGTGGGTCATCTCGGGCGCGACAGTCCACGCGACAGCGGCGGCGGACAGCCGCAGACCGGCGTGCGGTCGTTGGCACGCCAATCTGCGGCCGCCGTGGGTGGCCGGGCAGGCCCGTACCACAACGTGCCCCCCCACCGGCATCCCGAAGTCGGCAGCCAGACAGGCGGGGTCTGGGACCCGTGGCCCCCAGACGATCCGCAGCATCGTCTGGGTGCAGAGGCAGAGCCCCGCGCCGTCCGCCGTTTACCGTCCGCCTACGCCTCCCACACCTCGTCGATCATCTCCAGCGTCCTGTCCACCAGTACCTGGCCGCCGACGGGACCGACCTTATTGTCCTGCACCTCGGCCCCGTAGCTGCGCGAGGCCATGGCGCGGCTTGTGGCCAGATAGCCGTTGGAGGAGCTCTCGCCCGTGCCCGCAAGCTGCATGACGAAGGTCTGCAGGGCCTTGCTCCGGGCCTTGATGCGCAGGCCGAAGTCCAGGAACAACTCGTACGGGTTGCTGGCGAAGGCCACGTCGCCTAGGCGCACCACATGGACTTCGGTGTCGTAGGTGGGATGCGCGTCCTGCTCCTGATAGCGGGTGATCACGCGGCCGTAGCGCTTGAGCATCATGAACCGGTACGAGACGGCGGCGGTGTCGTCCGGCGCCGGGGTCTTGGCCTCCCAACTGTCGCGCTCGGCCACCGCATGGGCGTACTCGGCGCCGGTAACGGTGCGCACCGGCAGCGGGATGGTGCGCACGATGTGGCGCAGGACGAGGTCGGCGTGGGAATCGTCCAGGGAGACCTCCAGGGCATCGTGCACCGCATGGCCGATCCTCCGGGCGATCTCCTGGCGCGCGGTGAGGCCGCGGCGCTGCCGCATGAGCTCCTCTTCCCTCTTGTGGACCAGCAGGTGGGGCGACTGGTCGCCGGCGGCGCTGCACTGGGGTAGGACGAACAGCTCCCGGCCCAGGCGCCTGCGCAACTCCTCGCGGGCCTCGTGCCAGAAGTCCGAGGACACGTAGCATTCGCCCTCCACCTCCTGAGAGGGGCAGGCGATGTTCACGACCACGCCGGTCAGGTCGCCCTCGAGGCTCTGGGTGAACAGGATATCGACCCCGTGGTCCTCGTAGCCCTCGATGTGCTCGAAGTCCGGGGTGTCGGTGGCGCCGTACATCTTGGACATCCCGCCGGCGTAGGTCACGCGCCGGTTGTGTCCGACCACGGCATGCGAGTACGCCCAGCCCACCTTGCCCGGCCTGCGGCCCTCCCAGGCCTCGACGATCGCGTCCACGGCGCGCGGGACGAAGAAGTCGGCGCACTCGGTGGGGGTCATCACTTCCGGCGCCTGCTGTGGATACACGCCCTCCTCCACCTCGTAGGCGGTGTGGGTGTGCGTGGCGTTCATCACCAGCTTCATGGGATCGAAGTCCGGGATGCGGTCGGCCAGAGCGGCCCGGATGCGCTGCTGGATGGAGAGCGGCACGCCGACCCGGTCGCAGGCGGCGAAGATGACCGCCTCGCCGCCGTCCTCGGCCTGCACAGCCAGGGCGGTGACATACAGAGGATCGCCCACGTGCTGGGAGATCCGGGCGTGGAACTGGCCGCGCAGGATCACGGGCCTTTCGGGGGTGACGTCTACGGCAGACCAGATCGGAAGAGCACACGTCTGAACTCCAGTCACGAGATTCCATC
>CAZXDD010000348.1:0-8264 GCA_964639415.1 uncultured Armatimonadia bacterium
CCAAAGGAGCCCACGATGACATCGAAAGAGCGTGTCCTGGCCGCCTGTCGTCATGAACAGCCGGACCGTGTGCCCCTGCAGGTGTATATCACCCCCGAGGTCACCCAGCGGCTTCAGGCGCATTTCGGTCCCCGGGACCTGTACGAGGTATTCGGCATCGACCTGCGGGGCGTGGGGGCGCCGTACAAAGGCGAGATCCGACCGGGGCCGAAGATGGCGGGGAAGGCCGATCACTATGACGAGTTCGGAGTGGGCTACAGCCGCAGCGCCTACGAATCCGGGGCGTACTACGAGGCCTCGGAGCTTGCCCTGGCCGAGATCAAGACCATGGCTGACGTGGCGCGTTACCCATGGCCCTCGGCCGCGGACTACGACTACAGCGGCGTGGCCGAGGCCTGCGAAGCGCTCTCGGACTTCGCGGTATGCTTCGGTGGCGCGGGCATCCCGGACATCCTCAACGGTGTCTCGCGCGGCCGGGGTATGGAGCAGGTGATGGTGGATATCGCCACCGAGGACCCTGTGGGAGTGGCCGTGATCGACCGCCGGGTCGATCACTACTATGACTATTGCCAGCGCGGGCTGGAGGCCGGGCAGGGGAGGATCGACATCCTGTGCCTGGGCGAGGACTGCGGGAATCAGGAGGGGCGCATGTTCTCGCCCGCCTGCTTCGACGCCTTCTTTGTGCCGCGCCTGCAAAGGTTCATCGACCTGGCCCACGAGCACGGGGCGTTGGCCATGATGCACTCCTGCGGCGACACCCACGAGATCATGCCCACCTTCATCGAGATGGGGCTGGACATCCTGGACGCCATGCAGCCGGAGCCGGCGGGCATGGACCCGGCGGAAATCAAGCGGCTGTACGGCGAAGAGCTCACCTTCTGCGGCCTGATCAGCACCCAGCGGACCCTCCCCCACGGGACGCCGGAGGACGTGCGCCGTGAGGTGCGGGAGCGCATCGAGGTGGTGGGCAAGGGCGGGGGGTACATCTGCAGTCCCGCCCACTGCATCCAGCCCGACACGCCCATCGAGAACGTCCTGGCGCTGTACTCCGAGGCGCTGGGATGCAGTGAGCTTTAGGAGTGCGGCCGAGAACCCCGCCTTCGCTGAGAGTGTGATCCTGAGAGCGCCCGCTCCCGGAGGGAGCAGCCCGAGGAATCTCCCGGCATTCAGCGAGATTCCTCGCTATCTCGCTGTGCGAGATGGCCGCTCGGAATGACATCTTGGCGGCAGAACCCGCTTTTCGGCCGCACCTGTAGAGAACCAAGCTCCGACCGCCGGCGGAGGTGGGCGTCGCCTCCGCGTTGAAGTGAGACATCGGTCGGCAGGCCGTACGGTCCTCTGGCATGCAGGCGGCACGCCCCGTGGAGTATGTGGCTTCCTTGACCCTCCCCGGTGGGCGTTGTATCCTGGCATTTCCCATGTCTCGCACCATGGGCGGAGTCTGCGACCCGGGCCGAACCTCAGGAGGACGTGGGCATGACTGAAGTTGCCGCCGAAACCCTGCCGGTGTGCCTTCGCGCCACGGCGGCGCGCCACCCGAGCAGGCCGGCCCTCAGTTTCATGGACAAGACCCTCACCTACCCGCAACTGGCGGGGAGTGTGGGTGCGCTGGCGGCGTCACTCAGTGAGATGGGCGTCGAGGCCGGTGAGCGCGTGGCCGTCCTCTTTCCCAACTGCCCGCAGTTCGTGATCTCCTACTACGCCGCCCTGCAGCTAGGGGCGGTCGCCGTTCCGCTCCACTGTCTCCAGGGGCCGGAGGAGACCGCCTACGTCCTGGCCAACTCGGGCGCCAAGACCCTCCTCGCCCTCAATGTCTTCGATCCCTTGATCGCCGGAGTGAGAGCCCACCTGGAGGGTCTCGAGCGCATCATCATCAGTGGCGAGTCGTCCCTGGAGGATGTGCGGTCCTTCGAGCAGCTCCTGCGTCCCCCCGGTGGGCCACCGCCCTTCGTTTCCGGCTCCCGGGACGACGTGGCGGTGCTGATCTACACCTCCGGCACCACCGGCCGCCCCAAGGGCGCCATGCTGACGCACGACAACCTGATCGCCGACACCATGGCCTGTCGGCAGGTGGTCCGGGTCGACGAGAACGACGTCTTCGCCAGCGTGCTGCCCCTGTTCCACTCTTTCGGGGCCACGGTGAACATGCACCTGCCCATCCTCAGCGGCTCCCACAGCGTCCTGATCCCCAAGTTCGCGCCACTCACCGTTCTGGAGATCCTGGAGGCCAGCGGCGCCACCTTCTTCGCCGGAGTGCCGTCGATGTTCGCCGTGATGCTGCAGATGCGCACGGAGCGGCAGTTCGATCTGAGCCACCTGCGGCTGGGAGTGTCCGGTGGGGCACCGATGCCCGTGGAGGTGCTCACGGGTTTCGAGGAACGCTACAAAGTGGTGATGGTCGAAGGCTATGGGCCCACAGAGGCCTCGCCGGTAGTGAGCGTGAACCCCCCGGAGGGGGTGCGCAAGGTGGGCACCGTCGGCCCGCCGCTGCCCGGCGTCGGCGTCAAGATCTGCGATGATGACATGGTGTCGTTGCCGCCGGGCGAGCCCGGGGAGGTGTGCGTGTCCGGGCGCACGGTGATGAAGGGCTACTGGCGCGATGAGACCGGCACCGCCGAGGCCATCCGTGACGGTTGGCTGCTCACCGGGGACATCGGCCATCTGGACGCCGACGGCTATCTGAGCATTATCGACCGCAAGAAGGATATGATCATCGTCGGCGGGATGAACGTCTACCCCCGGGAGGTCGAGGATGTCATCTACCGACTGGATGCGGTAGCCGAGGTGGCGGTGGTCGGCGTGCCCAGCCGCCTGCGGGGCGAGGACGTCAAGGCCTTCATCGTCCTTAAGGAGGGCCGAAACCTGACGGCCCAGGCCGTCATCGACCACTGCGCCGCCTACCTGGCGAACTACAAGGTGCCCAGAACCGTCGAATTCCGCGATGAACTCATCAAGTCCGGCACCGGCAAGGTGCTCAAGCGGGTGCTGCGAGAACAAGAGGCGTGACGCCACCTGCCGTGGCGAGGCGCCCTTACGACAAGCGGGGTTACCAGATGCCGATGCCAAGACCAACGCTGAGCGGGATCGCGCTGCTTGCGGCAATGCTGGCCTGCGCCTGCGCGTGGGCCGCGCCGGTGATCGACGACAGCACGCTGGTGACACAGGAGCTGCCCAACGGCCTAAACGTCATCGTGCGCGAGGTGCCGGGCAGTGGCCTGGTCGCGGCGGGCTTCGCCATCCGGGCGTCGGTGCTCTATGAGAGCGAACAGGAAAGAGGCCTTTCGGACATCGTGCGCCACATGATGCTTGATGTGCCCGGGCCCGACGGCATGGATGTCGCCACCTCCTTGGGCGATACCGGCGCGATCTTCGACAGCCATACCTCGCTGGACAGCACCCAGATCCGGCTGGTGGCCGCCGCCGATGCCTTCTATGTGTTGCTCCCGCGATTTGTCAAGGCGGTGTTTGAGCCCGTCTTCGACGAGGCCGTGTGGGCCCAGCAACTGCCGGAGCTGCGTCGCAACCTTCTGGACGCCGAACGCCGCCCGCTGGGGCGTCACCATATGCTGCTTTGGGAGACGGCCTTCGCCGATCATCCGTACGGCAGGCCCGTGGCAGGGACGGCCACCGGCGTGGCGGCCTACAGTGCCGACGCCCTCGCGGCCTTCCACAAGAAGCACTACGTGCCCAACAACATGAGTCTGCTGATCGTGGGGGACGTCAAGTCCGCCGATGTGCTGGCCGCGGTAGCCGAGCTGGCTGGTGGATACGCATCACACACCGTGGACGTGCCGGCGGTTACCCCCGCCCCGCGGCCCACCGACAGTCGCACCCGACTGGAGAAGGCCGCCATTCGCGGAACCATCGTCTCCTACGCCTGGCACGGAGCGGGCATCGACAACAAGCGGGACGTCTGCACGCTGGACCTGATCTACGCCCTGCTGGGTGAGGGCTCCGAGGCACGCCTCGACGAGGCCCTCGAGGCCGACACCGCCGAGGGTGTCGTGCCCCAGGTGGAGTTCATCACCCGTCGCGACCCGGGGCTGTTTATCATCACCCTCCTGTGCCAGCCCGAGGCCGAGCTCAACGCTCGCGAGACCGTGGTGGGACAGTTGCAGAAGCTGCAGGATGAGCCCATCACGGAGCAGGAGCTGCAGAGGGCGCGCAGGACCATCCACGCCGGCTATGCCTTCGACAATCAGACCTTCGCCGGGCAGGTGGGCTCCATGGGCTTCTACGAGGCCATCGACACCTACCGGTTCGCCATCGACTACCTCGCGGAGGTGGACAAGGTCACAGTCGAGGACATCCGGCGCGTAGCCACGGAGTATCTGGACCCGAACAAGAGCACGCTTGTGATCATCCGGCCGCGGAAGCCCGGCGACGCGACCAAGGAGGCCCGGCTCATCCCGTGAAGCTTCGATCAGTGTGGTGTCTAGGTACACTGCTTTGGCTGTGGAGCTGTGGCGCGTTGCCGGCGGCACAGGAGACTCTGGCCAACGGCATGAACGTCACGACTATCGCCGGTGGCCACGGGAACGTGTGCGGGGTCCACCTGGGACTGGCCATCGGCCCCGACCGGGTCCCTCCCCACAAGGCCGGCCTGCGGGCGGTGACACAGCAGGTGCTGCTGCGTCTACTGACGAGCGGCATCGCGGAGCGCGAGGACCTCGCCGGTCTGCGCCAGGAGGCCGGGGCCGGTGGCGGAATGCGCGTTGAGATGCAGGCCGACTACGTCGAGTTGGCCGCCTCCGTCACCACCGAGGCGCTGGAGCCGCTGCTTAGCCTGCTGAGCTCCTCCGTGTTCGCCGCCGACTGGACGGAGGACGACGTGGTTGCGGCCAAAGAGTCCCTGGCCGACGCCGGCGGCGAGACCGCCGGCAACATCTCCGCCGCGGCCCAGTTGCACTCCCTGTTCCAGCGCGCCCTGTGGGGCGATACCGTCTGGACCCGGCCCGTCTGGGGTACTCCGCAGACCCGCGACCAGATCACTCTCGCCGACGTCCGCGGCTTCTATGAGACCTACTATGTCCCCAACCTCGCCTCGCTTTGCATCGTGACGCCCTTTGCCGAGTCCGAGGCCCTGCGGATGGTGACGGAGGCCTTCGGCCGCCACGAGCCGCGCCAGGTCGCGGCCCCCGCGCCCTTCGCAGGCACCGTCACCTCCTCGCGCGTCGAGACGGACATGAACCTCGCCGTCGAGAGCGCCATGCTCCTGGTGGGTGTCCCGCTGCCGCCCGTGGGCAGCGACGGCTTCGTCAGGGGCATGGTGGCCTACGGCGCCCTCTCCGGTGCCGGCGGGCTACTGGCCTCCGACAAGACCATCGCCACCGGCCTGACCTTGGCCGATCGCATCGGTGGCAGCAGCGTCAGCCCCATCGACGTCATGCCCGTCTCACTCACCAGCCACCCCTGCCTGGCCGTGATCGCCAGAGCCGTGCCGACCGCTGTCGAGAGCACCAGAGAGGGCATCCTGCGCCACATCCTGGGCCTGGCGGAGGCGCCGCTGACCCAAGAGCAGTTGCAGCGGGCCAAGCTCCGGGCCATCAACCTCAACGCCCTCGCCGCCGACGGGCCTGAGAGCCTGGCCACCGTCAGGAACCGCATGCACCTGGTGGGCGCAACCGCCACCGATAGCGAGACCTTCTCCGCCCGGGTCATGGCCGTCACCGCCGAAGACCTCCAGAGCTTCGCCGCCGAGCAGTTCACCAGGCACGGGATCGGCCTGCTGCTCCCGGAGGGCTGATGGCAACGGCGGAGGTGACGGCGGGGACGGCAACGGCGGTGGTGACGGCGGGACGGCGGGACGGCGGGACGGCGACGGCTGAGGTGACGGCTGAGGTGACGGCTGAGGTGACGGCAGAGGCGACGGCGGGGACGGCAACGGCAGAGGCGACGGCGGGAGACCCAGGGGAGAGTGGCAAGCTTGATCGACGGCGTGCGCACCAAGACACTGCGTCTCATCCCCGACAGCCGGGGATACCTGATGGAGGTCCTCCGTGACGATGACGACCTGTTCGCGGGCTTTGGGCAGTGCTACGTCTCCGCGACCTACCCGGGCATCGTCAAGGCCTGGCACGCCCACTCCCGGCAGACCGACACCTTCTGCTGTGTACAGGGCAATGTGAAGGTCGGCCTGTGGGATGGGCGGGAGGACAGCCCCACCTACCGACAGAGCGAAGCGCTGGTGCTGGGGGAGTTCAACCGCACCCTGCTGCAGATCCCGCCCGGTGTCTGGCACGGCTGGATGTGTCTGGGCACGGAGCTGGCCGTCGTGCTCAACGTGCCGGACCGGCACTATGTATACGACGAGCCGGATGAGCTGAGACGTCCGTGGGATGATGCGGAGATCGGCTTTGAGTGGCACGTGAGGGGCGGATAGGGCCGGAGGCCCATGCCGCAGAGGGTCTGCGGCGGGCGCCGTGGGACCCGCCCGGACGACGACATCGGACAGCCCGTGTCGGAGGCGACACCATGGAACTGGTCATGTTCTCGAAGATGCTGCAGGAGTTCGACGTCGATGAGGCCGGGGACATCATCCAGGACATCGGCTTCGAGGGCGTGGACCTCACCGTGCGCCCCGGCGGGCACGTGGAGCCGTCTCGGGTGGCCGAGGACCTCGAGCCGGCGGTGGAGCTGCTGCGGGACAAGGGCCTCAGCGTCCCCATGCTGACCACCGCCATTGAGACGGCGCAGGACCCCACCGCCGAGCCGATCTTCGAGGCGGCCGCGGCCTGCGGCGTGGAGCGACTGAAGCTGGGCTATTGGCAGGTACAGGAGTTCGGCTCCATGCGCGAGAAGATCGCCGCTGCCGGGGAGGCCCTCGAGGGCATCAATGCTCTCGCCCAGAAGTACGGGGTCTCCGCCAACATCCACGTGCACTCCGGCGACTTCCTCAGCGCCCTGTCGCCGGTGGTGTGGATGCTCATCGAGCCCTACGACCCGGCATGCATCGGCGCCTACCCGGACCTGTGCCACATGGGGCTGGAGGGCGGGCGCTCCGGCTGGAAGCAGGGCCTGGACCTCCTGGGCGACAGGATCAACATGGTCGGGGTCAAGAACGCAGGCCTGTTCCCCCAGAAGGACGCCGAGGGCAACACCCGCTGGCAGGGGCAGCTTCTGCCGGTCTCACAGGGCCTGACCCCCTTCCCCCAGGCCTTCTCGTACCTCAAGCAACTGGGGTTCGATGGCCCCTGCAGCTTCCACAGCGAGTACCAGGGCGGCTTCAGCTTCAAGGACATGACCACCGAGGAACTGATCCAGCAGACTCGCGAGGACCTCGCCTACGTGCGCGGAGTGCTGGCGGGGCTGTAGCGCCGTTGGGTGCGGTCGGGCCGGGGCCCCGCGGCCCCTCTCGCCGGACAGGCCGGGGCGGTCTGCCGGCGGCCCACTCGTCAGCGGATGTTGTCATCCAGCAGCGCCCTGGCCCTGGCACGCTGGGTATGCGTGGGCCCCTCGGGCGGGACGCGGAGGAAGTCCTCGTACACCTGGCGGTACACCTCGTCGCGGGCGGCCACCGCCGGCTGATCGCGCAGGGCATCTTCCAGCCTGCGCCCGTCTCGGGCATGCTGCAGGGCCCTGTACTCCCAGACGGAGCGCTGGTACCTGGCATCCGCCGTGGGCATGAGCCAGGCCCCTACCACCTCCGGGCGCACCCGGGCCCGATTGCCCTCTCCCGACTCCAGATAGCTCTTGGCGGCCTCGATGCACCTGCACACCTGGCCGTAGCCGTCCATCCCCATGGTTGTCGGCGCCGTCAGCGGAACGGCCCCGGTGAGCCCGATGCGCTGCAGGTCGAGACTGGCGCTGAGCTTGTTGAGCTGCGCCGCCGCCATCACGAAGGGCAAGGACTCCTCCAGTTGCACCTCGGAGCGGATGATCTTCACTCGGCAGCGGATCCCTACTCCCAGACGCACATCGAAGCGGTACTCGTCGCGGCCATCGCGACTCTCGGCGGCGCGGCAGACAAGCTGCTTGTCGGCGTACCAGCACCAGTCGTAGTACAGGGTCGCGATCTGGCTCTCCCAGGTGGTGTGGACGCCGAAGCCCTGCAGGCTGCAGGCCATGTCGCGGGTGATGAGCGAGCAAAAGGTGCGGTCGGTGAAGAACACGTCGCGCTTCAGATCATCCAGAGACATCGGGCGCATGCCGATGTCGTCCCAGTTCATCGTGGGGTACCTGCCCGTCTGGCGGAAGACCAGCTCAGACACGTAGTTGGCGAAACCCCCGTGCTCGACGGGGATGAACTGGCTGTCGCCGAGCTG
>CAZXDD010000349.1:0-8260 GCA_964639415.1 uncultured Armatimonadia bacterium
TTCGGCCGGACCTCTACAGGCGCGGCCGAGGAGCCGTTCGCAGCCGTGCCGCAAGGCGGGATCGGGCCTTCCCGCACGACTCGGCAGGTGTGTGACCCGCCGAAGAGTCCACACTCGCATGGCAGTGTCATTGCCGGGTCGTCCGCTCCCGGAGTCTGTCCTTGGCGCCCCGCCTCGTTGGCCGTCGCCGTCGGGTCCGAAGGACCGCGCGGCGCCGCGTAGCGGCGCCTCCCAGGCCCAGACTTCAGCCCGGGCGCGGGAGGCCACCAATCCCGCAGGGCCGCCGCGACGCCCAACGGCGTCAGATGCCGCCTGCTGCGGCGTCACGGGCCGCGCGGTGCAGGACACACTCCATCAGACACACGTAGCAGCGGTGCGACGGCGGGGCGTCGGCCGCCCCGCGGGCTCGATCACCGGGAGGTCCGGCTCAATGGTCCTGAGTGCCAAGATGCGCGCCGAGCTGGGGATGACCGTGGCGGTGTGGTACCCCGAGAGCATGGCCCCCCAGGTACAGCTTGGGCTGCTGCGACGGACCCTGGAGGACGTGGAGCTGTTCGTTCGCCCGGCTAATGTCTGCCTGGTGGTGGACGGCTGCCCACAGGCGCTCGGGCCTGCACGACAGGCCGCTGATGAGGTGGCGAGCCGCTGTGGGGAGGCGCCGCTTGTGCATGTGGAGGAGGAGAACCGCGGGCAGGGAGGTGCCGTGGCCCGCGGCCTGGAGCTGCTCTTGGAAGAGCGCGATCTGGCCTACTTTTGCACCCGCGATTCCGACGGCGACCATGACATCTACGATCTGCCCCAGTTGTTCCGGCGGCAGGTGGAGGTGGAGGCCGCGGGCGGCGGTGAGCGGGTGTTCTGCACCGGAGTCCGGGCGGACCTGCACCGACCCATGGGCTACGCCCGGGGGGAGCTGGAGGAGGTGCTCAATGAGGTCACCGTGCAGGCCCTGACGGCGACGGGAATCGTCCCGAAGCTGGCCTATTGCCGGGTCTATGGCCACTATCCGGACTTCCAGAGCGGCTACAAGCTGCACGGGCGCTGGTCGGCGCAGGAGACGGTGTCTTCGCTGCGGGAGGCCGATGCCGCCGAACCCGGCGAGAAGGTCCTGCGCTGGGGAGTGCAGTTCATCCCCACCGTGGAGATGCTCCGTCAGGGCGCCGTCCCTGCGGTGGTGTACCGGCTCACCTACGATCAACAGCCTCAGAGCAGTTTCGAGGGCTACGACGATCTGCCCCGGGCGTATGGGTGCCAGTTGGCTTGGCTGTTCCGCCGTCTGCATCTGGAGCCCGGCCGGGCCTGGGCCATGTTGGACGCTGCTTTGGCGGCGGTGATGCTCTGCACGACGCCGGGGGGCCGGGAGACGCTGCTGAGCCTGCGGGAGTATGTCGCGCGCCATGCCTTTGGTACACAGGCCCCGCCGGCGCCTCCGCGGGGAGCGATGTTCTGACATGAACCGGCGGGAGGTCTGGGCGGCGCTGCGGCAAGGTCTGGCGGGACTGCTCTCGCCCGGAGAGATCCGGCTGGCACCCGGAGAGAGCAGGCGCACGCCCTCCTCCGGGGACAGGGGGCGGCGCGGCGAGCGCGCGGAGCAGGCGGCCTGCGAGCACCTGAGACGCCAGGGCTACAAGATCCTCTGCCGCGACCGCTCCAATGCCGTGGGTGAGCTGGACATCGTGGCCCTCGAGGGGCAGACGGTGGTGTTCGCCGAGGTGCGGTCCCGAGGGCCCGGAGCCTCGGTGCCGGCCCGGGGTACGCTCACTCCCGCCAAGCGCCGCACGCTGGCCCGGGCCGCCGAGCTGTTCCTCCGTCAGCACCACATGGCCAACAGGGCCTGTCGCGTTGACCTCCTCGCGGTCGAGCTCCGCGCAGGAGAGCAGGGCCTCGCGGTGGAGCACCTCAAGAGCATCATCGACGTGCACGGGAGATGAAACGGGCCGGCCCGGCACGGATAGCATTCCCGCTTTCTTACCGATTGCTTCGGGGTGCCTCAACAACCGGGCGCTATACTACCTTCAACTCAATCAAGGTGAAGCCCGTTGCGCCGTTCCGTGATGTCTCTCGGAGCATCCATCGAATCGGCGCGGCGAACCCGTCAGAGAAGGCAAGCGACTGGGAAGAGCGCTTGCGGCCCCTGGCGGTCCTTTTTTTGCTCTCGTGGTTTGGGTGCCGGGGAGGGGGACTGAGTGTGCGGCGAGGGCGGGCAAGCCGAGCGGTGGGGGGGTGCGCATTTGTTGCCGCTTGCTTCTCCGCGCCTTAACAACCGGGCGCTATACTGAACCCAACTCAATCAAGGTGAAGCCCGTTGCGCCGTTCCGCGGGGGTCTACCGCAGCAGTCGGCAACCCGGAACGGGGCGCCCGTCAGACAAAGCGAGCGACTGTGAAAGGCGCTTGCGGCCTCTGGCGGCTTTTTTTTGCTCTCGTGGTTTGGGTGCCGGGCTCACCAGTCTTCCAGCTCAGCGGCAGGTGGCTCGAGGCCCTGGAGAATGCGCTGGATGACCAGGGCGAAGTCGGCATAGTCGGAGATAGGCTTGGTGTAGTACCAGGTGCAGCCCAGGTCGATGCCGGTCCGGACGCTGGAGGCCTCCTTGAGCGCCGTGAGCATCACCACGGGGATATCCTTGGTTCGTTCGTCGGCCTGGATGCGGGCCAGGGTGGACCAGCCGTCAAGACGGGGCATCATCACGTCGAGCACGATCAGATCCGGGCGCTCGGCCTTCAGTAGCTCCAGGGCCTGGATACCGTCAAAGGCCTCCATGACCTCGAAGCCCTCGCCCTCGAGGAAGACGCGCGTGGCCAGGACCATGTCCCGGTGATCGTCGACGAGTAGGATCCGTATGGGCTTCGAACCATCGCTGGTCATCTGCGTTGACACACCCTTAGTGTCGCCATGCCGTGGCGTTGCATGTACGCCCGCCGTCTGTCGCAGGTGGACAGAAGCCGGACCTCAACATACCTTCTCCAGACCGGCGCACGGCACCTCCCGCGTTGCCTTTGCCCGTTGCGGTCACCGGCCTCGCGCAGGGCTTAGCGGCAGACGGCCTACGGCCTGCGGGCGAGACGCCCGCGCTCCCAGGAACGGCCAACGGCCTACGGCCTGCGGGCGAGACGCCTGCGCTCCCGGGAACGGCCAAAGGCCGCCCCTCCCTCCTCCCGTCGCCCGCGGGCGTCTACGGTGGAGGTGCTATCCGGTCGGACTGTGGCCGCGGGCCTTGCCCTGCAGCTTCAGTCTCGCCACTCGTGCCGCCAGCTCGCACACGCTCTCCCCCGGGCCGCCGGCCAGCGTTGCCACCACCACACTGAGGCTCATGAGCTCAAAGTGCGCGGGCTCGCCGGTCTCCCGACTCACTCCCACCACGTAACCCCGCGCTCGGTCGTCCGGCTCGTAGAAGGACGCGGCGTTCTCATCGAACCGCGCCACCAGCCGTCCGGCCAGGCTCCGGGCCCCCGACTCGGCGGTGAGGACGAAGAAGTCGTCACCGCCCAGATGGAAGACCCTGTCTGTTGCTCCCGCGTTCCTGCGCAGGAGGCGTCCCAGATAGCGCAGAACCTCATCGCCCCTCGCGAACCCGTAGCAGTCATTGAAGGCCTTGAACCTGTCGATGTCCACGGCCAGCAGGGCTCCGCCGCGGCACCGGGCGAGGGCCTCGTGGAGCGCGACGCCGCCGGGCAGACCCGTGAGTGGATGGGTATCGAGGTCGCTTTGCCTGCGGCGTGTCAATCCCCGGAGCACGGCGGGCAACTCGGCGGCCTGCGCGGGCCAGGCAAGCAACTCCGCCGCACCGGCATCCAAGGCCTCGGTGCGTAGCAGCCCACAGCCATCGGCGGCCAGGAGCACCACCGCGGCGAGTAACGGCCCCTCTCCGGAACACCCGCTCACCACCTCGGCCAGGCCGTGGGCAGACGAGGGGGCCGCCGCGACGCACACCAGCTCGGGCCCCCGGCCTGCGTGGCCCGAGTCGGTCTCCAGGCCTGCTGCGGTCAGGACCTGCTCCACCTGCCGACGCCATGTACCATCGGCGATCCTGACCGAAACGCAACCTTGAGCGGCGGCGATTCTCATGAGGGGATTATAGCACACTCCCCGGCCCCGGGGCGACGACGGGGCCAAGCCGTCGCGAGCCCCCGGGGCGACACTCTCGGCAGGGCCGCGTAGGCGGCGCTTGCACGTCGGCCGCCGGGCACCAGGAGGCCCATCGGGAAGGCTTGGCGAAGCTCACAAGGCCGCCGGGCGAATACCGATCACCGGGTGGGTGACATGCAGCGGAAACTGCTGGAGAGCATCGCCGCCTCGACCGACGAACTCGTGGCGCTGTGCCGCGACCTTTGCCGCATCAACACCGTCAACCCCTACTCCGGCGACAGGAACCCCGGCGGGGAGCTGGCGGGACAGGAGTACCTGGCGCCGATCCTCGAGGGTCTCGGGGCTCGGGTGTTGCTGTTGCCGTGCCCGGATGACATCTACTCCCGGATGGACGTCCTGGGGCCGGCGGACCGCGACTTCTCCAACAGACCCAACCTCGTGGCCGAGTTCGACTTCGCCGGCGAGGGCCCGCGCATCGTGCTCAATGGCCACATGGACACCGTGGGCATCGACGGCATGCAGATCGACCCACTGGGTGCCGAGGTCCGGGACGGCAGGATCTGGTCTCGGGGCACCAGTGACTGCAAGGGCGGCATCACCACCGCCGTCTCGGCCCTGCGCGCCCTGCTGGCCATGGAGGTGCCTCTCAAGGGCTCCGTGGTGTTCGAGAGCGTGGTGGATGAGGAGTGCAACGGCAGCGGCGCCGGAACGCTGGCCTGTCTGGACGCGGGCTACACCGGCGATGCGGCGGTGTTCGTCGACGGCAATGCCGGGGCCATGGTGCTGGGCTGCAGCGGCTGTCTCACCGCGGACCTCCATGTGGAGGGCAAGGAGGGCCACGCGGCGTACGGCAACGGTATCTCGGCCATCGACAAGGCGCTCGTGGCCAAGGCCGCCGTGGACCGGCTGAAGGCCGAGCGGGAGTCCGCCCGGCCGCAGGCCCGGGTGAACCTGGGCATCTTCCACTCCGGCGTGCATCCCGCGGTGATTCCGGGTCGGGCCTATCTGTCCTTCAACTGCGTCTACGAGGTGGACGAGGCCCAAAGCGCCCTGGAGCAGACCGGCGTCTGGGGCGCCGCCCCGATCCGCGACGGCTTCGAGGCCATGTTGCAGCAGGCGCAGGCGGGGGATCAGTGGCTGACGGAGCATCCCGTTCGCCTGACCTGGGTCAAGGACCTGGTGCCCTTCCTCGAGCCCGCAGACCTGCCGCTGCTTTCCGACCTCGAGGCCGCCTATCGCGCCGTGCTTGGCGAGGATCCGCAGCGGGCGAACATGGTGGGCTGGAGCGATGCCTCCTACCCCTCGTCGCTGGCCAAGATCCCCACGATCCTGTACGGGCCGGGTGTGGAGGGCAAGGCCCATTCGCAGGACGAGTATGTGGAGATCGACAACCTGGTGCGCTGCACGCAGGTGCTGGCCGTCTACCTGCTGGGGCAGCTTGGGGCGTAAGCCGAGCTCCGCGGCCCGCAGAAGGAGGGGATGCGTGTGGTCTACATCGGCACATCCGGCTACTCCTACGATGACTGGGTAGGTCCGTTTTACCCGGAGGGTCTGCGCAAGGGGGCCTTCCTTCAGTTCTACGCCCGCCGCTTTGGCTGTGTGGAGGTCAACTCCACCTACTACCGCATGCCGACGGCCGCCATGCTGGCGGCGATGTCGGCCAAGACGGGGCCCGCGTTCTCTTTCGTCGTCAAGGCCCCCGGCGAGATCACCCACGAGGGCCCCGCCGAGCCGGAAGCCTTCGCCCTGTTCACTCGAGCCCTGCAGCCCCTGGTGGAGGAGGGCAAACTCGGCTGCGTGCTGTGCCAGTTCCCTTCCAGGTTCCGTCTCTGCCGGGCCAATGTGGACTACATCCGCGCCCTGGCCGTGCACCTGCAGGCCCTGCCCACCGTGATCGAGCTGCGCCATCGCGGCTGGGTGGAGGACGAGCGCACCTTCGATCTCCTGCGCGGCCTCAACCTGGGCTACTGCTGCGTGGATGAGCCCGCCGTGGGGAGCAATATGCCGCCGCTCTCCCTGGCCACCTCGGACATCGCCTATGTGCGGTTTCACGGCCGCAATGCCGAGAAGTGGTTCCAGCACGAGCAGGCCTGGGAGCGGTACGACTACCTGTACTCCGCGGCGGAGTTGGCCGACTGGGTGCCGAAAGTGAGGAAGCTGGCGGAGGCGGTCCGGACGACATACGTGTTCTTCAATAACCACTACAACGCGCAGGCGGTGCAAAACGCCGGCCTGTTCGCGGACATGCTGGCAGGCGATGACGCCGGCGAATGACGGCGCGCTCAAAGCACCGTTCGCGCCGCTTCGGCCCTCTTTGCACCGCACGGGCAAAGATGCGCAGACCGGCCATCTTGCCCGACACCTACAGGAGGTCCAAGACCCACATGAGCCAGTTCGAGAACGTAACCGTTGTCAAACAAGCCAACATCTACTTCGACGGCAAGGTCACCAGCCGCACGGTGCTGTTTGCCGATGGCACCAAGAAGACCCTGGGGATCATGCTGCCTGGGGAGTACGAGTTCGGGACCGCGGCGGCGGAGGTCATGGAGATCCTCTCCGGCGAGCTGACAGTCAAGCTCCCGGGCAGTGACGACTGGGTGCGCTACACCGCGGGCAGCAGCTTCTCCGTCCCGGCGGACAGCAAGTTCGAGCTGCACATCACCGCCGTCACCGATTACTGCTGCTCGTACGGCGACTAGTCAACCCCGAGGCGTGCCCGCAAGACCGCGTCCGCCCACCCCCTGCGACCTGCGGCCACAAAAGCCTGTCGGTGAAGTCCTTTCGCGCCCCCGGGCAGGCGCGAGCGGATGACGTCCCGTGGGTAAGCGTGGCCCCCATGTGGCGGCAACGCATCCATGAAACCATGACGGCACTCTTGCTGCGCGTTCCGAGCTATGGCAACGAGGCACACAGGCGGCCCAATTGACCTAGCCGACAGGCTCACAACCCTCCGGAGGCCCGCTCATGCACCGGCTCGACGCCAGGACGATGGCTCAGATCACAGACCTGCGAGTGGCCGGAGATGAAGGTGTCCTCGACCACGCCCGGCGGCGTCCCCGGAGGGCCGGCCTCACCGAAGACGGCAGGCTGGTGATCCTGGCCGCCGACCATCCGGCACGGATGGTCACTGCCGTCGGTGAGGATCCCATCGCCATGGGCGACCGCGCCGACTATCTGGGGCGCATCGTCCGCGTGCTTGGCGAAGGTCACGTCGACGGCCTCATGGGCACCCCAGACATCCTGGAAGAGGTCCTCGCCGTGGACTATCTGTCGGTGCTGCGGGGCGAGGACAGCTTCCTGGACGAGAAGCTCCTGGTGGGCTGCATGAACCGCGGGGGCCTTTGGGGCACTACCTTCGAGATGGACGATACCTTCACCGCCTTCGAGGCGCCACAGATGGTGGCGATGAACCTCGATGCGGCCAAGATGATGTTCCGCCTCGACCCCATGGACTATGCCAGCGGGCGCACCATCACCGCCTGCGCCCGGGCTATCGACCGCTGTGTGGACACGGGCCTGACCGTCTTCCTTGAGCCGCTGCCGGTTACGTTCAATGATGGGAAATACGCTGTGGATAACTCCGTGGAAAACCTGGTGAAAGTTTGTGGAGTAGCTTCGGGTCTGGGGAAAACCTCGTGGAAAACCTGGCTGAAACTGCCCTGGGGTGTGGATTACTCGAGGGTGGCGGCCGCCACGACCTGCCCCATCCTCATGCTCGGAGGGCCGGCGAAAGGCGGTATAGCGGGTCTGCTTGGCGAGCTCTCGCAGGGGTTGGCGGCGGGGCACAATGTGCGCGGCGCCCTGGTGGGCCGCAATGTTCTTTTCCCGGGCGATCTGGACCCGGCCATGGCGGCGGCGGCCGTGTGGGGGATCGTGCATAGGGGGCTGTCGGCGGAGGAAGCGCTTGGAGTGGTGGCGGGGGACTGACCGCCCCATGCCCACTGCCTGTAAGACCCGCTGGGCCCTGAAGGTCTCTGCTCCGGCTCTTGACGGCCCGGCCCCCTTGGGGTGTGCCGGGCCGTTTGGCGTCCGGTGTCAGCCCGGCCCTCTGCCGGCTGCCGGGGTGTCTGCCGATGTCACACCGAGCGCCCTCGCGGGCGCGGCGGGGCCAGGTGCCCTGTGTGCCCGGACTGAAGTCCGGGCCTGAGAGACGCCGCTGCGCGGCGCCGCGCGGTCCT
>CAZXDD010000350.1:0-8251 GCA_964639415.1 uncultured Armatimonadia bacterium
GCGAGGCGGCGCGCTCGCCCACCATTTCGGCGATGTAGGCCGCCAGGTCCTCGGGATCGCGGGAGCCGGGACTGTCGAGGCAGGGAACGGAGTAGAAGGCCCTGCCGGTCTCGGTGGTGACGGTCTCGGCGGCCTTGAGGTAGCCGTCCACGGCGGGCAGCCAGTTGGCCAGGGGCTGGCCGACGATGACGTCCAGAGCGAAGGCGTCGATGCCTGCCTCGACGGCGCTGAGGCATTCGTAGATGTAGTCCCTCTGCGACTGGGGCTCCTGTCTTTCCGCCATGCCGGGATGGGTGGGCATGCCGAAACCCAGAGGGAAGTCGCGGCGGCTGTGGGAGAGGTTGTTCAGGGCGTTCCACGGGCACAGGTGGCACCAGACCCGGGTCTCGCCGGTGGGCGCGGGTTGTGCGGGCGAGGGGACGGCCATCGCAGTCAGGAGGCAGGCGGCGACGAGCGAGACGCGGCGCATGGAGAGGGTCACCTCGGGTCGGTGATGGATGGGCGCAATTTCGCTACGGACACAGGGAGACCCTCCGCGACCCAACGACCGTTGGGCGGGAGAGCCGCCCGGAGACCACGGCAAGGGTACCTGCCATCCCCCCGTGCAGGGACGCCGCACCCGAACGGGGAAACTGAATGGTACTTCCCGCACGAAACGGAGTGTCCCTATGCCCGCTACCGGCCTTTGGCGTAGCTTCCTCGCCCTCGTCTGCCTCTGCCTGCCGCTGACGGCCCTCGCCGCCGAGGACATCACCTTCCTGCACCTGTCGGACGTACACTACCCCCACGCCGCGGGCCAGAGCCGACAGACCATCGCCGCCCTGCCCACCGGCGAGATCGACCTGCCGCCCTTCTCCCTCCGCGTGCCCGGGCCGTCCTTCGCCATCATCACCGGTGATCTGAATGAATACGGCGGCGGCAACGGCGACTGGGAAGGCTACATGGCCATGTTCGAGGCCCTGCCCTTCCCCCGCTACCTGCAGCTCGGGAATCACGACAATACCTGGGACTGCGGCCGTCCGCGATTGCGGCGGATCCACGGCTCCGTCTTCTACGCTTTCGAGCAGGCGGGCCTGAAGTTCATCGGCTTCGATACCGCCAGTCCACAGGACCCGCGGCCCTCCATCGCCAGAGAAGGGCTGCTGTGGCTGGCCGCTGAGCTGGACAAGACCCCGCCCGGGCAGCCGATCATCTTCTTCTGCCATCACCCCCTGGAAGGCACCGAGTTCGCCTCAGCCTACGACATCGCGCGACTGCTGGACGTGCTCTCCACGCACAATGTGGCGCTCATCCTCCTGGGGCACGGCCACGGCACCCGCACCTGGCAGATCGGGGGTATCGACACCGTCATGGGCGGCAGCACCTATGGCGACAGGCGGGGCTTCGGCATCATCTCCATCAAGGACAACGTCCTGCGGGTGTGCCATCAGTTCTGCGGCGACAACCCGGAGATGGTCAAACTGCTGGAAAAGCCCCTGTCGCAGGCTCCGCCGGCGGTGCAGGTGCTTGCGGTGACACCGGGCGACGGGGCCGTGCTGGCTGCAACCGCCCTGCGCTGGGAGATGGAGGTCTCAGGAGGGCAGGAGATCACGGCCGGCAGGTGCTTCGTGGGCAAGGAGCCCGCGGGCGCGATGGCCCGTAACGGTGAGACCTGGGTGGCGCAACTCAGCCCCGAGGGCCTCGCCCCCGGCGCCCACACACTGCGCATGGAGCTTGTCGGCGGAGAGCAGGTGGTGGCCTCGCGGACGGTGGCCTTCTGGCTGGATGACGGCAGCGGCCGGGCGCTGTGGAAGGCCCGGCTCGACGGCTCCTGCCAGTCGCCGCCGGCGGTCGCGGGCGACCGGCTCTACGTGGGAGCCAACAACGGAGAGCTCTACTGCCTGCAGGCGGCCACGGGACAGGTGCTGTGGACCTTTGCCACCGCGGGCGAGGTGCGCTCGCGGCCGGCGGTGGAGTCCGCGGCCGGGCGCGTCTGGTTTGCCTCCGCCGACGGCTGCGTCTACTGCCTCACCACCGATGGCGCCGAGCTGTGGCGACAGGACACCGGCGCGGCGGTGTACTCCTCGCCACTGAGGGTGGGTGACCGGCTGCTGTGTGCCAACAACGCCGGAGACGTACTGAGCCTGGACGCGGCCACAGGAGCCGAGCAATGGCGCAATGAGGACCCGGGCTACAGCATCGAATCCGACCTGTGCACCGACGGCCAGAGAGTCTACGCCGGCTGCTGGGACCGCTTCGTATACGCAATAGACCTGGAGACAGGGAGCCTGGCGTGGAAAGTGCCGGGCAAGGGCAGCGAGAAGGAGGGCGGGGCCTCGAGGTACTACAGCCCCGCCGACTGCGGGCCCGTTTTGGTGGGAGACAGCCTGTTCATCACCGACCGGGGCTACTGGCTGGCGGTGCTGGATACGGCCACGGGGCAGCAGCGCATGGCCGAGGGCAAGTGTGCGGCGGTGTGCGCCTCCGCCGACGGCCGGTGCGCCTATGTGCGCCACAGCGACGGCCGGGTGAGCAAGCGCGGCTCCGATGGCGCCGTCGTCTGGACGGCGGAAGTGCCCACGGGCTCGGTCCCCACGCCGCCGGTTGCCTCCGGAGGGCGTGTGTGGATGCTCTCGAGCCTGGGGACACTGAGCTGCATCGACGAGACGAGCGGACAGGTGAAGTGGCAGTACAAGGCCTTCCCGGACCTGTACGCCTTCGGGGCCCCGGCGGTGGACGAAGAGCGGGCATACATGGGGGACATGGGGGGTAATGTGGTGACCCTCAGCGTCACGCGATGATCGCCGGGCGACGCATGGTGCGCCGCCGGAGCCTGCATCCCGTCAAGACAGCGAGGTCTCAACATGAGCGCCCTGGACCGTCCGGCCTTTCCCCTCAGAGACTACCTGCCACAGCGCGCTCCGGAGACGACGGTGGCGGAGCCCGCGCGCGAGGTGCCCGTCCTGTGCGAGTGCGATGTGGCGGTGTTCGGCGGCGGGCCGGCCGGGGTCTGTGCGGCCACCGCCGCCGCCCGCCACGGGGCGAGGGTGCTGCTCGTCGAGCGCCTGGGCCACCTGGGCGGTATGGCCACCGCAGGCAATGTCAACCTCCTGCACCCACTCTACGGCACGGATGGCGCCACCAAGGTCATCGGCGGACTGCCCGAGGAGTTCCTGCGCCGGCTGAGCTCGCTGGGGGCTGCGTACAACAGCGCCCGGGACGGCGAGACCGGCCACTGGGTCATCTGCTCGGAGACGGCTAAGTTCGTCCTCGACGACATGGTACTGAGCAGCGGCTGCCGGGTGGTCCTCGATACCCTCGCCGCCGGAGTCCTGCGCGAAGACGATCGGGTCCGGGCGGTGCTGGTGGAGGGCAAGAGCGGGCGCGAAGCCATCCTCGCCTCGGTCTTCATCGACTGCACCGGGGATGCGGACATCCTCCGCCGCGCCGGTTGTGAGACCCAGCTCGGCGACGGTACCGGGCGCTGCCAGGCGCCATCGCTGTGCTTCCGCTTGGCGGGCAAGTCACCCGACGCCCTCCCGCTGGGGGATGTGTACTCCGAGCTGGTCAAAGAACCCATGGACTACAACGGCGAGCAGTACGCCAACTTCCTGTGGGGCTCGTCGGGCGTATGGGACCGCTCGGAGCAGATGATGGCGGGCACGCGGGTGCTGAACGTAAACTGCGCCGACACCCTGGACCTGACGCGGGCCGAGGTTGAGGCCCGGTACCAGTTGCGGTGGCTGCTGGGGAGGCTGAAGTCGCTCCCGGGCTGGGAGCAGGCCAGGCTGATCGACATCGCCGCCCAGGTCGGCCTGCGCGAGAGCCACCGCATCTTGGCCGAGCACCAGTTGCGGCGCGAAGAGGTGCTCCACGGCGTCCCCTTCGCCGACGCCATCGCCCAGGGCACCTATCCCATCGACATCCACACCCCGGACGCACCGGGCATCGTGTTCGAGCGCCTCGACGGCACCCGCCATCGCCAGAATGCCGACCGCACCTGGGACACCGAGCGCTGGGACGGGCGGCCTCTTGACGCCCCCCTGCGCGAAACGCTGTGCTATCAGGTTCCGTACCGCTCCCTGGTGCCGCGCGGGCTGCGCAATGTGCTGGCGGCCGGCCGCTGCATCGGCGCCAACCACGACAGCGCCGGGGCCATCCGGGTCATGGTCAACTGCATGCAGTTCGGGCAGGCCGCCGGCGTGGCCGCGGCCATGGCGGTCCGGGACGGCGACGTGCACGCCGTGGACACCGCCGTGCTCAGGGAGAGGCTACGGGCGACGGGTGTCCCGCTGAGGTAGGCCGCCGCGGAGCCGGTGCCGCCCTGCCTTGCCCCTGAGCGCCCCGTTGGCCTATCATAGGCACGGCGGGGCCGTCGGCTGCGGCCCCCGAAGGAGCGTCCATGCGGTACCTCAGCGTCATCGAGGCCGCCGAGGCCTTGCATCTGAGCGTCCCCACGATCAAGCGCTACATCTACGACGGCAAGCTGCACTCCACCAAGCTCCCCGGCGGACAGCACCGCATCGCCGAGAGCGAGATCCAGCGGCTGCTCACCGATTCCGGTGGCGGCCAGACGGCGGAGGAGGACGGCAGCCCGCAGGAGCGCATCGAGGTCCTCGAACGCTGGGTGGCCGAGCTGGAGGCGGAAGTCGAGCGGCTCAATGCCGCCCTGCAGGTAGTCTCGCACTACTGCGCCTCCCACGTGGGCGACGGCGGGCCCGGTCTGACGGCGGCCCCTCTGCGCCACGTGGCCGTGCTGGGGCCCGGCTGCCGCCGCTGTGATGCTCTCTACGAGCTCACGACCCGCGTCCTGCGCGCCACCGGGCGCCCGGATGTGATCGTCGAGCGTGTACACAGCCTCGAGGACATCGCCGCCTACGGCCCCGTTGTGACCCCGGCGCTGGTGATCGACAATGAGATCGTGCTGTCCGCGCGCGTCCCGACGGAGGCGACGCTGAAGGCGTTGCTCGCCCGGCACCTGGAGTAAGGCCCGGCGTACGCCCACCGACGGCGGACGGGGCCGAGCAAGCCCCCCAAACCTACCAGAGCATACGGCCAACGGGTGCAATGAACAGCCTCAGCTTCCTCCTCTGGCTACAATCCCTGCGGACACCGGTGGCGGACTCACTGGCCATCGGGGCCTCGTCACTGGGTTCCGAAGAGGCGTACCTGATCGTCCTCACCACGATCTACCTCTGCATCGGCCATCGTCTGGGCTTCCACATGTTCGTGGTGTTCCTGCTCAGCGTGTTTGTCAACTCCGAGCTCAAGCTGCTCTTCGCTACCGAACGCCCCTACGTCCTGTACCCGGAGCAGCTTCACCCGCTGTACGTGGAGAGCGGCGGGGGCTACGCCTTCCCCAGCGGCCACTCCCAGGGCGCGGCGGTTGTCGGGGGGATTCTCAGCGTGCGCGCCGGCGATCGGCCGACCCGGGCCGCTCTTCTGCTGGTGGTTGCCGCCATCGCCTTCTCCCGGCTGTACCTGGGGGTCCACTGGCCCGCCGACGTTATCGGCGGCCTGCTGATCGGGGGCGCCTTCGTCCTGGGCTATCTGGTGCTCCTGGGTGCGTGGGCGGCGGCGGGACGAAGCCTCGGCTTCACTCTGCCCCTGCTTCTCATCTTGCTGGGCTCGGCGGCTATCTTCGGCCTGGGCTATGGGGAGGGTGTCTGTGTGCGCACCGCCGGAGTGTTGCTGGGGTCGGGGATAGGCTACCTGCTGCTGGAGCGCCGCGGAGGGTACAAGGCCCAGGCGCCCCCGTGGACGCAGGTGGCGAAGGTTCTCGTCGCGGTCGTCGTCCTGCTGGGCCTCAGGACCGGCCTCAAGCTCGTGCTGGGTGAGGCGCCCTGGGCCAACGCCGCCCGCTACGCGGTGATTGGATTGACCAGCGCGTACCTGCTACCCCTGCTGTTCTGCCTGGCCTACAACCTCCGCAAACGTTGGCCGAAGTATGCGGAGACGCTGCAGCAAGAGGACGACTAACCCCCGTCGGACGGCCACAAACAAAGGCGCCTCCCCGGTGGGGAGGCGCCGATGTATTACCCCATGCGTGATGCCGTCCTACCCGCCGATCAGGCCTCGTTCGACCAGCTCCCGACCGATCTGCACCACGTTGGTCGCCGCACCCTTGCGCAGGTTGTCCGCCACGCACCAGAAGTTGATGGCATTGGGGGTGGTGTAGTCGTCGCGGGTGCGTCCCACCAAGACCAGATTCTTGTACTGATCCAGGCGAACGTCGCGCTGGGTCGGGTAGGTCCGCTCATGGGCCACGTCGTGGCCATTGTAGCTGCCCTCGGGCTCCTTGGGCGTGGGCCAGTTGTCGTCCTTTCTCGCCTCATCATCGATGACGACGATCCCGTGCGAGCCTCGGGCGGCGCGCCACAGCTCCAGGGCGGTGGCGGCGTCCATCTTCCCGGCGAACTCGACATTGATCGACTCGGCGTGGCCGATCTCCACAGGCACACGCACCGTGGTGGCGCACAACTCGATCTCGTCGCGGCCGAAGATCTTCCGGGTCTCGTAGAGCATCTTCATCTCTTCTTTGGTGTACCCGTTGTCCAAGAAGGCGTCGATGTGCGGGAGACAATCCAGCACGATGGGCTTGCGGAACACGGTGCAGTCGTAGTCGAACTCCTGGCACCCCAGCTCGTCGACGCGGCAGCATTCCAGTTGGTTCTTCAGCTCGGTCTGGCCGTCGCGGCCATAGCCGGAGACGGACTGGAAGGTCGTGACCACCACGCGCTTGATGGGTGCCACGGCGTGCAGCGGGGCCAGGGCGACGCACATCTGGATGGTGGAGCAGTTGGGGCTGGCGATGAACTTGGTTCGCGCGGAGACCTGGTCCATGTTGATCTCCGGGACCACCAGGGGGAACCGTGGGTCCATGCGGAAATCGCCGCCGTTGTCGATCATGAAGCACTTGTAGCCGCTGTCCAGAGCCGCCATGCCCCAGGTCTTCGCGGCACCCTTCTCGCCCTCGCGGCCGGAGAGGAAGACCACGTCCAGGTCCTCAAAGAGCCGGAGCCTATCCTCGCGGAATACCTCGCCCAGGCCGTGGACGAAGACCTCTTCCTCATCGAGAAGGGTCCGCCGCTCGTGACATGCCATGACGCGGACTTCATCGCACTCCAGGTCGAGTTCATTGATGCACCGGCAGATATTCTGACCCACGGGGCCGAAGCCCACAACGCCAGCTTTGATACCCATGTTGTCCTCCCAGTGACCGGGCCGCCGGACCGGTATTCCCAAGACGACCCGCCTACAGCACGTGCTCCAGCCCGTGCACCAGCCCCTCCAGGGACCGGACCTTGCGCACGGCCAGCAACACGCCCGGCATGAAGCACTCGCGACTGATGCTTACGTGGCTGATGACCAGCCTCTCGCCCGGACCGCCGAAGACCACTTCCTGGTCCGCCACATAGCCCGGCATGCGGGTGGCGTGCACCTGGATCGACTCCACCGTGCCGCCCCGGGACCCGGGCGCCTTGTCCACCTCCGTCGGCACCTGCTCGAAGGCCTCCTCGCGGGCCTGCGCCATCAGCTCGGCGGTGCGCACAGCGGTGCCCGAGGGCGAGTCGACCTTCTTCTCGTGGTGGCGCTCGATGATCTCGGCGTAGTCGAAGCTCCGCGCGGCCTCCTTGGCGAACCTCATCATCAGGTTGGCCCCGATGCTGAAGTTGGGGGCCACCACCGCCGCGGTGCCCGTCCTGTGGCACATGTTCTGTACCACCTGGATGTCTGTGGGCGAAAACCCCGTAGTGCCCACGACACAAGCGACCTTCCGGGTCAGCGCGGCCTCGATGTTATCCATCACCACATCCGGAACGGTGAAGTCCACCATCACGTCCGGCCGGATCTCATCCAGTGAACCGGCGAGATGCCCGCTGATCTGCAACTCGGTGTCGATGTCCAGGATCTCGCTCACCGCGTGCCCCACCCCCGCCGGGTCTACGGCGCCGACGAGCTCCATGTCGCGTGCATCGTGGACGGCGTTCATGACAAAGCGGCCCATGCGCCCATATGCGCCGCTGACCAGTACCCTGATCCTGCTCATCGCCTTGCGCCTCCGACATCCTTGGGGACTGCGGCAGGCCCCGAACCGCGGCCTACCCGGCATCCGTCACCGAGTCGCGCGAGTATATCAGAGTGCGGAGGGGAATGCAAATGGCGCAGCGGGGGCGCGGGGGCCGGGGCGGGAGCCCAGCGGGGGCAGTGCCAACAGGATGGACAGGATGACGGCGACGGCGGACAGGACAAGAAGGCGAACGACAACGGC
>CAZXDD010000351.1:0-4542 GCA_964639415.1 uncultured Armatimonadia bacterium
GCGGGTCCCGCTCGGGACCCGCAGGGAGCGGCGCCGTTGGCCGTTAGCCGTTGGCTCGCGGCGGCAACGCCCCAACGGCAGCGCCCCGGCGGCTACGCCGGATCCGTCTACCGCCGCGCCTCCCGCCCGTGAGTATGGCTTCGCAGCATCTTCGGGACGCGCCGCAATGCGGACTTGAGCTCGCGCGCATCATCCTCCGTACCCGATAGGCCATCGTGGCCCAGCCAATTGCTGGGTATCTCGTGAAGATGCTGGAGCGACGCGGGGAGCTTCCGCCCCTCCCCGGGCCGCCCGGTGGAGTAGACCTGATAGCGCTGACCGTCGTCGCGGTCGGGCGCGGGAAGCAGTCTGTAGCCAAGAGCATTGCCCCAGCCATCGCGATCCGCTGCGGAGGCAACCTGCCTGGGCCACTCGGCCTGCGTGGGGAGGCGGCCGTTCTCGGCGGCCCACTGCTCAACTCGCGCCGAGGCTCGCTCCAGCGACAGGAGCGTTTGGGTGAACTCAGAACGCATCACCCGGGGCGGATAGACCCCCAGAAGCACCGGGACAAAGGCGAGCACGATGGTGAGGGCGAGCAGAGTCTCTCGGGCCCGCTGCGAGCCTTTGTCCGCCAGTCTGAGACCGCGCAGCCAGGCCACCAGAGCGATCACCGCGATGGCATACAGAAGCGACAGCCCGACCTCGGGCCGCGAGTATCCGCTGATGATCCCCGCCGCCGTGTAGCCCACGTGCTGGTAAGGCGGCTGGGCCTCGACGGTGCCTTCGTACTCGATGCGCATGGGCGGTCAGCTCCCTTCTGCCGCCTCCGGCGCAATGGCGCGGCCCGCGATCTTCTCCAACTGCGCGCGGTCGCGCACCCGACACCGGCCAAGCTCCTCGGTTAGCCGGTGGTAGTCATCGGAGGTCCCGGCCACTCCGTCGGGCCCCAGCCAGACGCTGAGCACCATCCAGCCGTAGTCACGGTCGGGATCATCGCGGTGAGGTGGGCCGTGGCCGTTGGTGGACAGGATCTCGTACCCGCGCCCGTCGTCCATCATCTGGTAGGCATGCCGCGAGCGGTAGACGAAGCCATTGCCCCAGGCGTCCTTGACCTCGCAAAACTGCGCGGTCCACTCTTCCGGTGTGGGAACGCGACGTAGGTCTGCGGCTGCCCGGTCGGTCTGGGCCACAAGCTGCTCGAGGGTCAGTAGCGTCGCGGCAAACTGCGGGACGAGGTGATAGGACAAGACGACATCGCCGGGCAGTTGCAGGAAGGTCCACGGGGCCACGACGAGCACGACGATGCCGCCGACTAACGCCGTCTTGCGGAACCGAGGGACCCGCCAGCAGCGATAGAGGGTGAGCAGCAGCGCGATCCCCAGCGCCGCCAGCACGGCCCCATTGGCGTTGACAGTGCTGCGCTCCGACCCCATCACCGCCGCCGCCGTGTACCCCACGTGCTGATACGGCGGCTGCACTTGAACGGTGCCTTCGTACTCCATGCGCATGATGGCTCACCCGCCCCGGGTCCGGGCCAGTGCTTCTGTGGCCGGGAGGTACGTGTGGGAGCGAACCGGTCTGGCATGTCGATACCACCACGACGGAGCCAGTGTCCGCCCCAGCGAGGCCCGGAGTCGCTCCTGGTCATCGGGGGTGGCGAACAAACCGTCGGCGCCGAGGAGGTAACTGGTGACCCTCTCGTGCCGCCGGATTGGCGCGCCGGTGGGGGCCCATCTGCCCGGAACGGACATCTCGCCCCCGATGGCATATGACTGCCCGGAGGGGTCTGGGCGCTCGCAGGTATGGTACCAGTACGGCTGTCCGAAGCCGTCTCGTGGCCCAACGGCACCGATGGCGGCCTCCCACTCACTTTCGGAGGGCAGACGTCCGTGCGCCTCGGCCCAGGTCTCGGTGTGCAGGCACAGGCGCTCCAGATCGATCAGTGCCCGGTGGAATCGGGGCGTCATCTCGCGTGAGGGCAACAGTCCATAGCCCACGGCGGCGGCCATGCCGCAGACCATCGCGATCCCCAGGCCGATGCCGAGCCGGCGCCCCCTCGGGCCCGGAAGCCGCAGGCGCAGCGCGACGAGGACGCCAAACACCGCCAGAGCGTAGAGCAGACCGGCCGTCACGGCGGGCTGCGAGCTGCCGGTGATGGCCGCCGACCCGTACCCCACGTGCTGATACTGCGGCTGCACCTCGATAGTCCCTTCATACTCGATGCGCACCTGGCCGCCTCCTCACTGCCGATATCTGACCTGCCGTGGCTAGCTGGGGGCTTGCGGCCCCAGCCCGCAATGTTGCCCTCGGGCGCGGCTCCGCTATCCGCCCGAGGCTCTGGTGAAAGTGGGCAGTACGATCGCCAGCAGACCAAGGATGATGACCGCGACGACGGTGGCCTCGACGCGCACCGGCGAGAGCCGCCGTCGGGCGATCAGCGACACCACGAGTGAGACCACCAGTAGCAGCGCCAGGGACGCCGAGGCCTGCGTTCCCAGCCCGAGCAGCTTGTTCGTCGTCGCCGCCGAGACATACCCCACATGCTGGAACGGCGGCTGCACTTCGATGGTGCCTTCGTACTCGATGCGCACTAGCTGTCGCCCCCTGCCACACTCTCAGCGGTGCTCATCCCCGGCGTCAGCGGCTCGCGCCACGTTTCCCCGCCGGGCGGCAACTCTGCAGCCAGCTTCTCCAGCCCGGCACGGCCGCCGGCCTGGACTTCCTGCCTCCCGGGCATCATGCCGTGGTCGTCGGCGGTTCCCACCACCCCGTCCGGCCCCAGCCAGGCGCTCTGGATGGACGTGGCGACGTAGAAGGGATCGTGCTCGCCCGGATCGGAGTTCCGGCCCCGGAAGGAGCAGACCATGTAGTCGCGCCCCAGTTCCGTGGGCCACTTGTCTCTCGCGGCGGGCGCGTAGAAGTAGGCCTCTCCCCAGCCATCGCGCTCCCCGCCGAAGCTCCTCTGCCACTCGGCTCCGGAAGGCGTGCGCCCCAGTTCCTTGCACAGGGCATCAGTCTGGGCGATGAGGCGCTCCATGTCCAGGAGGGTCTTGGCATACGGCGGGGTGAGGGAGGAGGTCCGGTAGAGGGTGCTGGGGTAGCCCGCGTGGGTGAAGCTCCATGCGGCGGCGGCAGCCAGCAGACAGGCGGCAACGGAGGCGGGGACCCAGATGCGCGGCAGGCGTCGCTGCCGGCGAGCCACCAGCGCGGCCACGAGGGCCACCGAGAGTAGCGCAGCTCCGAGCAGTGCGCCACCAGGTGCCTCGATCGACCGGTCGGTGACGAGTCCGGCCGAGACATACCCCACGTGCTGGAACGGTGGCTGAGCTTCGACAGTCCCTTCATATTCGATGCGCATCGCAAGCTCCCCCTCGGCTCCGGCGGCAGTCGCGGGCCGACGTCGGTGTCGCTCGCCACGGGCGCCCCTGAAGCAGCGACCGACTCAACAGTGCGCGGCTCTCCTGCCTACCAGCCACGGGTTGTCGGCAAGCGTCCACATCGTCTGGACGATGGCCGCCCTCCCCTGGGCGCAGGTGACCGACGGGGCGTCCAGCCGGCCGGTGTTGGCATAGGTTTCACCCCGACAGCCGCCCATGCAGAAGTGACGCGCGAAGCACTTGCCGCAGGTTCGCGGCCGGCCTGCGAGAGTCGTCTGCTCCCGCACCTGCTTTGACACCATAGAAAGACTCCAGATCTTCCGAAAAGGTTCCACCAGAACATTCCCTGCCGCCATTTCCGGGCAGGATAGGTTCAAGCACGGGTACACCGTCCCGTCGGCGTCCAGCAAGAAGGTCTGGCACCCTGTGCCACACGACTGCCGGGGGCTGCAGGACCGGCAGGTCTGGGCCAGGATCGAGACGTAGTCGCGACCCAGCAGGGCCTGCAGCTCCGGGCGCTTGGCCACCGCGCGGACCACGGAGCGAATCACCTGCACCAGATCCGGCAAATGGTACTGACTGCCTCCGGCGATGGCTTTGATCGGGATGAACCGGGCTTCTCTGGCTCCGCTTTGCAGCGCCAGTTCCAGGTACGCCGGGATCTGGTCCACATTGCCGCTGTGGAAGACCATGCTCATGATGCCGTAGGCGCCCTCTTGAGCCAGGCACTTCACGGCGGCCAACGCCTTGTCGAAGGTCCCTTTGCCGCGGATGGCCTCGTGGCTCTCGGCCTCGGCGCCGTCGATGGAGACCTGGCATTCGAGGCCGATTGCCGCGGCCCGACGGGCGAAGTCCGGCGTCATCAGCAGGCCGTTGGTGGAGACGATGGGCTTGAGTTTGCGTCGTACCCCCCAGGCCGCCAGCTCCAGGGTCTTGTCGGGCTCCAGCAGCGGCTCTCCGCCGAGCAGGGCCAGCGCCCCGCCGGGCGCGTACTGGCCGCGCAGCTCATCCAGGGCCTGGATCATCTCCGCCGCCGACAGTTCCCGGTGATCTGCCGTCCGTCCGTGGCGCGAGCCTTCCAGCCCGCCGCCGTCCGCTGTTTGCCGTCCGTGGGGCAGGCTTTCCAGCCTGCCGCCGTTGCCGTGCCGTCCCGCCGTTCCCCCCGCCGTTCCCCCCGCCGTTCCCC
>CAZXDD010000351.1:4642-8245 GCA_964639415.1 uncultured Armatimonadia bacterium
CCGCCGTTGCCGTGCCGTCCCGCCGTTCCCCCCGCCGTTCCCCCCGCCGTTCCCCTGTTGTAGCAGAAGGTGCACGCCAGATTGCAGCGATTGGTGACATTGATGGTGATGCTCTCGATCCGCTGCTTCGGGGGCGGCAGTCGGCGTCCGCCCACGACTCCGGCACGCCTGAGAGAGGCCAGAAGCTTCGCGGCATCGCGGACGACTTCGGGCGCGGGCCGGTCGCCCGCCACTTTCTGCAGGGCCTCGGCCCGGCCGCTCCCGGCCACCAGGGCGTCGATCAACCGCTCCGCCTGGCGGTCGGCCACCGTCCAGTACGGCAGGCCGCCCCAGATGAGAAGGACGCGGTCGCCCCGGCGGTCGCGGAAGTCAGGGGGTAGCGCGGCCAAGACCCATCACACTCCTGTAGTGCACCAGCAGCGACATCGAAAGCCACATCGCTCCGGGCAAAGCCAGGGGCATGGCCAGGTCGCCCATGCCGGGATGCAGACCGTAGGACACGGTGGCGAGGTTCCAGGCCATGTGCCCGAGGATCGGGACCACGAGCGAGCCCGACCAGTATTGAAGCACCCCCAGCCCCAGGCCCATCAATAGCAGCACCGGCGTCTGCGGGGAGCCCAGGTGGGCCAGGGCGAAGACCACGGCCGGAACGCCAATGGCCGCCACCACGGCGAGCCAAGCCCTGGGGCCACGGGATTCCGGGCTGCAGGCGCCGTCCGGGCGTTGCCCTCCGACGAACCTCATCACCGCCGCCTGAAGCACTCCCCGGAAGTAGGTCTCCTCGATGATGGGTACCAGCAGCCCGACCCAGCCCAGGGCCCACGGCAGCCGGGCCCCCTGCGGCAATCCGGCGGCCAGCAGATCGATGCTTGTGGCGCCGGCCCAGATGCCCCCTCCGGCGCCCAGCAGCAGGGCCGAGAACAGAAAGCCGATCAGCCCCGGTCGGGGCCGCAGCACCGTGACCGGCGGCCGGTGCCGACGGATGACCCAGCAGGCCCCGGCGGCCAGGACCAGCGGCGGCAGCAGGCCGCGCAGCAGCCACAGGCCCGTGTCGCTGAGGGGCAGCGCCGCGGCCCAACCGCAGCCGGCCGTGGCCAGGAAGTATGCCCCCAGTACCAGCAGGGCGCTCTCGAGCGCGGTCGGTGACAGAGCCGGTCGGTCAGACTGGGACATCGGCACCCCCGGATCGGCAGATAGCTCGGCGCGACGACCTCTGCACCGCGAACCCGGCCTCAGATAGCGGCGACGGGAACCGCAGTTGCCGATGAGCTCGCCCGCGGGACAGGTCTCCTGCCTCGAAGCTCTGGCGCAATGTCAAGGTTCCCAGTTCGGAGGGCTTTCACCTTGGCTCCGGTGTCTGACTGCCCGGTGGCCCCGAACTGTGAGCCTGTCGCCACCTCGGGCCGCCGGGCCATGGGCTCCGCGCGCCTTCAAGAGTATGTGCCCCGGCAGGCCGGCGGATGTTACAGACCGGAGGCGCTTTCGCGCCCGCCCGAAGCGATGGTGGTGCGGAGGGACCCGGAGGACTCTCTGGTGGCCGGGGCGGTGGGCGCCGCCCCCGGGTGCAGGCCCGGCACCGAGCTTGCGCCTCGGCCCCGGAGGCCTCGGGAGGCAGGGAGCGGGGGCCGGTAGACACGGCGATGCCCCGCCGGCGTCGCGGGGACAGGGGAACGGTTTGAGTGCGCCGGTGTGTTCTGATATACTGATGGTATCGCGGCCGCGGCGGCGGATGTATTGGTGTGCGTGGGCGTCGGGGGGCCGGGGATCCAAACCAATCGGGGCATGTGCATTGAAACAAACCATCGCGCTTGGCCTGCTGGCCTGCCTGTCACTTTGTAGCACGGCGATCGCCGAGCCGGAGGTGCTCAAGCAGCGCCGCGGGACGACCAACATCGAGCTTTTGGCCGACCGGGTCCGCTACACGGCCGATGCCAAGAGGGCGATCCTGTCCGGCAATGTCCGGGTCACCGTCTCGGAGACGCAGACCGGCAGGCGGCAGGTGATCTTTCTCTCCGACGGCGTGACCGCGGACCTGGAGACCGGTCAGGTGTGGGCGGAGCAGGGCGGGCAGATCGCTTCGGGCCCGGCCTTCGTGAAGGGGCAGAGAGCCTGGCTGGACGCCGGTCGCGATGAGTTCGGCGCCGAGAGCGTTCAGGCGCTGATGGCGATGACGCCGGGACTGACGGTGCAGGGCGACGGCAGCCCGCTTCTGTTCATGCGCGGTGCAGCGATGGAGAAGCGCGGCGCGGAGGTCACGCTGCAGGACGCGCGCGTCACGACCTGCGACCGCGAGAATCCCCACTTCTATGTGGGGGCCAAGCGCATCGTGTACGATGTGGACCGCATGGTCGGAACCTTCGTGCGGCCGGAGGTGGGGATCTACGGCCTGCGCATCCCTCTGTTTCTCACGCTGCGCCAGCAGTTTGGGCCCGATCGGCGGGATCGGGGCGTGAGCATGAAGTTCCCGGGCTATAGCAGTCGCGACGGGTTCTTTCTCCCCGCCAACGTGGCGCTCACGGCATGGGACGAGCCGTGGGACATCGCCGCCGAGTTGCGGGCCACTACCAAGCGCAGCATCACAGGAACGGCCTGGGCCAAGACATCCTGGGACGACTGGGACTTCCGTCTCCGCGGGAGCCGTCAGGAGCGGGTGCTGTCACGGACCGTGGACAACATCATCCTGTCCCAGGTGCCGGAGTTGACGTTGACTCGGCACCTGACCCCGCGCGGCGGGCGGCAGCAGCTCATGGCCGAATTGTGCCTAGGCAACTACTACGAGGCGGTCGAGGGCAATCCCGGGCGCGGGCAGATCAAGGAACGCCGCGCCCTGGCGGGGTTGCGGTATGTTGCCAATCCGACGGCGGAGTTGCGCGAGGACGGCCTTTGGTACGGCGCGGAGGCCGGTTACGCAACGTACTCCACGGACGAGACGTACCGGAAGGTGGAGGTCTACGCCGGGGCGGGGCACCGCTTCAGCGACCGCTTCAGCGGCAGTCTGACGCTGCGCCAGGGACTGGACGGGGGCACGACACCCTTTGCTTTCGATGCTCTGGAGATCGAGACCGAGCTGGTCGGCCGGGCCTCCTGGTACTTCACCGAGCGCCTCGGCCTGCTGGGTTGGGGCCGGTACGACGCCCAGGACGGTCTCTTCCGGGATTACGAGGTGGCGCTGGGGGTCAAGGACCACTGCCTCACGTGGCAGCTTTACTATCGCGACGTGAGCGAGTCGTTCGGCATCCGGGTGGACCTCAACGGCCTTTCCGGACGGACCTCGGCCTACGAGACGCACTCACAGCTAGAGCAGGAGATCGAGGGCAGCGGGCTTCAGATGGTGCCTCGAGGCGAGGGGGACATGGAGTTGCGTCTCCGCGACGAGGCTCCCGCCGCTGCCGAGACGGAGACGGAGGAGCAACCGCCGGCCGGCGAGCCCTGAGGCGGCCCGTCGGTGGCGCGCCCTGTCAGTGGCGCGGGCTTTCCAGCCCGCGGTCGTAGGATCGACAACTCAGGCGGCGGAGGCCGTTTTGGCAGGGCGCGGGCCTGTCCGGCGCCATGTACGGCGCCAACGGCCGGCGGGCTGGAGACTCAGATTATGCAGGTTCCGGG
>CAZXDD010000352.1:0-8230 GCA_964639415.1 uncultured Armatimonadia bacterium
CGCCCGTGCTGGGTGGGGCGGACTCCCGCGCCGGGACGCGGCAGGCCAGGGAGTTGGCACAGATGATCGCCGGAGGGGCCGAGGCCCTGCGTCGGCGTCCCTTCGTATCCTTCATCTCGCTGGTGATCTCGCCGCTGAAGATCGACGACATCTACGGCGAGATCTCGTGTTTCGTCGCCGAGCAGGGGCTTCCGGTGGTGGTGCCCGCGGAGCCGATCTGCGGTACCACCTCCCCGGTTACACTGGCGGGGAATGTGCTGATGCACCTGGCCGACACCCTTGCCGGGGTGACCATGGTGCAGGCGGTGAATCCCGGCTGTCCCACGATATGCGGCAGCGTGGGCTCGACCATCGACCTACGCACAATGCAGCACCTCGGTGGCTGTGTGGAGCGGGGCATCATCAACGCGGCGGTGTCCCAGTTGGCTCAGAAACTCGGGCTTCCCTACTACTCCACAGCGGGGGCCAGTGATTCTAAAGTCCCCGATGCGCAGGCCGCGTATGAGAGCGCTCTCACCAACCTGATTGTGATGATGTCGGGCGCCAATTACATCCACGACGCGGCGGGGCTGATGGAGTTCGATCTCACCGTCTCGTACGCCAAGATGGTGATGGATGATGAGATCATCGGCATGTCCGGTCGGGTGCTGGAAGGCATCGAGGTCACCGATGACACGCTGGCGGTGGATCTCATCCAGCAGGTCGGGCCCGGAGGGCACTTCGTCTCCGAGGAGCACACGGTGCGGCACATGAGGGATGAGTTCTACGAGCCGCGGATCAGCGACAGGCAGGAGCGCGATGCGTGGGCCTCTCAGGGACGGGCGGATGCGACGGAGCGGGCACGGGCCAGGGCCGGAGAGCTCCTGGCGACCCACGAGGGTCCGGGGCTGCCGCCCGAGGTGGACCGCGCCATTCGCCGGAGGTTCCCGGCGATCGCCGAATGACGGCTTAGGGAATGTGTGGACGGGAGCGGCCGACGACCGGGGCGCCCGGTGGGCAGCCCGTCTTCGGCACGCGAGCACTCAGGCTTAGCCATGACCTATGGGAGGCGAGACGGATGGCACAGAATCTCGGGGAACAGCCCACAGCGCCGGTCGCCGAGAGCACCGCGGGCGTGTACGATCGCAGTGTCGCCAACGGGCACTACATCCTCGATACCGGTGGGCTTTCGGGCAAGCACGACAACGTTCGCCGGTACTGGGAGGACGACCTCACCCGGCAGTTCCTGCGCCCCATGCTCCGCAGGGCCCTGGCCAGGCACTACTGGGGCGCCGCCGAGCGGCTGCGCATCTTCGATCTGGGCTGCGGGTCCGGGCAGGGCTATGAGCTTATCACCTCCGTGCGGGCCAGGGACGCCGGCATCTACCAACACTCGGCGGAGCTTCTGCCGCGCCACGCGATTGCCCGCTACGTAGGCTGCGATCTGTCGGAGGGGATGGTGCAGCAGGCCCGGCAGATCTACGGTGAGGGCGGGAAGTTCGACTTCCGCACCGGCGATTTCGGCGTCGGCCTGCCGGTGAGGCCCGAGGACGCGCCTTTCCACCTGTACTTCTCTTCGTACGGCTCGCTGTCTCATATCGACACCCGCAGCCTCATCAGCCTGCTGCAGGAGATCGGCGCACATGCCGAGTCCGGGGCCTGCGTGGTTCTGGATCTGCTGGGGCGCTACTCCTATGAATGGCCCTGTTACTGGGGGCGGCGTGCCACCGATGAGGACGACATGTGGGATTACAGCATGAGCTACCTCCCCGGTGAATCGCCGGAGAGCAGCGACTGCTGGCACATGCGGTACTGGACATCTGAGGAGGTCGCCGGCGCGGTGGAGCAGGCCTGCATCCCCGGCGAGTTCGAGTTGAGGCTTCTGGACACCTTCGACCGTTCGCTGCTGGTGGGACGGCACATCGATACCTGCCAGTACAACCCACAGGCTCCGCGCCTGCGCTCGGCGGTTAACCGCCTGCATGAGAGTAACGTCCGCACCGATCTGGCGGAACTGCTCTTCGACTACTGCCCGCACCCGACCGAGCAGGGCGCCAATGTCGTGCTGGAGCGCCTTGCCGTGGCCTGGAATGGTCTGGTGCACTTCTGCATGGACAAGCTGTCCTCGCCCGACGGCGGCGCCGATCACCTGACCCAACTGGACGCCATGCCCCCGGCACTGCGCCAGAGCATCATCACCATGAACAGGGTCATCGACAACGTGGGCTGGATGGAGATGGGCGACCCGCGGGCCAATATCATCGAGCCGCAGTTGGGCTATGCCCTGCGACGCCTGGAGCAGAGCATGCAGCCCGGCGAGGGCTTCGGCCACGGCCTCCTGGTGGGGATCGAGGTGGTCAAGTCCACATGAGTGTAGGGACAGACGGCCCCCGCGGACACATGGAAATGGTGTGGCAGATGGCCCTTGCCGGGCGAGAGGCTCAGGCGGCTTTGGCCGAAGCGTCGCCGGGCCGGTTGGCTCAAGCCGTGCGCTTCGCCGCCGGCGAGCTGCGTGCCCGCAGCGACGGGGTTGCTCGGGCCAATGCTGAGGACCTGGAAGCGGCCGCGGACTCCGGCCTGCCCCCGGCCCTGGTGAGCCGCCTGGGTTTCGACAGGCAAAAGGCCCTCCGGCGCGCGGACGTACTGGACGAGATCGCCGCGATCCCCTCGCCCCTGTGGCGCAGCGACGTGGTGCGCACCCTGGACAACGGCCTGCGCGCAGGCAAGCTCCGCTGTCCCATGGGTGTCATCGCCATGGTCTACGAAGCCCGCCCGCACGTGACACTCAATGCCGGCGCCCTGTGCCTCCGCACCGCGAACGCGGCGATCCTCAAGGGCGGGAGCGAGGTGGCCAGGACCAATGAGTTCCTCGGCCACCTGTGGCACCGGGCCCTGGACAGGGCGGGACTTCCCACCGCCGCGGTGCAGGTGATGAACCTGCCCGGACGTGAGGCCGTGGAGGGCCTCGTGAGTGCCGCCGGGTATGTGGACCTCATCATCCCGCGTGGCGGCAAGGCCCTGATCGAGGCCGTGAGCCGAGCCGCCACCGTCCCCGTCATCAAGCACTTCGCCGGCAACTGTCATGTCTATGTGGACCGCGACGCCGACATCAACCGGGCGGTGGACATCTGCGTGGACGGCAAGACGCTGATGCCCGAGGTGTGCAATGCCACCGAGAGTGTGGTGGTGGCCGAGCAGAGCGCTTCCGACTTCATGCCCGCCCTCTGCACCGCCATGGCCTCGCGCGGCGTCGAGGTCAGGGGCTGCCCGCAGGCCAGGGAGCACTGCCCCGCGGTCGCGGCGGCTTCGGAGGAGGATTTCGCCGCGGAGTACCTCGACTTGATTCTCTCCGTGAAGGTCGTCGAGACGCTGGATGAGGCCATCGAGCACATCAACCGCTACGGCTCCCACCACACCGACAGCATCGTGAGTCCGTCCCAGCAGCGCATCGCGCGGTTTGTCCGCGCCGTCGATTCCGCCGTGGTGCTGAGCAATGCGTCCACCATGTTCTGTGACGGCAACACGCTGGGCATGGGCGCTGAGATCGGCATCTCGACGGACAAGCTCCACGCCCGGGGGCCGATGGGGATGGAGGAGCTTACCACCTGCAAGTGGGTGATCTCCGGGGACGGGCAGGTGATGGGGTAACAGCGTGAGCGGTCCGGACGCCAGGTACGGCGGGAAGACGTCAACCCATGGAGGAGACTGCATGCGAGAGCAAGAGGTCCCGCACGACAATGTAAGAGAAGCGAGGGAGGTGGTTGCGGCGCCCGGCACGTCCCGCGCCGCAAGAGGCTCTCTTCAGGACGAGGGGCCCTTGCCGGGTCGGGCGCTGGATGGGGCGCTGGACCGGATTGTGGCGTACCATCGCTCCCGGCTGCGCGATGCCGTTCAGCGCCGTCGCGGACAGTCGGGGCGCCACGTGGGTCTCGAGCTCAAGTTCCCCGTGGTCGATGGATCCGGACGGGCCGCGGGGGCCGACGCCATCCATAGGTTCTGGGAGATATGCCGGGAGGCCGGATGGGAGCTGGATCGCGACGGCCATAGCGGTCAGGTGGTGTGCGCCCGTACCGCCTCCTCCGACAACCCGGACTTGATCCGCACCACCACCGGGATCTGTGTGCTGGAGTTCTCCATCGCCCACGCGCCGGACCTGTTCTCCCTGCAGCGGCGTATCGGGGAGCTGCGACCGCTGGTCGCAGAGCTCCGGCGACTTGCCGGCGTGCACCTCCTCGGCCTGGGCATCCAGCCACTCACCCCGCCTCAGAACAAGATTCGCCACGCCAAGGGCCGCCATCTGTTCTGGGATCAGGTCATCCCGCCCCGAAGCCGGACTCCTCACGGCCACAGGGGAACGGTGGACCTGTTCACCGTCATCGCCGATAACCAGGTGCATGTGGATGGCTCGCCGTGCGACTGCATTGACGCGCTCAACACCCTCAACGCATTGGCCGGGCCCCAACTGGCTCTGACGGCCAATAGCTCGGTATGGGCGGGCCAAAGCGATGACCGCCATGCCGCCGTCAGAGAGCTGTTCTGGGACTGGTGGTTGGGAGACAGTCCGCGGGCCGGCATGCCCACCTCCCCCTTCACCGACTTCGCCGACTATGTGCGCGCCACCGCCCTACTGCGTCCCGTCTATGCCCGGCGCGATGGGGATTACCTGGGACTTCAGGACTACCCTAGCTTCCTGGAGTTCTTCGCACACCCGACGGCGCAGGCAGTGACGACAGAGGGGCGGAGGGTTGGGCTCGAGCCCGGCGGCGACGACATCGACCTGCACGACCGGGCCTTCTGGTGGAATTGTCGGCTCAGTCGCTTCGGCACCATCGAGAGTCGCACGAGCTGCCAACAACCGCCCGACGAGATGCTGCTGCCCGCGGCACTGGTACTGGGAGTGATGGAGAACCTGGATGCCGCCCGCGGCCTGTGGGAGCACCTGGCGTGGTCTCGGCTGCGGGGGCTGCGCCAACTTGCCGCACATGGCGGTCTGGGGGCCCTGGAGGGCCCCCAGGGCGAGCCGGGCCTGGTGCGCGCGATGCTCGCCGTCGCCGAGGAGGGCCTGCGCAAGAGGGGTCTGGGCGAGGAGACCTTCCTGGCTCCCGGCTGGCAACGGGTAGCCACGGGCCGCGAACCGGCGTCCTGCGCGCGTGAGGTGTTTGGGCGCGAGGGCGCAGAGGGGCTCATTGACAGGTTCGGCTGGTGAGCCCGGGCGGCTGAGGACGCCGAGTACGCACGGGATACGGCACGTAGACCAACTCTCATCTTGCTCGCATATCGAGGATGCGCATGATCCGGCTTGAGAAACTGTGCAAGACATTCGCCGGCGGGGTCGAGGCGGTGCGCGACGTGAGTCTGCACATCCCTGAGGGCGAGACATTCGTCCTCATCGGGCTCAGCGGCTGTGGCAAGACGACTACGCTGCGCATGATCAACCGGCTTATCGAGCCCACCGGCGGCGCGGTGTTCCTTGGCGGCCGTGATGTCACACACGCCGACCCGGTCAAGCTCCGGCGTGGGATCGGCTATGTCATCCAGGACATCGGGCTGTTCCCCCACATGACGGTGGCGGCCAACATCGGCATCGTCCTGCGCCTTTGTGGCGTGCCCAGGCCTCGCTGGACGAGTCGGGCCGCCGAGCTGCTGGACCTCGTGGGCCTCCCTGCCGACGAGTACCTCCACCGTTACCCCGGTGAGCTCAGCGGGGGACAGCAGCAGCGCGTCGGCGTGGCCCGCGCACTGGCGGCGGACCCGCCGGTGCTTCTGATGGATGAGCCCTTCGGCGCTCTGGACCCCATCACTCGGGAGCAGCTCCAGGCCGAGTTCCGCAGCCTGGAGGCACAGATCCAAAAGACCATCGTCTTGGTGACACACGACATCTTCGAGGCCGTCTTGCTGGGAGACCGTATCGGGATCATGGCGGAGGGCCGACTGGTGCAGGTGGCCAGTCCGGAAGAGCTGCTCGCCCGGCCGGCGAACCAGTTTGTCCGCAAGTTCCTGGGGCGCCATCGGTTCCAGCTCCAGCTCACCACGGCCGAAGCCTCTCAGGGCACCCTGGACGACGGCAGGGCCGATGTGCTCACGGTGCCCGCCGAGATGTCCGCCGCTCAGGTCACGGCCCATCTGGAGCGTCATGACCTGGAGGCCGTCGTGGTGGAAGACAACGGCTCCGGGGTAGTGGGAGTGCTAAGCGCCGGGGAGCTCAGTCGTGGCGGCGGCGCGCCGCTGACGGACCTGGTCGCCGAGGAGGTGCCCGTCCTGCCCGAGGACGCCAGCCTTCTGGATGTGGTGCGGGCGCTGAACGCCACACAGACGGCTCTTGTGCCCGTGGTCAACAGCGAGGGCCGACTGACCGGGGTGGCCACTCGTGACAGCGCGGCGGCGGCGGTAGCGGCCGCGCTCGGACTACAAGACGGTCGGGAGAGCGGGCAATGAATGAGCTCGTCGTAGTCCTGCAACGCGAGGCCGGCAACATCGGCCGGCTCGCGGTCGAGCATCTCGTGTGGCTCGTCTGCATCCCTGTGGCCCTGGCGATTGCGGTCGGCGTGCCCACTGGCATTCTCCTCACCCGCTGGGAGCGGATGTCCGGGGCCGTGCTGGGCACGGCCAGCGTCATCCAGACCATCCCCAGTCTCGCCCTGCTGGGCTTCCTGATCCCGCTGGTCGGGATCGACAAGAAGAACGCGATCATCGCGCTGTTCCTGTACTCGCTGCTGCCCATCATCCGCAACACCTACACAGGGATCAAGGAAGTCGATCCCTCCCTGGTCGACGCCGGAACCGGGATGGGCATGTCCAACCTCCAGCGCCTGCGGCTGGTGGAGCTCCCTCTGGCGCTTCCGGTGCTCATGGCCGGCATCAGGACGGCCACAGTGATCTGTGTGGGGATCGGGACCCTGGCTTCGCTCATCGGCGCCGGAGGTCTGGGCGATCTGATCATGCGCGGGATATCGATGGTCAACAATAACGTGATTCTCGCCGGCGCGATCCCGGCGGCACTGCTCGCCCTGCTCCTGGACTTCCTCCTCGGACGGCTCGAGAAGGCGATGACCACACGGTGAGAGGTGGGGGAGAGCGGACGGCTACGGTACACACTAACTGGAGGGACTTCTGTGGACAAGAGACTGCTTTGCGTGCTATTGGTGGCCCTGGTCGTCGCGTTGGGCGGCTGCGGGCGCCGCGAGGCTCCGGATCCGAACGCTGCGACCGCGCAGGGTAGTGCCGGGGCCGACGCCGGGACCCAAGCGGAGGGCCGGGTAACGGTGGGCTCCAAGAACTTCACGGAGCAGGTGCTACTGGGCGAGATGATGAGCCAACTCATCGAGGCCAAGACCGACCTGCGGGTGGACAGGAAGCTCAATCTCGCCGGGACGCAGGTCTGCTTCGAGGCCCTCAAAAGCGGCGAGCTCGACATCTATGCCGATTACACCGGTACCGCGCTGACCGCGATCTTGAAGCAGGAGGTCTCCGCGGATTCCGCCAGAGTGTACGATGCCGTCAAGAGCGCTTACGAGGAGCAGTTCGGCATCACATGGCTAGAGCCCCTGGGGTTCAACAATACCTACACGCTCACCATGCGCAGGGCCCAGGCCGCTGAGCTGGGCGTCAAGACCATCTCCGACCTGGCGCCGCTGTCGAAAGACCTCGTGCTGGGCGCCAGCTACGAGTTCCTCGAGCGCCCCGATGGTTACCCCGGCCTGCAGGAGCTTTACGGCCTGGACTTCTCACAGGCCAAGGGCATGGATGCCGGGCTGACCTACCGGGCGGTGGCCTCCGAGAAGGTGGACGTGATCGACGGCTTCGCCACGGACGGGCGCATTCCGGCCTTTGACCTGCTGATCCTCGAGGACGACAGGGGCTTCTTCCCACCGTACGACGCGGCGCCTCTGGTGCGGCAGGACACGCTTGAAAAGCACCCCGAGCTGGCGGAGGCGCTGAACCTGCTGGCGGGCAGGCTGCCCGACGACAAGATGAGAGACATGAACTATCGCGTGGATGAGAAAAACGAGCAGGCCGCGGACGTGGCCCGCGAGTTCCTGGAAAGCGAGGGCCTGCTGGATCAGGCCTAGTGCTACCACGTTGGATCCGGGAGCGCTTGCCCGGAGGACCGCATGGTGCAGTACGGCAATGCATGGGTTACACGTCGCACACGACATGGGCTACACATCTGAGCGCCATGGCGGTCATCAGTCAGATACTCAGATTATGCAGGTTCTGGGCGGGCGCCGACTCACGTCACCTCACCCCCCCA
>CAZXDD010000353.1:0-8190 GCA_964639415.1 uncultured Armatimonadia bacterium
CGACCGCAAGCCTCCGTGCCTGCGGTCTTCCAAGACCGCACCGTAGAGCACACACATCACGGCGGAGATCACAACACCGCCAGAGCAGCCTCCATCCACTGCCCACGAGCCGGCCACCGGCGTGTCTCCCACCTCGCCGGGCCGCGCCTCACTGCTCCAGCGGCCACATCTGGTACAGCAAGACATCCACATCGCCCGCGAAGTTCGTGCCCGCCTTGCACTGCAGCTCGATCACATTGTCGCCCGGCTGTAGCACCAGGGCCTCCTGGGACACCTCCAGCGTACTGCCCGGCAGCATGCCGCCCTCCCAGAAGCTCACCCCTCCGGGCCCCTCGGCGGTCACCGCCTGGCCTCGCCCCAGGTCCACCGGGAAGTTCACCGGCGTCCCGTTGACAACGCACGTCGGCTCCGTGACGCTGGTCCCCACGTCCACATTGGGCACCGCCCGCACATCATCCAAGAGCACCTTCACATCCGCATTCTGCGGCAGGTTGTTGAAGTAAAACAGGATGTACTCCGTCTTGGACCAATCGAAAGCCGGGAAGTCCGCGGGGTCCATGGTGTGCATGCGCCAACCCTTGTAGCCGATGGGAGTAACCAGGTCGGCACTCTGCCCGGCCACATCCCGGAACTGGAATCGAATTGCCCCGCCGGCCTCGTCACCGTGCAGTTGCAGACAGATGGCCTTGTAGGCGCTGAGATCCAAAGGCTCGGCAAAGCGCCGGCCGATGCCGCCCCAGCCGCCGTCAATGCCCGCGTTCTTGGCCGAGTAGACTCCGCAGCTTCCCCCCACCAACGCCCCCTCCGCCGTGGTGGAGAAGCTCTGTGTCACCCCCTGGCGCACCGGGCCGGCGTCACTTTGCACCTTGTCGCCGCCGATCACGAACTTCTCGTAGTCATTGCGCTCACTTTCCCTGTACTCGGCGGCATCCTCGAAGGTCTCGATCGTCAGGGCGGCGGGGTCCTGGTAGTCGGCCGAGACCACCTTGCGATCGCCCCGCACGATCTCCACCCCCAGCGGCCGCGGGCCGTCGCCATCATTGTGCACGGTGAACACATTCTGCGCTCCGTCCAGCGCGTCCACCCTCCGCGGCTCCTCGTACCTGGCACGGTACAGCATCCAGTCCTCTTCACCGCGGGAAAAGAGCTTGAAGTCCCGCGCCGGCTCCTTCAGACGCTCCCGAATCTCCTCGGGGAAGTACCGCGACAGCCGACACTTCTCATACCGCCCCACCATCTCGATCATCTGCCGCGCCCGGGGGTGCTTCTCCATCGAGGCCCGGGAGGTCTCAATCGAGATCGACCCGTCAATGCCGATGGTCTTGGCGCAGACGTACTCGATCTGATCGGGCCGCACCTCGTCGAACATGTAGTACCAACCCACGTCGGCACGGGTGTAGTTGGCCGCCATCCCCAGCATCCCGTTCAGCCTCTGGTCCAGGTACCATTTGAGATCCCCGTGGCCGTCGGCCGAGGCGCTACGGGGGATGATGTGCCAGCAGATGTCCCAGCCCGTCCCATTGCTGGTCTGGTACAGCACATCGTGGTTGAACTTGCTGTAGTAGCCCAGGTGCAGCTTGTTCAGATAGTACCAGCGGTCAAGATACGCATCCTGGATGCCGTCGCTGGCGTCGAAGTACACCATGTCAAATCCGCACTCGTTCACCAGGTCCGCGAAGTTCTGGGTGATCTCCTCGGCCAGCGTACTGTCCGGGTCGACCAGGAAGAACCCCCACATGGCCAGGAGGCCTTTGACCTCGGCGCCCGCCGCATGCGCCTGAGCCCGGGTCCCCAGCGCTCCCCGCACGCAGCCGGTATAGGAGAAGGGCGGGCCGCTTTCGGCCTCCCCGTAGCGGATGATCTCATCGCCGATGCGCAGGTAGCGGCCGGGGAAGGCCTGGGTCTCCACGGTCTTCGGCGGCAGGTTCGGCTGCTCGACGAAGCTCAGCGTCGTCGCCTGCTCGTCCACCGCCTCCGCCAGCGGCGGGCAGGGCACCGTGGCGAGACGGTCGTCGGGCCGCGGGGTGATGTACGGGTCATTGGGCGAGATCGAAGGCCCGAAGACGTGCACTCCGGCACCCATCCCCGCCGCGTGAATCTTGTCCACCATCCGCTTGACGCTCGCGACCCCCTGGGGGAAGCCCCTGGTATTGATGTCGTAGTGCCCGTGGTTGGCCAGCCAGTCGTTCTTGAGGATGATGATCGTGCCGAAGTTGCCGATCTTCGCGTACTCGATGAGTTGGTCCACGTCGCCTTCCGTCACCCCGACCCCGAACAGGTACGAGCGGCGCACCGGCTCGGAGAACCGCGCCCACTCGCCCTCCAGAAGCGGGCAGGGCAGCCCGTTGGCGCGCTCGGCGGCCATGATCGACTCATTGAACTGCGCCATTGGCGCCGCCACCAGCGCGAACTTCGCCCCCACCATCCCGTGCTTGGCGTAGCAGCCCACCCGCAGCCCCTGCACCGTGGTGCTGTGAGAGGTGGGGAGGTTCCGCGAGTTGACGGTAGTGCCGAAGAAGCAGGCCCCGAACTGCTCGTCATACGTGGCATTGAAGGCCGCGCCCACCGTGGCCAGGCGCTTGACCGGTAACTCGATGGTGAGGCTCTCCACGTCCTGTGGCTCGACCAGGAGCACCTCAAACAGGAAGTGCTCCTGGCGGGGAGTGACACGGACCCTGGCCCGGACGTCGGGCTCGATGAACTGCACCGTCAGCACATCGTCCTCGGCGGTGACCAGGTGCGCGGGGAAGTTACGCCCCTCTCGCGTGGCCGAGAAGACCCCCAGAGGCGCCCGCTCGGCGGCGTAGTTCTCCCCGGTGGCCCTGCAGCGCAGCTCCTCCAGCCGGCCGTTGGCCCCGATGGCCAGCCGCGCCGGGTCGTTTTCGAACACCAGCGGCCGCCCTCCTCCGGGAACCTCGGGAAGCTCCAGAACCTCCATGGAGGCGGCGTCGATGTCCGCCGTCTGGCCGGGGCCGGTCTCCACGGCGAAGGCGGCGCGCACGAAGTCCCCCAGCGGCGTCTGGTAGTAGGCGTTCACCCGCCGCCACTCATCGGCCGGCGCCTCCCCGCCGCCGACGATCTGCGTCACGATCGGGCCGGAGGCAAAATACTGGTAGAACTGGACCTGCACCGGCCCTCCCCGCACCCACAGCGACACCCGGTACCACGTGCCGGGACGCAACGTCTCCAGTGTCTGGTACAGGTGGGCGCTTGTCTTGCCCGAGGCCCTGAGGCGCACGAACGTCTCGCCCGAGTACGCCCCCTCGGTGCCGATGGAGATCTCCCCGGGGTACGCCGAGTTCAGCGTCCACTTCTCGGGCAGTTGGGGCGGGGTGCCCAGCGTCCAGCCGCTGAGCAGGCCGTCGGCGTCGGCGGTGACGGGCTTGAGGGTCTCGAAGTCCCCATTGGGGACGAGGGCCGGCTCCTGGGCGAAGCCGGTGACACACAGGGATAGCAGGGCATAGGGGACAAATCGCATGGCGGACCTCCGCGGAAGCACGACGGCTCTCCCGGACAGTCTCCGGGAGGCGTCCATTTCCCGTTACCGGCTCCGAGGACCTGCGGCGAACGGGCGTGTACCGGAGCCCCACGACGGCGGGCCAGACACGGCGCTCCGGTTGCGTACCTCCCCGACCTGCGGCGCCGGCCGAGCACCCGCCGCCCGACGCTTCTGGTAGCTGCATCCCGTCAGGCCGCCACCGCAGCGGAGAAGCTCTCCAATCCTGACGCGCGAGGCCAAGCCTCAGTGCCGCCTGCAGGCCGGCTCTTGCTCCGGCGCTGTGAGCACTGCTCGTCCGGCGATGGCGCCACCCAGAGGACCAGACGAAACAGAAGAACAGCCCATGGCTTGACCTGCACTTGCGCATGGATTTGGCGATGTCTCGCGCGTGTCAACACTATCGGCGCACCCCAAAGACTCGTGGAAGGCCGGCGTCTCCCACAATGAGACCGCAGGTTCTTTTCATCATGGAGTGAAACTTCACTGGGTGATATAGTGGGGAATAGACCCCTGAAGCTGTGGCAAGACCATCTTTCTCAAGCGATCTGGAGCCGCGACTTCACGTCCTCACGGGACAGACGACCGCCCCGCGCGGGCCGATGCCCTTGTCCGGCGCGGCACGCCATGCCGCAGGCCCATGGGCGGCTCCCGGAAGCGGTGCCTTGCGCGCCGCCGAAGTAGCTCTCAGGTCTCCGGCAACGGTCTCTATCCATGCGTGGGCAACACATTGTGTGTCAGAAGATCATCATAAAGGCGTCTCTTCCAAGTCACGATGCACCATCCGGCGTCTTGGGGGCCGCAACTCCGCGTTGCCGGTATGGTGCCGGCTCGCGACGTAGCTGAAGTACCCAGGCAGGACACGAACTTGACTAAAGTGCCTTGCACTTCCGTCTTCGAGACGTTATATTGTAGGCAAGTGAGATGGAGACGTTCCGTGGAACGAGACGGCTGCAGGGGGGTTTGCGGCTGTCTGGACGCCAATCGCCGGGAGGGAAGGCTAATGAGTGAGATCCCAGTGCTGGTCGTAGACAGCGCCGGCGACATCACCTCCGCCGTGAGGGGAGCCCTGGCGCCTCGAGCCTATGATGTAACGGTATGCGATGACCCAGGACTGGCGGCGGATCTGGTGGCGGCCGTGCTTCCGGAGCTGATCGTGCTGCGGCTGCGAGAACAGGGCAAGGACGGCATGCCGCTCTGCCACAGCCTCAGCCGTGCCAGCCGGGCGGGTATCATGGTCCTCGTGGAGCCCGAGGAGGCCCGGATAGACTCCCTGGTCGCTCTGGAGTTGGGGGCCGACGCCTATCTGCTCACCCCGCCCGACCGCCGCGAGCTCCAGGCCCATGCCAAGGCACTCCTGCGCCGTGTGCACATCGAGAGCCAGCAGGCCGCCGATGGGCGCCTCGAGCTGGGGGGACTCGAACTGGACCGTCGGGCCCATGCCGCGCAGGTGGACGGCAACCCCGTACGGCTGAGCTTCACCGAGTACCGCATCCTCACCGCCATGGCCCAGGAGCCCGGGCGCGTCTTCTCGCCCGACGACCTGAGGCACATCATCGGTGATAAGAACGGTAGCGGTCTGACCAATGTGGGCGTCTACGTCGGTCGCATCCGGCGCAAGATCGAGAGAGACCCTCACAATCCCGCGAGGCTACTGAGCGTGCGGGGAGCGGGGTACAAGCTGGTCGAGGCTTAGGCTGATACTGTCTCGCCCGCCGGCAACGGCGACGGGCACGGCAGACGGGATGGACAGGATAACGGCGACGGCAACGGCGGACAGGATGGACAGGATAACGGCGGATGGACAGGATAACGGCGACGGCAACGGCGGACAGGATGGACAGGATAACGGCGGATAGACAGGATGACGGCGACGGCAACGGCGGACAGGATGGACAGGATAGCGGCGACGGCAACGGCGGACAGGATGGACAGGATAACGGCGGATAGACAGGATAGCGGCGACCGGAACGGCGAACAGGATGGACAGGATGACGGCGACGGCAACGGCGGAGAAGAGCGCATTGGCCGACAGTTTCGGCCCGGCTTTGTGGCCTCCGCAGCCGTGGGCCAGGACCATGCCGAACCGGGTTCAGTAGGGCCATAGGCGGCCCGAAAACCGTCGGTCTGCGCCTAATTGACGCCCTTACCGGACCTATCTCGCCCAGGTATCCCGGGCGCCGCCGGCGGTGTCCGGGGCGATCACCGGGAGCTTCGTGCGGAGAACGTCCGCCCAGAACGTGGCCAGTTGCTGAGGTGGGGTCGAGTGCAACTGCCCGTCGCGCCAGGTGACGGTCACCAGTTGCAGGCCGCGCACATAGATCACCGGCGCCCCGTCCTCGACCCGGACCGCCACGCCGGGGTCCTGACCCTTGCGGATACTGCTGAGGATGTCGATGAGGCGCTTCTGGATCACCTCGACCCGCTGCGCCGCCGTGTACCCCGGCACCGCCGCCACGGTGAAGAGCCTTACCCCGCCGTTGCCCACGACGCCCCCCACCTCGGCCTCCGAGCCCGCGATGGGCAGCAGGAGCGCCGGCAGAAGAAACACAATCGCCGTCAGTCTCATGGTAGTCACACTCCCCGGAGGCGCGGGCCCTCCCCCGGCCCCAGCGCCCCCGGGGTCCACGGGAGACTCACATGCTGAGGTTCTCCCACGCCTGCACCGTATTGCGCACGGCCTCGGCCGATGCCTGCAGGGCCGTGGCTTCTGGCTCGTCCAGGTCCAGCTCGATGACCTTCTCCGCCCCGCCGGCGCCCAGGCTGACCGGCACCCCGACAAAGACATCCTCCAGACCGTACTCGCCACTTAGTCTGACACAGGTGGGCAGGATGCGTTTCTCGTCGCGGAGGATGGCGGCGACCATCTGCACCACGGAGGCCGCCGGTGCGTAGAAGGCGCTGCCCGTCTTGAGGAAGCCCACGATCTCAGCGCCTCCGTTGCGGGTGCGGTCCACGATCTGCGCGATCCGCTCGGGGCCGATGAGTTGAGCGATGGGTACGCCACTGACCGTGGCGTGGCGGGGCAAAGGAACCATGGAATCCCCGTGGCCGCCCAGCACCATAGCGGTGACATCCTGCGGCGAGCACCCCACCTCCATGGCGATGAATGTCCGGAAACGCGCGCTGTCCAGGACGCCGGCCATGCCGAACACCCGCTCCCGGGGCAGCCCGGAGACCTGCTGGGCGATGTAGGTGGTGACATCCAGCGGATTGGAGACGACAAGCAGGATCGTATTGGGGGCATGGTGGCAGACATTGGTGACGACCTCTGTCATGATCTTGCCATTGGTGGCCAGGAGGTCGTCCCGCGACATACCCGGCTTGCGGGCGATGCCGGCGGTGATGACGACGACGTCGGAGCCCTCAGTCGGGGCGTAATCGGTGCCGCCGGTGATCCTGCAGCCGTGGCCGACGAGAGGCGCGGCCTGGGCCAGGTCGAGGGCCTTGCCGGCCGCCAGACCCTCGACGACATCCACCAGGTACACGTCACTGAGGCCCGCTTCCACCACTCGCTGGGCGCAAGTGGCCCCGACGTTCCCGGCTCCCACGATGGTAACCTTCATCACTGTGCTCCTTTGGGTGCAATCGCGTCCACCAAGGGCGGTGGCGCGGGATGGAATGACGGATCTGAGGGGCGCCCGGCACCGCGACCTTCGCTCGCGGCCGTCAGGCCGCCCCGGTTCACGAGTGAGCGTGACGCTTTCTGTGCGGTGGGAGCAGTGGGGGGGCAGCGCCCTCACGCCCCTGTTACCCCCCGGGGTGATCTGGTATAATCGCCCGGTGATGCCTCCGCTACTGCTGGCGCAGAAGGTCCTCATCGTCGCCCTCGAGGCGGTCTTTCTCTATGCCCTGTCGCGTATCCTCTTCGTATGGGTACTGCAGGCGCTGGTCGTGCGGCGCCAGGGCGGTGGGTGGTTCGTGCGGCTGTTGCGCCTGCCGGGCAATATGGTGCACGAGCTGAGCCACGCGGTTGGGTACATCCTGTGCGGGTACCGGGTGAAGAAGCTGGCCTTCTGCGTGGGCGATCCGCGGGGCCGCGGCTGCTGCCGGCCGGGGGAGCCGTGGTCGCCGATCCATTTCCCCTGGCTGGCCACGGCCACCGCCGCCGTGTTCCCTCTGATCCTGGGGACCTTCGCTCTGGAGCAGATCGCACGCCTGCTTGGCGTTCACTTCCTGGCCGGTGAGAGCCTGGACGGCGGCGGGGTAGCGCCGAGGCTTCTGGACAGCCTGTGGGCCACGTTGCGGAATCTGCACTATGACGACTGGCGGACCTACCTCTTCCTGTTGCTGGGGTTCAGCATCGGCGCCGAGATGGCCCCCAGCGAAACCGACCTGCGGCGCAGTGTGGTCCCCCTCCTGTGTCTGGCCACCGGGCTCATCGGCGCTCTGTTCTACCTGGGGTTCCGCCTGCCCGATTCGGCCGTGTGGCACTGGTACTCCGAGAACCTGGCCACGGCGCTTTCGTGGCTGTCTTCGCTCCTGGGGTTCGGAGTGCTGGCCACGGCCCTGATCGCGGCGTTGACGGTGCTGCCGGCGTTGCTGCTCAGAGCGGTCAGGCGGCAGGCCTCGGCGCCCCCGGCGCCAAACGCAGAACCCAAGGTCCGGCGCCGGGCGATGTGACAAGGGCCCGGGGCCATGGAGTGTGTAGCCATGCACGTGGGAGTACGCGACGTGATCATCCAGCACGCGGG
>CAZXDD010000354.1:0-8161 GCA_964639415.1 uncultured Armatimonadia bacterium
GCCCGTCCGGGTCTCCAGCACAACAAGGTGATCGTGATCGACGCCGCCTGGGTGATCACGGGGTCGTTCAACTTCACCCGGGCGGCCGAGGAGCGCAACCGGGAGAACCTGCTGGTGCTGGAGGATCCGCAGTTGGCCGCGGCGTATGCGGACAACTGGGAACGAGACCGCGCGGCCTGCGAGGCCTACGACGCAAGGAATTAGGCCGGACCCACGGGCGTCCGGGGACCCGACGTGGGTTGGTAGAGCCCTCTGCTCGCGGGGCGCCTACTGCTTCCGCAGGCGGTTGCCACCGGGGATCGGGGCGCACGGCATCGGGTTGACGGGCTTCGGAGGATCGGCGTGCAGCCACCGGCTGCACGGGGCCGGCCGGTTCGGGTACAGCTCACGCGCCGCCCTGCGGCAGGCCTCGCGGATGTGCAGCGGCTCCAGGCCACGGCGGCCGGCGGCCACGAGGCTGCGGTAGCCGCCGTCGGTGGTGCGCATCACCGGGAGTGGCTGGCCATCGCGGAACTCGCGCCCGTGCCCTGGACGGGCGCCCTGCGCAAGCGCCAGGAAGGTGACTGCGGTCAGCGTCGCAACCGATGCCTCTTCGAAAACGCGACTACCGGCGGCAATGCTGTGCTCACGGCTCGCGGCCATCGTCTTCATCCCCTACGACACCACGGCTCGTCCGCATACTACCTTGGGGCCGACGGCACTTCAGATCGCTGCGGAGAGCCCCGTATGCCTGTGGTGGTTCGGTGGCGGTCGGCCCGTTGGCCACCCTGCCAGAGGTATATCGGCACCCCGGCGTCACTTCCTGACCCCTAAATGGCAATTCGTGTGCCGTAGCTCCCCACGCAAATGCCGGCGGCCGCCTGCGGAGGTGGGCTCCCGGGGGGAGGGTGAGCCAACCGTTCGCGCAGACGGCCACCGTGGTGCGAAGGCCGGATGATGGTATACCAGGCCGACAATCCAGGAAACGCGTACCACAAGACCGGCCGGCTATGAGGCGTGGCCCTCGCCGAGACCGCTTGATCTCGATTACGCCTCTTGCATCAATCCTCGGCACCGTACGACCGGCCTCGACGAACGACGGGGAAACGACGAGGGAAAGGCGGCGGAACACCATCCCTGCCTCTGTGTGGCTCGTCCTCCCTGCGACCGAATGCTCCCTCGGCCTCCGCGGTCCGGTCTTGGAGAGCCGGACCGTCCGCCGTCCTTTGCGAGGCGAAAGCGTCCCGCAAGTGCCGGGGCCGCCGCTGCCAGGTGTCCGGGGGGAGGGGGGTCCTGGTGGCGACGGCCCTGTTTTTGAATGGAGACCCGCGAAAGGTGTACCTGTCCTGTCCCTGCCACCCCGTCAATCCGCCTCGAGTTCAGGTTGTCCGGTTGGGGCGTGGTCTCCATTGCCGGAGAGCTCTGCCGTAGGGGCCCGCTCTCGCTGTCAGTGATCGGCAGCGTGGGGGCCAACTGGAACAACGAAGGCGCAACGTCTGGCGATGAAACTGTGACACCAGAGCCGTCGGCTCGCCCAGTACCAGAGACGACAGTGGCCGCCGCTGCCGAAGGCCACGGGGGGTGGGGACCTTCGGCAGGCGGCGGCCACTGTACGTTTGGAGAGCTGTGAGGGTGACCGGGCCTCGCCGTCGGCCCCGCTGATGCTGCCTGGTCCCGCCCGGCATCCCCAGGCTCCCAGTACGGCGGGAGGTTGGCTTGCCACCGGCCCTCACGACTTGTACATCGGCAGTCGGGCCCGGAACTGGACCAACGGCGCTGCAAACGCCGGTCGACCCGCATGGCACCACACCGTGCACATCCGGTCCATCGCGCGATCATTCTCCACCTCCGCTCAATGAACACTCGCACCTGATGCAGGGGGGCGGCGCCGGCGCCGCATCATCGGCCCGCCGCGCCGTTGGGCATCGCCGCGTCCCCGGGCGAAGCGCCTCCCGTCCCCGGGCCGCAGGACCCTGCCTGGTCCTCGGCGAATGCTGCCCTGTGCGCGAACACACTGCGGTCGCGGGGTGCGCCATGCCACTTCTCCTGCTCTGGGTCCTCCTGCTTCTCCCCAACTGCCACGCCGCCGAGACCGGACGCGATGGCGACAAGTGGACGGTGGACAGTGACCTGCTTGCCCTGTCGCTGGACGCCACCTCGGGGGCGCTGTCCGTAACCGAGAAGACCTCCGGCGCCACCTACCACCAGCCGCTGTCCACCCGGGACGCGCTGTCCTGTGGCGCCGGCGAGGAGATCGTCGTCCGCCGGGCGACGGGAAAGATCGAGCCCGACGGCCGACTGGGCGACTGGGCCCGGACGCCTCTGATGCCCCTGGTGTCCGAGGCGGATTCGCCCCACGGCCCACGGGCCGCGGTGGGCTTCCGCTGGGACGCCGAGGGGCTCTATGCCCTGTTTGTGGTGGCCGACGATCGCTTCCACCCGGGCAGTCGTGCCGACAAGAAGTGGCAGCAGGCGGACGCGGTATGGTGGTGGGCGGGGTGGGATCAGGTGGGGGTGATGCTGGACCCGGCAGACCCGGCGGGGTTCCTGTGGGGCGACTGGAAGCCGTGGTCGCGGGCGGCGGTGCGGCGGGTGGAGAACCTGGGCGAGGATGCCGAGGTCTCCGAGCTACTGGCCGATCTTGCGCCGGACTTCTCCGGCCGGGCCGGGTACATCGTGGAGAGTGCCACGGCCCCGCACTTCATCACTCTGCAGCCCATGGAGCCCGGCCGTCGCTTTCGCATGGCATTCGGCGTCAACGACGTGGACGAGGCGGGAGAGGACCCGCGGACGACCTTCCACCCTGCCGGCTATCGACAGGGACGCACGGCGACCTATGCCGTGGGCCTGCTGGCCGATGAACGGGGCCGGGCACCGGCGCCGCCGCCCGCCCACGCTCCCTGCGGCGACGTGGCCTTCACCGCCGACGGCGCACTTGCCTTCACGATCTCGGCGGACATGCCCGAGGCCACCGTGGGCCGCGTGCGCTGCGAGGTCGCCCTCGACGACGGCTCCAGGGACCTGCGGATCGTCGCCACCCCGCTGGACGGCTGGGAATGGGGCATGCCGGTGGGCCGCGGGTTCCTGCCGACGGGGGCGGCCGAGTATGTGGCCGCATACTATGGCAACGGCATACTCATCCCCGCCGATGACCTTGCTCCGCCCGTGGACTATATGGGAGTGTTTGCTCAGCTCGACCTGCCCGCCGTGGGTGTCCTCGGCGGCAACGGCGGGGCGCTGTGCATCCTGCAGGACCACGACCACATGGCCGCCAAGCTCGGGCCCGCCACCTGGCCGGAGGCGTCTCGCCTCGGCATGGTGCTGATGGGAGAGACAGACAAGGGCAAGCGCCTGCCCGCGTACCGGCTGACATGGTACTTCAGTCCCGGCGGCGGACTGCCGGACCTGGCCGCCCGGCTCCGGCGGTTCTGCGAGGCCGAGGGCTGGGTGCGGCCGCTGCGGGAGAAGGCCGCGACCAACCCCAATGTGGATCGGCTCATCGGGGCCGCCAACGTCTGGGGCAGTTCGGGGGAGGTCTTCGCCCGGGAGGCCGCCGCCGCGGGCCTCTCCCGCCTGCTGGTCAACGGCTCCTTCGACGGGGCCCAGGTCCGCCGCATCACCGATCTGGGCTACCTGTGCGGCGAGTACGATCAGTACGTGGATGTGGACGACGCCACCGAAGACGTGGCGGGCGTCAAGCCCCTGCCCGCCCACATCCGCGTGCAGGCCGACGGGGAGTTGGCCAAGGGCTGGCTGACTTTGGACGGCAAGCACCAGTTCTACAGCCGCTGCTCTCAGATGGCCCTCGCCGCCGCTCAGCAGCGGGTTCCGCGGGTGCTGCGCACACATCCCTACAATGCCCGCTTCATGGACGTACACACGGCCATCGGCCTCCAGGAGTGCTACTCCGAGGCCCACCCGTGCACCGCCAGCGAGGACCGGCAGAGCAAGGTAGAGCTGCTCCGGTGGATGCGCGAGCAGGGCCTGGTAATGGGCGGGGAGCACGGCAGGGCGTGGTCGGCCCCCGTGCTCGACTACCAGGAGGGGATGATGTCGTGCAACCACTTCTTTAGCTGGCCCGCCGGCCATCTGGTGCCTGTGGACAGTGCGGACGAGATCAGCCCGGAGTATCTGGAATACGGCATCGGCTACGAGCGTCGCGTGCCCTTCTGGGAGCTGGTGTTCCACGACTGCGTGGTGTCCACCTGGTACTGGGGCGACACCATCGGCTATCTGGAGCGTGTGCGTCCCGACCTGACCGACCGCAAGGTGGCCCTGACGGCCCTGTACGGCACCCAGCCCATGTTCTGGGCAAGCTCTCTGGGCCTGGGTTTCGAGGGCGGGGGCAAGGGGCGCCTGACGGAGGCCTACCGCAACTGCTGCAACATCCACCGCGCCGTGGGCTACGAGCGCATGGTATCCCACGAGTATCTCAGCCCGGACCGGGCGGTTCAGAGGACGGCCTTCTCCGACGGGACGACGGTCACGGTCAACTTCGGCGCGACGGAGGCCACCGTGGAGAGCGCGGGAGAGCGGTGGACCCTGGCCGAGAATGGTATCGTCGCGGACGGTCCCGGTCTGCACCAGCACGTGGCGATCGTCAACGGGCGGCCACAGACCGCCATCGAGGCCGAGGGGTATCGCTTCCTCGAGGCCCGCGGGCAGAGGGTGGAGCGTGGCGGCCTCCGGTCCCTGGGGCCCCTGACGGCCCGGGTGCTCGAGCCGGGACACATGCGCCTGTCCCTGGAGCCTCGGACCGCCGGAGCGGAGCTGGACCCCACCCGTCTCGACGCCGCCTTCGACAAAGCCTCCGCCCGGCTGGTAACCATCGGCACGGATCTGCGCCCCGGCGATGACATCGAGCTGCAGTGGGACGGCGACTACCTCGTCTTGCCGGCCACAGGGCGATGGGCGACCTTCGACCTGCTCTACGGCGCCAGGGGCCGGGCACCGGACGTCGCCATCGCGCCCATTGGCCAGCCTCTGCGCGCCACCCAAGGTGAGATCTGCCCCGTGCCCGTGGAGCTGCACAACCGCGGAGCGGACGCCGCCGACGTCACTCTTTCGGCCTACTGGGAGGCCGAAGAGGACGCTCGGCAGGCCGGGAGCGTCCGTCTCTCGGTACCCGCACGCGGTGCGGCCCGGGTGACGCTGCCGCTTGACACCTCGGCGGTTGTCGGGGTGCGCGAGCTCGCCTTCGTCGCCGATAGCGGAACGCAGGAGTTCGACGATGCGGACAACCGTGTCCGGGCGACGGTGGCCGTCGTGCCCGTCGTGTCGGAGGACAGCGTCCGACGATGGCTCACCGTCGATCCCGGCGATGTGCCGCGCACCGACGCCGTGGTGCAAACACCCGTGGACTTCACCCCATCACTGCAGGGGCGTGCGCTGGACCCGGCGTCGGTCGCCGTCGTCACGCTGGATGCGCGGGGCGAGCCCGCCCGGGCGCTGCCCGCACAGTTCGAGCCGGCGGGCGACTTCGACGCCGGCCACAAAGCCGCCGGTACCCTCCTGTTTGTCCTCGAGGGGGAGACCACCGGGCCCGCGAGCTGCCTGCTCGTGGCCCGGCCGCTGTCCGACGCCGGCCTGCTTCCCGCCACCACGGCACACCTCGACCCCGAGACCCACATCCTCACCCGCGAGACCTATCAGGCCAACATCGCCGACGGCGCGATACGCCCGCTCTCGTACATCTCTGCACAGCGTGCCGTCGTACCCATGATCGGCAGGATCGTGTTCTCCTCGGCCGAGACCGGCTGGGGGGAGGAGGGCGGAGAGCTGCAGAGTCTGGAGGTCCTCGCTGCAGGGCCGGTGAGGACGGTGGTGCGGACGGTCAAGAAGCTGGCCGGGGAGCAGGTGGTCACGAGGACCTATGCCTTCTACGCGGACTACTTCACCGTGGAGGCCGCGGCCACGCAGCACCAAACCGGCCTGCTCAGCCGGGTGTGGTACGCTGCGCCCGGCACGTACCGGGACGATGCGGGCCACGTGCGGGACGTCGATGGAAAGGGGAAAGACGAGGGGGTGACGGGGGACTACCCCGACCCGAAGTGGTACAGCGTGCGCAATGACGACTGGGCCCACGCCTGCATCGCGCTGTCACCCATGGCGGGCCAAAGCTACTGGGACGAGGCGCCATCCCTGGGGCAACTGGGCTTCTCGGCCCCCGATGCCGGGGGGGCGAGCTACGCCCACATCGTGAGCGGCCCCGGTGTGCCCGAGGACTTCGCCCGACAGTGGCATGCGGCGCTCACAACGCCGATTGCGGTGGAGCTCCGGCGGTGACCCGGGGCTTCGCCGCCGTTGGCCGCGGCGCTGTGCCATGCGTCCGCAAGGCGGCCACGGAAAGGTCCCGTCACTGACCACGCCGGGCCTCGCCGGTCATGGGAACGAACACCACGGGGACCACCGCCGTCTGCTCGATCTTGCCATCGGTCTTCTGCAGGACGTAGAGCTGCTGGTTGTAGGCCTCGCCGACGGGGATCACCATGCGCCCGCCCTCCTTGAGCTGCTCCACCAGCGGACTGGGGACCTCATCGGGCGCGCAGGTGACCATGATCCCATCGAAGGGCTGGTACTCCGGCCAGCCCTGATACCCATCGCCGCAGCGAACCGTGATGTTCTCGTAGCCCAGGGCCTTCAGCAGCTTCGCGGACCTGTCGGCCAGGGGCTCCAGGATCTCGATGCTGTACACGTGGCGGCACAGCTTGGCCAGCACCGCGGCCTGGTAGCCCGAGCCGGTGCCCACCTCCAGCACGATCTTCTCCGGCCCCGGTTGAATCAGCTCCGTCATCAGAGCCACGATGGAGGGTGCCGAGATGGTCTGCTCCAGGCCGATGGGCAGGGGGTAGTCCAGGTACGCCTGAGACCGGGCCTCCGGGGGGACGAACAGGTGCCGCTGCACCAGGGCCATGGCACGAATAACGGGCTCGGTGCGCAGGTAGCCCGCGGCCTGTAGTCGCTCCAGGAGGGCAATGTGTGCCGCGGCGTACTGGTGCTGTGGCGGCGGCACGCCTTCCGGCAGGTTCCCGTCGCCGTTGGCCGAGAACCGCGCCACCAGCAATAGCAGCAGGCCCAACGCCAGCACGCCCAGGAATGTGCGCGCCAGCCGCCGCTTCCTCACGATCCAGGTGTGGCTTGCCATCCTCCCTCACCTCCGCACGGTATGGCCCTCTGCAGGGCCCATTGCCCTACCTATTGGCCGCGGGGCGACAGAACCCTTCCGGGGCATGCGGGGGACGGTGGGCTGGATGGGGATCGGAGCTTCCCGGGGCCGAGCACACGTCATCCGTGGGGTAGGGCGGGCCAGTTCGGGGCGCGACGGCCGCCCGGCTCGCCTGTCAGCGCCGGCCATCGGTCTCGTCCGCGGCCGACCGCCCCTCGGCCGCTCGGGCCTCCTCCTGCCTGCGCGCACAGTCGCCCAGCAGCCCGCCGGCCACGAAGACCCCGGCTACCAGCGCCACGGCAACCAACTGATACAGCGCCACACGGACAAACCCTCCTACAGCGGTGACGTTCGGGGGCAGGGCAAGCAGATGGGCGATGTTCACCACCGCCGGCCCCAGGCCTGCGAGCAGCCCCATCCACAGCCACATCCGGGTGCCGCCGCGAGGGGTGTCGTACCACCCGGAGAGCGCTCCGGCCACCAGAGCGGGCCCACATGTGAGCAGTATCGACGCCACCCAGAACGGGACAGGAAACAGCCACCTGCTCGGGGGACTGGCCATCATGGCGACCCGTGCCGCGAGGTACAGGGCCCAGTAGAGCGCCACAAAGGCCATTGCCTTGAGCAACTCGGCGGGCTGTGGCAGCCGGATCATGCCGGGGGTCTCTCCTTTGGGCCTGGGCTCGCTGTCTGCACGAGACCTTTGGGCCGGCACTCCAAGCGTCCATGGGTCGAGCCGACCCGGCGGCCGTCGGCGGGGCGCGACCGGCCAGATCGGTCTGCAGGGCCTGCCTGCCGGGTGTGTGCAGGAGGGTCCCTCGTACCTGGGCCCCGCGGCAGGCTCGCCATGGCGATACCCGCCGCTACCCGGCGGCGGCGACCCCGCCGTTCTCCGGCTGCGGATCGTGCCGCCGGCGCAGCCATCGCCCCAATGCTCCGCCAACCACGCAACAGGCCACAATCTCACACTATGCATGAACGCACTGGGGCCACATTTCGCCATTCCCGCGTCCGGAA
>CAZXDD010000355.1:0-8155 GCA_964639415.1 uncultured Armatimonadia bacterium
CGCGATAATGAGCGGTGACTGGAGTTCAGACGTGTTGCTCTTCCGATCTCAAGGAGATGCTGGCCGATCCGGAAATCGACTGCGTCAGCGTCTGCGTCCCCAACGCCCTCCACGCCCCGGTGGTCATCGACTGTCTGCAGGCCGGCAAGCACGTCCTGTGCGAAAAGCCTCTGGCGCGCAATGCCAAAGAGGGCGCCAAGATGGTACAGGCCGCCGAGAACGCGGGCAAGAAGTTCATGATCCAGTTCAACAACCGCTACCGCCCCGAGGCCACGCTGCTTAAGGACTACGCCAGCGGCGGCGAGCTGGGGGACATCTACTTCGCCCGCTGCGGCTGGATCCGGCGCAACGGGATCCCCGGCTGGGGCGGCTGGTTTACCCAGCAGGAGCTCGCCGGCGGCGGCCCGCTCATCGACCTGGCCGTACACATGCTCGACCTGACCATGTGGCTCATGGGCAACCCCGAGCCGGTGTGCGTCCTGGCCTCCACCTACTCCGTCTTCGGCCCCAAGATGGAGGCGCTCGGCCCCTGGGGGACGCCGAACAAGAAGGGCAAGTTTGATGTGGAGGACATGGCGGTGGCGATGATCAAGTTCGCCGGCGGCCAGACCATCGCCCTCGAGGCCTCCTGGGCCTCCCGCTGCGAGCGCGAGTGGGTCTACTCCACCCTCATGGGCACAGAGGCCGGCGCCTCCCTGGAGCGCGTCTTCGGGTTCGATGGTGTCGACGACAGCTCCATCGACACGCTGCAGCTTTACACCCAGGAGCACGGCGTGCCGGTGAACCGCGACCTGGTGGTCGAGCCCGACCCGGCCATGGGCCGGCACAGTGCGGTCATGCACTTCGTGGACTGCCTCGTGGACGACGTGGAGATGATCTCGCCCGCGGGCGACGGGCTGCGGATCATGAAGATACTGGACGCCGCCTACAAGTCCGCCGAGACCGGCAAGGCCGTGAACATCAAGTAGCCCATCGCCCTGCGGCGAGTGGGACAGGGGCGCGGCGACATCCCCTGGATGTGCGGCACCGCAGGGTGCCGGTAAGGCCCGCAGCCGACGGCCGGGAGAAATCCCGGCCGTTCCCTTTCCCTGGGGCGCAAAGAACGCTAAGATAGAGCCTCCAACGAGCCCGGATTCCACATTGCCAGAAGAGGCAGGCCGATATGCACTCCGTCGACAAGACCGCCCTTTGCCGCGCCATCGAGGCCCGGAGAGAGGACGTCACCAGTCTGCTGTGCGACCTGATCCGCATCCCCTCCACCGTGGGCAACGAGGCCCCTGTGGCCGAGTTGCTCCACGCGCGCCTGCAGGGCGTGGCCGATGACGCAGAGTTCGTCCCCGTCACCGACGCCATCCGTCAGGACCCGGACTTCTCCTACCCGGTGCGCGACCTGGTCTACGGGGACCGGCCCAACGTGTGGGCCGTCAAGAGGGGCGCCGGCGGCGGGAGGTCGTTGCTGCTTAACACTCACATGGACGTGGTGCCGCCTTCGTCCATGCAGAAGCGGCCCTACGACCCGCAGGTGGAAGACGGCATCGTCTTCGGCCGCGGAGCCTGCGACGCCAAGGGCCAACTGGTCACCGCCTGGGCGCTCTTGGCGGTGCTCTCCGATCTGGGCCTCAGGCCCGGCGGCGACATCACCGTGCACTACGTGATCGAGGAGGAAGTCGGCGGCAACGGCACGCTGGCCATGGTGCGCCGGGGGGACATCGCCGACGCCGCCATTGTGCTTGAGCCTTCGGACTTCGTCATCCTGCCTCAGATCAGGGGCGCCGTGTGGTTTGAGACCACCGTTTACGGCCAGTCGGGGCACAGCGGCAAGCCCGGCGGCACGGTGAGCGCGCTGCTGAAGTCTGTCGAGGTCATCGAGGCCTTCACCGAGTACCACGCCCGGTGTCTCGCCGAGTCTAGGGGCAAGTACCCGCTCTTCGACGGGTTCGAGAACCCCGCGCCGCTCACGGTGGGGCAACTCGAGGCCGGCGACTGGCCGGCCCAGGCGCCTCAGAAGGCCGTGCTCAAGGGCGTGCTGGGCATCCTGCCCGACCGCACCAAGGAGCAGGTCATGGAGGAGATGAACCAGGCGCTTCGGCAGTCGGGAGACGCCTGGCTCGCCGAGCACTTCGAGATGGATTTCACCTACCGGCACGATGCCAGTGTCATCGACCCCGACCACCCGCTGGTGCAGGCCCTGTCCGCCGCCTGCGCCGCCGCCGGCAGGCAGGCCGCCGTCTCGGCAATGACGGCATCCTGCGACGCGTGGCTGTACAACAACCAGCTCGGGATCCCGACCGTGGTTTTCGGCCCCGGCTCTCTGGGAGTGGCGCACAGCAACCAGGAGCAGATCGCCGTGGACGACATTCTGGAGGCCACCGGGATCCTGGCGGGCTTCGTCGCGGACTGGTGCGGCCTGCAGTGATCTGGGGGGCAGCAATGGGGGCGGCGGCGGCTACAGCCGCCGGCGTCCGGGCCTCACTCCCCCTCTGCTACCGCGCGGGTGTCCGGCGCGCCGGGACAAAGCCGCCGGGCGCCGCAGGTCTCTGATGCGCCACCTCCCGGCTTTCGACGACCGCGGAATGCCGACACGACCGATGGCACCGGAGCAGGAGGAACCGTATGAACACAAAGACACTCACCGTATGCTTCGCAGACATCGACCGGTTCCTGGTGGCCACCCGCAACATGGCCCTACCGGAGCTGGCGGCTTTCCTCCAGGGCTTCTACGAGCGGGTCGGTGAGGTCCTGCTGGCCCACAACGGTGACCTTGTCAAGTACGTGGCCGACGCGGCGATGGCCACCTTTGACCAGGGGCGCGAGGAGATCGCCGTCCGTGCCATGCTCGCGCTGCGCCGGAGCTATCGCGAGTACATCACCACCCTCCCGCGTGAGGCGCAGAACACCGACTTGAACGTGGGGATTGCCACCGGTCCGGTGCTGGTGGGCGAGGTCGGCCATCCGCGGATGCTCAGCTATGATGTGGTGGGCGCACCCGTCGGCCTGGCCGCCACCCTGACGTTCAGTCGGGGGGTGCTTCTGGATCGCGCTACCTACGACGCCGTGGCCGGGCGGTTCACGGTGGAGGAGGATGTCGTCGCCGGTCACATCCATGCGTTTCGGATCATCGAGCGGGCCTGACACCGCCGCCTGGCCCCGGAACGCCGGGGACCGCTGGTTTGGCGGTGTTGAGCCAGGGCTCGCCGCCGGCAAGGAGAACACACATGCTTGCGCTGGTCAAGACGCAGAAGGGTGAGGGCTTCATCGAGCTCCGAGACGTCCCGGAGCCACAGATCGCCGAGGACGAGGTGCTCATCGAGGTCAAGGCCGCGGGGATCTGCGGCACCGACATCCATGTGAAGCACGACACCTTCCCTTACTGGCCGCCGGTGATTCTGGGCCACGAGTTCTCGGGCGAGATCGTGCAGCTCGGAGCCAAGGTCGCCGACTGGTCCGTGGGCGATCGGGTGGTAGGCGAGCCCCACACCCTGCACTGCGGGCAGTGCTATCTGTGTCGGCGCGGCCACATCCAGAACTGCCCCCACAAGCGCTCGCCGGGCTGGGGCATCGACGGGGCCTTCACCCGGTACATCAAGTATCCGCCCAAGCTTCTGCACCGCATCCCCGAGGGCATGACCTTTGACCGGGCCGCTCTGGTTGAGCCCACGGCCAATACCGTCACCGACATCATCGAGCGCGGCACTATCGATGTGGGCGACTTCGTGGTGGTGATGGGTCCCGGTCCCATCGGCCTGCTGGCGGCGCAGACGGCCAGGGCCGCCGGCGCGGCCAGGGTCATGATCGTGGGCGCCCCGGCGGACGAAGACCTGCGCCTGGCCACCGCCCGCAAGCTGGGCATCGATCATGTGGTGAACTTCGCCGAGCAAGACCCCGTGAAGCTGTGCCAGGAGCTCACCGACGGCCGCGGTGCCGACCTGGTTATCGAGTGCAGCGGCGCGCCACCCGCCGTCGCCCAGAGCGTCGATCTCGTGCGCAAGTGGGGCAAGATCTGCGCCATCGGCCTGACCGGCAAGCGCCCGGTGCAACTGGACTGGGATGCGGCCATGACCAAGGTCATCACGCTGTACTTTAACATGTCCACCGAGTACGCGAGCTGGGACAAGACCATCGGCCTCATCGCCGACGGGAAGATCAATGTGGACCCGATCCTTACCCACAAGCTGCCCCTGGCGGACTGGGAGAAGGCCTTCGAGGCCATCGAGTCCATGGAGGCCCTCAAGGCCGTCCTCGTACCATAGGGACGACCGACGTCTAGCCGCCGAGACGCAGAGACACGGAGACCGGCAGAGAACGGCGCCGGCGGACGTGAGCGGCGGACGGCCCGCGTACGGCCGGATGCACATCGACGCCACCCGATGACTAACGGGAGGGAATCATGCCCAAGGACAGTTACGGCTTTGCCATCGTGGGCTGCGGCCTGATCTCGCAGTTCCACGGCAATGCCATCAAGGCCGCCGATGGCGCGGAGCTGGTCTGCGCCGCCGACCTGAACCGGGAGCGCCTGGACAAGTTCTGCACCGACTTCTCCTGCGAGCCCGCCGAGAGCTTCGAGGCCATCCTCGCCGACGACCGTGTGGACGTGGTGAATGTCTGCACCCCCAATGCCTACCACGCCATGTTCGCCGTCCCGGCGATGAACGCCGGGAAGCACGTTGTTGTGGAAAAGCCGCCGGAGATGACGCTGGATAAGTGCGACCAGATGATCGAGGCCCGCGACCGCAACGGGGTCAAGCTCGCCATCTCCCTGCAGGTGCGCTTCCGCAAGCCCATCGAGGCCATCAAGCAGGCCATCGAGCAGGGGCGCTTCGGCCGCCTGCTGCAGGCGGACACGTACATGAAGTGGTTCCGCAGCACGGATTACTACCTACAGGATGACTGGCGCAGCAAGCGCGAGGAAGGCGCCGGGGTCACGATTCAGCACGCCTTCCACTACATCGATCTGCTGCACCACCTCATGGGTCCGGTGACACAGGTCGATGCCCGGATGACCAATCTGGCCCACCCTGAGGTGGCCCTCGAGGACACGCTGAACGCCTTCTTGGAGTACGCAAACGGCGCCCTGGGCGTGGTGCAGGCCAGCACCGCCCTGTGGCCCGGAACGGACATCCGAGTGGAGATCAATGGCGAGGACGGCACGGTGATCATGGCCGGCGAGCGTATCGTGACCTGGGAGTTCCGGGACAAGCGGCCGGGGGACGAGGAGATGGTGCAGATCGGCGACGCCTCGGTCAAGACGGCAGCCGGCGGTGCCGCCGATTTCGCCTACACCGAGCACCTGTACATGATCCAGGACATGCTGCAGGCCATCGAGACCGACCGCAGCCCGCGCATCTCGTGCGAGAGCGCCCGCGGTACCCTGGCCATCGCGCTGGCGATGTACCAGTCGGCCGACGAGGGCGCCCCGGTGAGGCTCGGCTAGCACGACGACCGTACACGGCATGGGGCGACTCGGCGACCGTCGGTGGGACGGGTCTTCCACTCAGACTGTGTAGGTTCCGGGCGGGCGGCCGCTCGGAGGGGCCGAATGGGTCGATTTGTGTCGAAGACACAAAGACGGGACCCCTCCAGGCGCCTTCCGCGCCCTTCGTGTATCATGTGAGTGGAAAGCCCGATCCCGCCCTGCGGGACGTTCGCCAACGGCGGGATTGCGGCCCCAGAGCTTTGTTCAGACGCCAAGAAGCGCGCCCATGCAGGCATCCAGCGGTTGGCTGCCTGCCGCGCGCCGTCTGCGCCCTGTAGGGTCGGATCGGCGGCCGATGCGAGCCTGGCGTCGCCGCGATCCGACCCGGTGATTCCTGAAGACGGCGTCGCCTGGGGCCAGGAGGTCGCACACCTTCGCCTCCGGGCCGCTCCGCGGGGTCCGGCGCCGACACCCTTCCGCCATCCCCACCCAGGAACACCCCTATGCCCCGCATACACGTGCTCAGCGAGGGACTGGCCAACCGTATCGCCGCCGGTGAGGTGGTGGAGCGTCCGGCCAGCGTGGTCAAGGAGCTCGTCGAGAACGCCATCGACGCCGGAGCCCGCCGCATCGAGGTCGAGTTGCTGCAGGGCGGCCGAGAGCTGATCCGCGTCCGCGACGACGGCAGCGGCATGTCGCCGCACGACGCCGGGCTGGCCGTGCAGCGCTTCGCCACCAGCAAGATCCGGCAGGCCGAGGACCTCGACGCCATCTTGACCATGGGCTTCCGCGGCGAGGCGCTCCCCAGCATTGCCGCGGTGTCGCATTTCCGGCTCCAGACCCGTGAGGCGGACAGTGAGGAGGGCTGCGAGGTCTGCATCCATGGAGGCGGGCCGGCGGAGGTGCGCGCTGTGGGCTGCCCGGCGGGCACGACCGTCGAGGTCAAGAGCATCTTCTTCAATACCCCTGCCCGACTGAAGTTCCTGGCCACCACAGGCCGCGAGCGGGGGCACTGCGCCGACTGGGTCTCCCGCCTGGCGCTCTCACGGCCGGATATCTCCTTCAAGCTCACCCACGACGGCCAGGTGGTGTTCAGCGTCCCCGGTACCGGTGACCTGCGCTCGGTGCTGTCGGCCATGTACGGTAGCACCGCGGCCCGGGACTTCCTGCCCTGCGAGGCCGAGGCCGATGGCATTCGCGTGGAGGGTCTCATCTCCGGCCCCAAGCTCCTGCGGGCGACCCGAGAGCACCAGATGTTCTTCGTCAACCGTCGCTTCGTGCGCAGCCGCCAGATCGGCCACGCACTGAACGAGGCTTATGGCCTGCTGTTGCCCGCCGGCCGCAACCCCCTGTGCGCCCTGCACCTCACCGTCGAACCGGAGCGCGTCGACCCCAATGTGCATCCCACCAAGATCGAGGTCCGCTTCCGCCACTCGGGTGCCGTGCACGAGCTGGTGCAACGGGCCGCCGAGGAGACGCTTTCCGCCGCGGGCTACCGCTCGCTGACCCAGTCGCGCCGACACGTGGACCGCACCGAGGAAGGCTTCTCGCACCGGCCGGAAGCACCCCTGCCCGCCGGGCGGTTCGAGGGTTCCTCGGTTGATGAGATCCAGCGCGCACGCCGCCTGAGGGTCAACCCCTTCGAGGACCGGGTGGACGAGCGCGATGAGGGTCTGGATGTGTTCGCCGATCCGGTGCTGCAACTGCCACAACCGGAGCCCGCCGAGGGAACCCTCCCCGTGGAGATGCCGCCTGCGGCACCGGAGGTTCTCGGCCAGATCGGCCGCAGGTACATCGTGGCCAAGGTGGAGGACGCCCTGCTGTTGATCGACCAGCACCGGGCAGCCGAGAGGGTCTTGCTCGAGCGGCTCAGCGCCCGGCAGGTGGCCCGTCAGCTCCTCGTCCTGCCTGAGACGCTGCAGCTCTCGCCCGGGGAAGCCGCCGCCTGCGCCGAGCACGCCGAAGCCCTGAACGAACTGGGCTACGAGACCGAGCCCTTCGGCGGCAATTCCATCCTGGTGCGCTCCGTCCCCGTGGCCACGGCCGACCTCTCGCCGGTGGAGGTGCTGGCCGATGTGATCTGCGATCTCGCCACCTGGAACCGGCCCGACACCGCCGAGCGCATCAGGGAGAAGACCCGCGCTACCATCGCCTGCCACGCCGCCACCAAGGCCGGGGCCCGCCTGCGTCCCGACGAGATGCGCAAGCTCGTGGCCGACCTGATGCACAGTGATTCGCCGGGAGTCTGCCCCCACGGCGACCCCATCATTGTCTCCTTTTCCCTGGACAGGTTGGACCGCGAGTTCAAGAGGTAGCGACCGCGTCAGAGCGAGGAGTTCCGGGGGGAACGGACGACCGCCGGCCACCGCGAACGATGCGGGACGCCGGCGACGGGCGGAAGACGGCCGGGCTCGGGCCGCGTGCGGATCCGCCCCGGCTGTCTGGCCTGTGCGCCGCGCGCGCACGGCCGGCCGCCCGCATGGCTCATCACAGCCCGACGCGGCAGGCAGCAGCAGCGCTCTGTCCACCACCGCCTCCCCTGGAGACCATGGCCGATGTCCCTGTGCGTTCCACTGCTGGTAATCGGTGGCCCCACGGCCACCGGGAAGACAGAGGCCGCCATCCGCGTGGCCCGTTCCGCCGGGGGCGAGATCGTCTCCGCCGACTCCATGCAGATCTACCGCGGCCTGGACATCGGCACCGCCAAGCCCACCGCGGCGGAGCGAGCGGCGGTGCGCTTCC
>CAZXDD010000356.1:0-8131 GCA_964639415.1 uncultured Armatimonadia bacterium
CTACACCCTATCCTACACTCTTTCCCTACACGACGCTCTTCCGATCTACCCCCCCCCAATCATTCTGTCAATAGCGCTGCAAATTCATGTGGATTCATTGTGATAGGGGCGCGTGCGCAGGGCTTGCGAGGAGCGCTGTCAGGGTCACCGGGGGGCCTGCCTCGGGGCCCTCGGTGCCCGCGGGCGTCTGTCCAGGGCGCCCATGGCCGCACAGTAGACGGAGTCTGGGGCCTGCGGCCCTCAACGATCCACAGGACCGTCGGGGTGCAGGGGCGGAGCCCTGCGAGGTTGGCCCTGTCCCTTGTGGTGTGTGCAGCAGACCGGAGAAGGGCCGTCTTCTACATCCTCCGGAACTTCACCGCATAGTCCGCCTCTGCCTGCGGCGCCTCCCAAACAACGCCGGGCGACTGCACCGTCACCTCGTGCTCCTCCCCGCTGCCCAGGTCCAGCACCGTGAACCGGTATGTCCCCGGCGGCAGGTGTGCCTGCAGGGAGAAGGGCCGAGGCTCGGTCTGGCGCAGGTGGTAGCGACCGAAGGTCAGCGGCTCGTAGTTGCGTGCATACAGCAGGCCCGCGCCGCCGTCGGCGGACAGCACGTAGCGGCCCTGGTAGCCGGGGGACAGGCGGAAGGTTGGCTTCACACGCGAGAAGGCGGCTTCATCCAGCACGGCGCCATCGGCCATCGCCGGACCGAGGGTGAAGGCCAGGGGTATGCAGTCATCGAGCGACCTGCGCTCGTACTGCCGCAGAGCATCGAGAAGCGAGCTTTCCAGCTTCTCCTGGCGGCTGGTGGATGCGCCGAAGAACGCGCAGTTGGCGGTGATGTCGACGGTCAGCGGCGCCGGGGCCGCTTCACCAGCCAGCCAGTCCTCGCCGCTCAGGAAGTCCCGAGCTTTGCGGTACTCGGTCAGGTGCGCCACCGGCTGACGCTCCATGGGCCACTGCATGTAGCCCGCGCCGCCGCCGGCCAGCGTCAGCCAGAGGCAGTCACGCAGCGCGAGCCTGCGCGCCTCGTCGGGCACGGCCGGGTCGAGCACCCCCGACTCGCCGGGGAAGCCGGGCAGCACCGCGGCGGCGTAGTCGTGCACCAGGGCGGCTGAGGCGCCGTAGTCGAGCGACTCGTCCTCCCCGCTGATGGACGGGTAGAAGTGCGAGCTGAAGAAGTCGACGGGGATTGCCTTTGCCCAGCGCACCGGGTCGATGCCCGTCATGCCGTGTCCGGCCAGGCTGAAGCAGACCGGCAGATCGGGAGCGATACCGCTGACGACCGAGACCATCTCCCGTGCCCAGGCGGTCTCGACATCCTGAGTCTCCCACATGAAGTCGCCGTTCCAGGCCATCTCGTTGTACAACTCCACGGTGAAGACGTTGGGCACCTCCGCCAGCTTCGTAAGCAGCTCGGCCAGGTACTGCTTCTGCAGTGCCACCGCCTCGGGGTCTGTGAAATACTCCGCCTGGCTGTCGAGCAGTCGCCTTTGACCCACCTGTGGCCCGACGAACCGGTGGAACGGCCAGCCGTGTTTGAGGTACTGGGGCTGGGCGAAGACGACGGGAGCCCAATGGACGTAGATGGAGCCCCGTGGTTCGGAAAGTAGCGTCATCTGGAAGCGGAGACCATGCCCGGCGCCGCAGGCGAAGTACCGCTCGAAGGTCGCCCACAGCTCCGGGTCCACGTGGCCGCCGGCGTCCAGGGTCTGCTCGGTCTTGTGGCCTTGCCACTCGCGGTGCGCGCGGCAGAAGACCCTTACGGCCGTGCAGCCATGGTCCGCAAGCAGCGACAACCAGCGGTCCCATTCACTCTCGTCCAGATCCTGGAAGTTGCGCCCGGGACCAAGGACGCCGCCTTCCATCGTCGGCACCCAATTGCCGTAGAAGCCCCCGAGGGGGATGAACAACTCGCCGCCGGGAGTGCGGAAGTGGGCATTGACCAGTTGCACATCACCGGCAAGGGCGCAGGAGGCGGCGAGAAGGCAGAAAAGCAGCAGTTTCATGTCGGGCCTCCTTGTCCTCCGCGGCCGGTCTGGCCGGGGCAACCCCCTCGCCCATACCGTGCCGCGACCGGCGCCTCACCCTGCGTACACCCGCCCCCCGTATTCCACGAACTCCTGGGCCATGGCGTCGATCTTCTCCTGACTGTGCTGCACCGCCGCCGGGGAGGCGTACCACTGGGCGATGAAGCCGCCGTTGAAGCGGCCGAAAGCGTCGATGAGCTTGCGGGCGTAGGCGCGCACATCCTGCACGCTGCCGTGCACCATGGTCTGCTGGATATCCACCGGGCACCAGAAGCACAGGCGGCCGCCAAAGCGCCGGGCCAGCTCGTCCACGCCCATGTTCTCCTGCTGGTCCTGCTGAATCACATCCAGCTCGGCCTCGACGAAATGCTCCAGCAGGTCGGTGATGTGCCCGCAACTGTGGAGAAAGGTGAGCAGGCCCCGCTCGTGGGCGTGGTGATACACGCGCCTGTACACCGGCTTGAAAAACTCGGCGAAGGTGGAAGGCGAGAGCATCGGCCGATCCTGCAGGCCCCAGTCGTCGCAGGACATGATGCCGTGAGCACCGGCATCGGCAAGGCGGTCGATGGCGTCGATGGCGATGTCCCCCAGCTTGTTGAGCAGCCTGCGTAGCTCATCGGGGTGCTCGTAAGGGTCGGTCCATGCCTCCACGTGCCCACGCAGGTATTCCAGCCGGTGGATGAGGCTCATCGGGATGCCTCCCAGCAGGAACTTGTCCTCCGGGTTGTCGGCGCAGGCCTTCCTCGCGCCCTCGTACCGCTCGGGGACGGTGTAGTCCGGCCACTGGAAGTCGTCGAGCATGGCGTAGTCCGGCAGCGGGTGTCCCACCACTTGGCCCATGGTCTTGTCGCCGGGCAGCTTGCGCCAGATGCTGTGGAACTCGTCTTCCCACTCGGTATCGGTCTTGATGCAGGGCTGCCAGTTGGGGTCCGCTCCGGCCCCGCAGCCCCGGATGTCGCTACCCCACGGCTCGGGGAGGTTGTAGGGGATGCGGTCAGGGCCCTGGAAGGTCACGGCGCGGGTGACGAGTTCTTTCGAGGTCATGGCATATCTCCTGGGTCTGATGGGGCGACGGCCGCCTGCAAGAGCATGTGGCGCCCGCTGGAAACTCCGGCTGTGCTCCGGCGGCTTGTTTCCCGCAACGATCTCGGAACACCTGCTTATGGTACGGCTGTGGGGGCCGGCGAGCCGTTGGCCGGTGCCGTTTGCTGTGGTAGGGCGGGGGCCTGTACCCCGCCGGCCTTCGCGGCCTGCCCTGGCGCGGCACAGGTCCGCGCCCAGGTGGGTCTCGGTCACCGCCCCCTTGCGGCCATTCGCCGGGGAGGGTACACTTCTGGCACTCGTCTGGCCCGGTGACGGGCCTTTCCCGGGTCTGTAGGGAGCGGTTGCATGAAGCGGTTGTTTCTGATCATCTTCATCGTGCTTTGTTTGCTGTCTATCGCCGCCGTGGCCACCAAGCCCAAGCGCGAGTACGGTGGGCGCCTACGGCTGATTCTGACCACGGACGACAACCCCGCCCGGCAGGAGCAGATCGCCATCTTCGACAGGATGTTCCCCAGTCTGAAGCTCACCATCGACCCGACCAACAACGATCAGAGCAAGATCATCGTGCAGACGATGGCCGGCATCGGCCCGGACATCATCGACTGCTACACCCGCCAGCAGCTCCATACCTACTATCAGGCGGGGATCCTCGCCGACGTGACCGAAATGGCCGAGGAGGCCGGGGTGACGCCGGAGATCTCCTGGCCCGCGGCCAAAGAGAACATGTTCATCGAGGGGCGGCAATACGGCTTCGTCACCAATCCCGGCCCCTGGGTGGTCTTCTACAACAAGGACATCTTCGACAAGTGCGGGGTGCCCTACCCGGACGGCGACTGGGATTGGGAGGAGTTTGTGGATGTCGCCAAGCGGCTCACGATCAAGGCGCCCGGCAGCAAGCGCAATGAGACCTACGGGGTCATGGGCTACGACCTGATGGAGGCGATCTGGCAAAACGGCGGAAGTCTCTTCTCGAAGGACGGCACCCGCTGCACGCTGGATTCGCCCGAGGCCATCGGTGCGGCCCAGTGGCTGATGGACCTGGAGTTCAAGCACAAGTGCGCCCCCAGTCCCAGCGAGGAGCAGGCCATGGCCGCCGCCGGCGGCTGGGGACAGGGGATCATCACCCTGTTCTCCGCCAACCGCCTGGGGATGATCCGCTACGGCCGCTGGGGCCTGATCGTGTGGCGCAAGGACCCCAAGCTTCGTATCGGCGCCTGCGCGCTGCCACGGGGCAAGCAGAAGGCCACCACCTTCGTCACCCGTATCAGCGTGCTGAATAAGAAGAGCCCCTACGTCAAGGAGGCCTTCAACTATCTGAAGTTCCTGGCCAGCGAGGACTACTGCAACCAGATAAACGACAGCGCCGACAACATGGCGCCCGTCACCAAGTACTGCTATACCGACCGTTTCCTCCACAACCCCCAGCATCCCGAGGAAGACTACAACGACGTGTTCCGCAGCGAGATGGCCTGCGCCCGCAGCGTGGAGCTATCCAAGTTCGTCAACCCGTATGTGGCCAACCGCATCTACCAAAGGTACCTCGATCTGATGCGCAATCGGGAGCTGGAGCCGGCCGAAGCCATGACGGCGGCGGCCAAAGAGATCAACGCGGCCATCAAGGAGCATATCAGCAAGTTCCCCGAGCTGCAGGTGGAGTATGGCAGGCTCACCTCCGGCACGCAGTCGCAGGCAGGAGGCTAAAGCAGCATGGCTGCACAGATCACTCGGCGCGCGGACAACTGGCCGGTCGCCCTACTGTTCCTGGCCCCCAACTTCCTGGGCTTCCTGGCCTTCATGGCCCTGCCCGTCATCTTCAGCTTCATCATGGCGTTCACCAACTGGCAGATGACCGAGAGCATCCCCCTGGAGTGGGTGGGCTTCGACAACTTCAAGGACCTCCTCACGGACCCACGGTTCTGGCAGTTCTTCGGCAACACGGCGTACCTGATGCTGGGTATCCCGGTGGGCATTGCCGGGTCACTGTTCCTGGCCATCATCCTGAGCCAGAAGCTGCGCGGCCTGGTGATGTTCCGGACCATGTTCTACCTGCCGACAATCACCAGCGGGGTAGCGCTCTTCATCCTGTGGAAAGCCATCTACAATCCGGAGTTCGGGCCGCTGAACACCGGCCTGGAGAGCCTGTTCGAGGCCCTCGGCTCCCTGGGGAACGCCCCGGCGTGGCTGCTGAGCCGGTCCTGGGCTGCGCCGCTCGTGCAGACCATGCAGGGCTGGAATGCCTTCTGGACCTCCCTGGAAACACCCGACTGGCTGCTCTCCATCGCCTGGGCCAAGCCGGCGATCATGTTCATGGGAATCTGGACAGCCATCGGTGGCACCAACATGCTCCTGTACCTGGCGGGCCTGAGCAATGTGCCGCCGGAGCTGTACGAGGCCGCCGAGATCGACGGCGCCGGGCGCTGGGCCATGTTCCGTCACGTCACCTGGCCTCAGCTCGCCCCCACGACGTTCTTCATCGTCGTCATGAGCGCCATCGGTGGGCTCCAGGGCGGCTTCGAGCAGGCCCGAGTCATGACGGCCGGCGGCCCGGCCGAGTCCACCGTGACTTTGGGCTACTATATCTACATGAAGGGCTTCGAGGAGTACCAGCTCGGGTATGCCTCCACCATCGCCTGGGTCATGTTCGTGCTCATTTTCGCCATGACGCTGGTCAACTGGAAGTTCGGCAAGTCGGCGTTCGACGTGGAAGTGTGAGGACGGCTGAGAACGGCAAACACCCAACGCCAGACCACGGAGACACGGAGAGCACGGAGTTCCACAGAGAACGGCTTGATGGGCGGGGAACGGCGAAAACAGAGGCGTAGAGACAGGGAGAACGGCGGAGAACGGCCGGACTGAGGAACGGCCGAGGACGGCACAGGCGAAGAGCATCCAGGTACTGAGACACGAAGCACAACCCGACCGGGAGAACACGCATGCAGGACTTCAGCGACGACACCACCGCCGGCCCACCCGGGTCACGGTTCCGCAGGCGCACTCCGGGCCAGGTGGTCCTGCGCATCCTGGGCTACATCGTCCTGACCGCCACCGCCCTCACGATGATGGTCCCCTTCCTGTGGCAGGTGGCCACCAGCCTCAAGCCGCTCTCCGAGGTGCAGTCGGGCTACTTCCTGCCCCAGGAATGGAAGTTTGGCAACTACCGCGAGGTCATCGAAACCATCGCCTTCGGGCGCTACTACTTCAACAGCCTGTTCGTCGCCGCCTGGGTCACCTTCGGCCAGGTGCTCACCAGCGCGGCCGCCGCATATGCTTTCTCCCGTATCCGCTGGCGCCTGCGGGACAAGGTCTTCATGCTCTATCTGGCCACCCTCATGGTCCCGGGCCTGGTCACGCTCATCCCCAACTACTGGGTGATGACCCAGCTCAAGCTCATCAATACCTACACGGTGCTGATCCTGCCCGCCTGCTTCAGCGCCTATGGCACCTTCTTGCTGCGGCAGTTCATGCTGACGATCCCTGCCAGTCTGGACGAGGCCGCCGAGATGGACGGTGCCAACCACTGGCAGATCTTCTGGGATGTCGTGATGCCCCTGGCCCGGCCCGGTCTCATCGTCCTGGCCATTTTCACCTTCATGGGCAACTACCAGTCCTTCTTCTGGCCCCTGGTGATGATCAAGGACGACCATCTGCGCACCCTGCCCATCGGCCTGCTGTTCTTCGACAGCTCCTATGGCCGGGAGACCACGCTGCTGATGGCGGCGTCAGTGATGGCGATGGTCCCGCTGATCGTGCTGTTCGTCGTGGGCCAGAAGTTCTTTGTCAAGGGCATCCAGCTCGGTGCCGTGAAGGGGTAATGATACACAGGGGCCGGGGCGAAGACGCCGTTGGCTGTGTCACCTCTCCCCCAAGAGGCCCGACGGGCCCGCGAGAGATGAACGCCGTTCGCCGTTGGCTTGAGACCTGCGACTTTGGACTTGTGACTCTCCCTACTGAGGCCTAGTGGAAATGCCAGCCGACACACTGATGGAGATCGATGCCGCAACCAATGGCCTGATCCGTCGCCCGGCCCTACGTCCCGAGATCCGCGCTCTGCGCGACGCCGCCCTGGCCGTCACCGGCTGGCCCTCGCTGCCGACGGCCCCCATCCTCGATGCGGAGGCCTGGCAGGCGCACACCGAGGATGAAGACTGGCTCATCTGGCGGGCTCGCCGTACCGCCAACCGTCTGCTGAACATGCCTTTGGAGCTCTCCTCAGGCGAGCGCATTGTGGGCCGTCCGGCGCTGCGCCCGGCCACCGAGGCCGAGCAGGCCCGCATCGCCGAACTGCGGCCCGTACTGGAGAGCATCCCGCCCTACCCCGGAGGCGACGCAGGGCACTTCCACCCGGACTTCGAGAAGGTCTTCGCTCTGGGCTTCGGAGGCATCCTCGACGAGGTCCTGAGGCGGCAGGCGGCGGCCGGTCACGGGGACAAGCGCACGTTCTATGAGGCCTGCGCCATCGCTGTGCGCGGTGTGCAGGACTACATCGGGCGCGTGGCCGAGCTTTGTGACGCGGGGGCCGATGACACGCCGGAATGGGCGGAGCTGGGTGCGATGTGCCGACGGCTGGTGAGCTCGCCCCCCGCGAGCTTCCATGAAGCCATCCAGCTCATGTTCCTGACGGAGATCGCCCTGTGGTTCGGTGAGGACCACGGTCTGACCACTCCCGGACGCATGGACCAGACGCTGTGGCGCTTCTACGAGGCCGACCTGGCGGCTGGCCGCATTACCCGCGAGGAGGCCCTCGAGCTCATCTGCTCTCTGTTTATCCAGCTCAACATGATCCTGGGCTCCGGCTCGGCAATCTCCGTAATGGTGGGCGGCCGCAACGGACAGGGGCAGGATGTCACCAACGAGCTGACCTACCTCGTGCTGGAGGCCCGGCTGGCCACCCAGCTCGTCTACCCGACCATCGGTCTGGCCTGGCACGAGGGCACCCCGGACGAGCTCATGGATTTCTGCTGCCGGATGATCAGCACCGGCGTGGGTGATCCGGCGCTGTTCAACGACGAGCTGATCGTGGAGGCGCTCCGCGAGATCGGAAGAGCACACGTCTGAACTCCAGTCACCGCTCATTA